>NZ_CP108442.1:5089669-5403254 GCF_041435355.1 Streptomyces sp. NBC_01276
CCAAAGCCGCCGAGAACACCGGCACCCTCGACCGCCGCATCGGCAACCGCGAAGCCCTCGCCATCCTCGGTGTCCCCGACCACGCCGCCCGCCTGATCGGCGCCTGCCTCGACCTGGACCCGCTCTACCCGGACCGCCGCCTCGCCGCCTGGGCCCACATGCTCGGCTTCCGAGGCCACTTCTCCACCAAGTCCCGCCAGTACTCGACCACCCTCGGTGCCCTCCGCCAGACCCGCGCCGACTACCGCGCCGCCCAGGAACGCGAAGCCCGCGGCTTGGACGACGTCGAGCCGGACACCGTGCTCGTCCTCGCCTCCTGGCAGTACGCCGGCCACGGACATGGCCCGGGGGAGTCGGTACTCGCCGCCACCATCGCCCGCGGCATTCAGCTGAACCGCCGGACCGCCCGCGAAGCCCTGCAAGGAGAGCAGCATGAATGAGCGTTTCCTCAGCGTCGTCCAGGTCGCCGAACTGCTCGGCACCACCGTGCGGTTCCCGCGACGCCTCGTCGAGGAGCGGCGGATCACCTACGTGAAGGTCGGTCGGCACGTCCGCATCCCCGAGAGCGCCGTCCGGGCCTACATCGACGCCCACACCGTCGAGCCGCGTCGCCGCCGTCTGGGGGTGGCTGCCTGATGGCCGGGAAACGCCGCCAGTTCGGCCGGGTCCGCAAGCTGCCCTCCGGCCGGTACCAGGCCCGGTACCTCGGCCCGGACGGACAGCTCCGCCCAGCACCCGAGACCTTCCGCACCAAGAAGGACGCGGACGACTGGCTCGCCGACAAGCAGACCGAGATGCGCAAGGGCGACTGGCACGACCCGGACGCCGGGAAGATCGCCTTCGGGCCGTACGCCGTCACCTGGATCAAGGAGCGCGAGCTGACCAGCACCACACGACAGCTCTACGGCTCGCTCCTGAAGCACCACCTGGAGCCCGTCCTCGGCGCCGTCAACTTGACGGAGATCTCGCCGCCCCTCGTACGCGGCTGGCGCGCCGACAAGCTCGCCTCCGGTACCGGGCCCACCACCGTGGCCAAGGCCTACGCCCTGCTCCGGGCCATCCTGGGCACGGCCGTGTCCGACGAGGTGATCCGGCGGAACCCGTGCCAGGTCAAGGGCGCCAGCACCGTGCACACCCCGGAGCGCCCCACCGCCACGGTCAAGGAGGTGTACGCCCTGGCCGAGGCCATCCAGCCGCGGTTTCGGGCTCTCGTACTCATGGCCGGATTCCTCGGGTTGCGGTGGGGCGAGCTGATCGGTCTCCACCGGCGGGACGTGGACCTGGAGAACCGGACCGTGCGTGTCCGGAGGGCCGTCGCCGAGCTGGGCAACGGGCAGAGGGAGATCAAGGCGCCCAAGAGCGCCGCGGGCAAGAGAACCGTCTCCATCCCCGGCGTGATCCTCCCGGAACTCCACGATCACCTGAAGCGGTACGCCGAGGCCGGCGCCGACGGGCGCGTCTTCGTAGGGGCCAAGGGGGCGACCCCGCGCCGGAACCACTTCAACCGGCTGTGGCACAAGGCATGCCTGGAGGCAGGGGTCAAGGAGCTGCACTTCCATGATCTCCGGCACACCGGCAACACGCTGGCCGCCTCGACTGGAGCCAGTACGCGGGAGTTGATGACGCGTATGGGCCACAGCACCGCCCGCGCCGCACTGATCTACCAACACGCCAGCGCCGACCGGGACCGGCTGATCGCCGACGCCCTGAGCGGACTCGTGAGCAAGGGCCGCGAGAGCGGTCAGAAGGCCGTGGGGGACACGGAAGAAGATCCACAGCGGAAGGGGCACGCAGGGGGCACGGCGAGCTGATCGCCGCCCCGGGAACGGCGAAGGGCCAGGTCGAGGAGATCTCCTCTGACCTGGCCCTTTCGGCTTCAGAGCGGGTGACGGGAATCGAACCCGCGTAGCTAGTTTGGAAGACTAGGGCTCTACCATTGAGCTACACCCGCAACATGCGCGCCGCAGGTCCGGGGACCGTGGCACGGACAGCATCCTAGCGGGTCGCGCAGGGTGAGCGCACACCCCTTTCCCGTCGCCGTGTCCGGCGTCGGAGCCGCGCGCGCGTGCGGCGCCCGGAAAACCGCGCGCATCAGAGGGTCTCCGGGCATGTACCCTACGTGTCGCACCGACGGGGTGTGGCGCAGCTTGGTAGCGCGTCCGCTTTGGGAGCGGAAGGTCGTCGGTTCGAATCCGGCCACCCCGACCATCCAGTACCGCCTGCACCAAGATCACGGATCGAAGATCGCGTTGTGGGCTGATTGCCGCTTGCGGTTACTATGCAAGCTGCGTGCCCGTGTGTCTGATGTACCGGGCCGAATCCGTCGAACCGCTGAATCGCAGCGTTCCGGCAGAACCCCAAGCAGTCAGCCACAAGGAGACCGAACCGTGAAGAGCGCCGTGGAGACCCTGAACCCGACTCGGGTTCGGCTCACTGTTGAGGTGCCCTTCGAGGAGCTCAAGGACAGCCTCGACGCGGCGTACAAGAAGATCAACCAGCAGGTCACGGTGAAGGGCTTCCGCAAGGGCAAGATCCCCGCGCGCGTCATCGACCAGCGCTTCGGCCGCGGTGCGGTGCTGGAGGAGGCCGTCAACGACGCCCTCCCGAAGTTCTACACCGAGGCGGTCAACGAGGCCGACCTGAACCCGCTGGGCCAGCCCGAGGTCGACATCACGGAGCTGAAGGACGGCGAGCTGCTCGCCTTCACCGCCGAGGTCGACGTGCGCCCCGAGATCGAGATCCCGGACTACTCCGGCATCGAGGTCGAGGTCGACGCCATCGAGGTCTCCGACGAGGACGTCGAGAAGTCGGTCGAGCAGCTGCGCGGCCGCTTCGCGTCCACCAAGGACGTCGAGCGCGCCGCCCAGGACGGCGACGTCGTCACCATCGACCTGGAGGCCAAGGTCGACGGAGAGGTGCTGGAGGACGGTGTCGCCAGCGACGTGTCCTACACCATCGGCTCGGGCGAGCTCCTCGACGGCATCGACGAGGCCGTCAAGGGCCTGGAGGCCGGTGGCGAGGCCACCTTCACCTCCCAGCTGAAGGGCGGCTCCGCCGAGGGCAAGGACGCCGAGGTCACCGTCAAGGTCACCAAGGTCTCCGCCCGTGAGCTGCCGGAGCTGGACGACGAGTTCGCCCAGATGGCGAGCGAGTTCGACACCCTCGAGGAGCTCAAGGCGGACAGCCGCAAGCGCCTGGAGAACATGAAGCAGTACGACCAGGCCACCCAGGCCCAGGAGCGCGTGCTGGAGAAGTTCCTGGAGCTCGCGGAGATCCCCGTCCCCGAGAAGCTGCTCGCGGACGAGGTCCAGACCCGCAAGCACAACCTGGAGCACCACCAGCTCGGCCAGATGGGCCTGAACCTGGAGAAGTTCCTGGAGATCCAGGGCAAGACGGTCGAGGAGTTCGACGCCGAGACCGCCGAGCAGGCCGTCAAGGGCATCAAGACCCAGTTCCTGCTGGACGCCCTGGTCAACAAGGAGAAGCTGGGCGTCAACCAGGAGGAGCTCACCGAGCACCTCATGCGCCGCGCGCAGTCCTCGGGCATGTCCCCGGACCAGTTCGCCCAGGCCGTCGTCGAGGGTGGCCAGGTGCCGATGCTCGTCGGCGAGGTCGCCCGCGGCAAGGCCCTCGCGGTCGTCGTCGAGAAGGCCAAGGTCGTCGACACCAACGGTGAGGTCATCGACCTCTCCGACGAGGACGAGACCGAGGCCGCCGTCGAGGTCGTCGAGGACGCCGTCGACGGTGACACCGAGGTGAAGGCCGAAGAGGCCTAGGCAACACCCCTGGGCCGAGCCCGTGGAGCAGTAGTGGCAAGGGTCCGGACGCGGTCGCGTCCGGGCCCTTCGCCGTCCCTTCGTGACCCTCCTCGTGGGGCCCGGTCACCTTGCGCTCCGAGCGAACAGTTCGGGAAGCGGGATGGCGTTGTCCTACCTGCGCGTTAGGGTCCATGAATACGAGGGCACGGGAGTACCCGAAGCCGGCGGGCATCGCCCCACCGGTAGGTCCGCGCCCCAGAACGAGACGCTGAGACGGCATGTGGCCGTCGGAGACGAGCAGGTGGATACGTGACGAATCTGAAGCCTTACGCCGCGGGTGAGCCGTCCATCGGTGGCGGCCTCGGCGACCATGTCTACAACCGGCTGCTCGGCGAGCGCATCATCTTCCTCGGCCAGCAGGTCGACGACGACATCGCGAACAAGATCACGGCGCAGCTCCTCCTCCTGGCCGCCGAGCCGGAGAAGGACATCTACCTGTACATCAACAGCCCCGGTGGCTCGGTGACGGCGGGCATGGCGGTCTACGACACCATGCAGTACATCCCGAACGACGTCGTCACCATCGGCATGGGAATGGCGGCCTCCATGGGCCAGTTCCTGCTCACCGGCGGCACCGCCGGCAAGCGCTTCTCCCTGCCGAACACCGACATCCTGATGCACCAGGGCTCCGCCGGCATCGGCGGCACCGCCTCGGACATCAAGATCCAGGCCCAGTACCTGCTGCGCACCAAGCAGCGCATGGCTGAGATCACCGCGCACCACTCGGGCCAGACCGTGGAGGCGATCATCCGCGACGGCGACCGCGACCGCTGGTTCACGGCGGAGGAGGCCAAGGCGTACGGCCTGATCGACGAGATCATCTCGGCCGCCTCCCTGGTTCCCGGCGGCGGCGGCACCGGGGCCTGATCCCGGCCCCGGCGTACGGCCCTCCGTACCGCCCGCCCGCACAGGCACCCTCAGCCCGCAGAACGCCACCAGGATGGTGAACACCCAGATGCAGAACAACTTCTCCGCGAACTTCTCCGCGAGCGGCCTCTACTCCGGCCCGCAGGTGGACAACCGCTACGTCATCCCGCGCTTCGTCGAGCGCACCTCGCAGGGCGTGCGCGAGTACGACCCGTACGCGAAGCTCTTCGAGGAGCGCGTCATCTTCCTCGGCGTGCAGATCGACGACGCCTCCGCCAACGACGTCATGGCGCAGCTGCTGTGCCTGGAGTCGATGGACCCGGACCGCGACATCTCGATCTACATCAACAGCCCCGGTGGTTCCTTCACCGCGCTGACGGCGATCTACGACACGATGCAGTTCGTGAAGCCGGACATCCAGACGGTCTGCATGGGCCAGGCGGCCTCCGCCGCCGCCGTCCTGCTGGCCGCCGGTACCCCCGGCAAGCGCATGGCGCTGCCGAACGCCCGCGTGCTGATCCACCAGCCCTCGGGCGGCACCGGCCGTGAGCAGCTCTCCGACCTGGAGATCGCGGCCAACGAGATCCTGCGCATGCGCGACCAGCTGGAGGCCATGCTGGCCAAGCACTCGACCACGCCGATCGAGAAGATCCGCGAGGACATCGAGCGCGACAAGATCCTGACGGCCGAGGACGCTCTCGCGTACGGCCTGATCGACCAGATCGTCTCCACCCGCAAGAGCAGCGCGGTCTGATCCTTGCCGTCAGTTGACGTGGGCGCGTCGTCGCATTGGGCGATGTGAACCACGTCAAGGGGGCCCCGCTCGGGGCCCCCGGCAAGGTACCGTCGGATATGAGGCACCAGGAGTCGCTGAACCAAGCGTCTCCCAGGCGAAGGGGAAGCACCTCGTGGCACGCATCGGTGACGGCGGCGATCTGCTCAAGTGCTCGTTCTGCGGAAAGAGCCAGAAGCAGGTGAAGAAGCTCATCGCAGGACCCGGTGTGTACATCTGCGACGAGTGCATCGACCTCTGCAACGAGATCATCGAAGAGGAACTCGCGGAAACCTCCGAGGTCCGGTGGGAGGAACTCCCCAAGCCCCGTGAGATCTACGAGTTCCTGGAGAGCTACGTCGTCGGCCAGGAGCCGGCGAAGAAGGCGCTCTCGGTAGCGGTCTACAACCACTACAAGCGGGTCCAGGCCGGCGAGAACGGCGGCGCGCAGGGCCGTGACGACGCGATCGAACTCGCGAAGTCCAACATCCTGCTGCTCGGCCCCACCGGCTCCGGCAAGACCCTGCTCGCGCAGACGCTCGCCCGCATGCTCAACGTCCCGTTCGCCATCGCGGACGCGACGGCGCTGACGGAGGCCGGGTACGTCGGTGAGGACGTCGAGAACATCCTGCTGAAGCTGATCCAGGCGGCGGACTACGACGTCAAGAAGGCCGAGACCGGGATCATCTACATCGACGAGATCGACAAGGTCGCCCGCAAGAGCGAGAACCCGTCGATCACGCGCGACGTCTCGGGCGAGGGCGTGCAGCAGGCCCTGCTGAAGATCCTGGAAGGCACGACGGCCTCCGTCCCGCCGCAGGGCGGACGCAAGCACCCGCACCAGGAGTTCATCCAGATCGACACGACGAACGTGCTCTTCATCGTGGGCGGCGCCTTCGCCGGCCTGGAGAAGATCATCGAGTCGCGCGCGGGCGCCAAGGGCATCGGCTTCGGGGCGACGATCCGCTCGAAGCGCGAGATCGAGGCGAGCGACCAGTTCCAGGAGGTCATGCCGGAGGACCTGGTGAAGTTCGGGATGATCCCCGAGTTCATCGGCCGCCTGCCCGTCCTGACCTCGGTGCACAACCTGGACCGCGAGGCGCTCCTCCAGATCCTGGTGGAGCCGCGCAACGCCCTGGTGAAGCAGTACCAGCGCCTGTTCGAACTCGACGGCGTGGAGCTGGACTTCGAGCGCGAGGCCCTCGAAGCCATCGCGGACCAGGCGATCCTCCGCCAGACCGGCGCGCGCGGCCTGCGCGCCATCATGGAAGAGGTCCTGATGTCGGTGATGTACGAGGTCCCGTCCCGCAAGGACGTGGCCCGCGTGGTCATCACCGCCGACGTGGTCCGCTCCAACGTCAACCCGACGCTGGTCCCCCGCATCGTCCCGAAGGACCAGGGCCCGCACGAGAAGTCGGCGTAGCCGGTCGTCCGTCGTACGCAGAAGGGGCGCTCCTGATCGGGAGCGCCCCTTCTGCGTATGTCCTGCCGACCGCTACTTCTTGACGCGGGCGGTGTTGTACAGCTTCGCGGCGAGGTCCGCGGTCTGCTCCAGGGTGTAGCCGGGCTTGCCCGCGAGGAGGGAAGCCGCGTCACTGGCGCTCACTGCGGCCAGGGTGCTGTAGTCACCCCAAATGCAGACGGGCAGGGTGAATTCCTTGATCCCCTTGGTCGCCGTCGGGTCCTTCGGGGTGGCCTTGATCTCCTGGCACTTGAGCACTGCGCCCTTGAAGCCCGCCGGGGTGAACGACTTGGGACTGCCCACGAGCTCGACCGTCGACTTGTCGTTCTTCTGCGCGGCGTTCATCTTGAACAGGGCGAAGTAGGCGTCCACCGACTTCTCGGGGTCGGCGAGTTCACCGTAGAGACCGCTGAAGGTGAGGCTCTTGGCGGTCAGCAGGTTCTTCGGGTCGCCGGCCTTGTAGCTCATGCCCACCTGGGTGGGGTTCTTGATGCCCGCGGCTTCGGCTTCCTGCTTGTCCTTGTCGCTGATGGGCTGCTCTTTGTATTCCGGGTTCTTCTGGAACTCGCCCACCGACTCCGGGGCCACCAGCTTGTAGCCCTTCGTGGCGTCCGAGACCGAGCCGCCCGAGCCGCCGCCCAGGAACCACCAGCCGGCGCCGCCGATCACGGCCACGACCAGGACCACCGCGATGACCGGGCCGGCCTTGGACTTCTTCGGGGGCTGCGGCGGGGGCATGTACCCCTGCTGCGGGGGCTGCTGGTAGCCGTACGCGGGCTGGGGCTGCTGCGGGGGCTGCTGCTGGTAGCCGCCCTGCTGGGGGAAGGCCGGCGGCGGGGGCGGGGACTGCTGCGGGTAGCCGGGCGGGGGCGGGGCCTGCTGGGGGTAGCCGTAGCCCGGCTGCGGGGCCTGCTGGCCGTACGGGCCGGGCGGCGGCGGGGGCTGCTGCCCGTAGGGACCCGGCTGCTGCGGCTGCTGCCCGTACGGACCTGGCTGGTTGTAACTCATCCCGCGTCCCCCTGTGAGGTTTGCTTATCTGTTTCACACATCCTTGCGGAAGGCCCGGCCGGTGGGGGCATCGGGGTCCCGGCCGTTACCGAACTACGACGCCTTCGGGACCTCCATCGCCGCGCGCAGGGCGCGGGTCTGCGCGGCCAGCGCCTCCAGCGTGACCGGCTTGTTCTCGACGGGGACGGTGACCGTCACCAGGGAACTGTGGTCGGCCCACGTGCACAGCGTCAGCGGTCCCGCCCCGGTCGTGAGGGTGCCGCAGCGCATCGCCCCGCCCGCGGGCGTGCCGGAATCCTGGGTGGTCGCCCCGTTGACGCCCATGGAGTGGAGGTTCTTGGTGAGTTCGGCCCCCGGGTCCTCGTCCGTGAAGGCGCCGGACGCGCCGCTGACCACCAGCTGTGCGGCTCCGGTCCGATCGGCGTAGACCACGGCCACCGGGTCGGTGCCCGGCTTGCGGGCCCCCTGCCCCTCCTTGATGGCGTCCACGCGCGGTCCGGAGTCCTGCAGCGTCAGCCCCTGGAAGGAGGCCGGCGGGACCAGCTCGTACCGGCCCGCGTCGTCGGGGCCGCCGAGGACCGCGTTCACGGCCAGCCTGCCGAGGAACACCCCCGCGCCGACGGCCAGCACCGTCACCACCGTCCGCAGGACGAGCCTGCGCTTGCGCGGTGCCTGCGGTACGGGCTGGTAGGGGAGGGGCGGCTGGACGATCTCGTTCATGGGCGCATCAGACGGGCCCGGGGCCACCGAGGTCAACGGGATGGCCCGCTGCGGTATCGATTCGTGACGCGGGCGGCACCCGCCGTATCCTGTGCCCCGTGACCGAGAACACGCAGACACCCAGTGCCCCCAACTCCGAATTGCCGACCCAGTACGCGCCGGCCGAGGTAGAGGGGAAGCTCTACGAGCGCTGGGTGGAGCGTGGCTACTTCACGGCGGATCCCGCGAGCGAGAAGCCCGCGTACACCATCGTCATCCCGCCGCCGAACGTCACTGGCTCCCTGCACCTGGGCCACGCCTTCCAGCACACGCTCATGGACGCCCTGACCCGCCGCAAGCGGATGCAGGGCCACGAGTCGCTGTGGCTGCCCGGCATGGACCACGCCGGCATCGCCACCCAGAACAAGGTCGAGCAGCAGCTCGCCGAGGAGGGCAAGTCCCGCCATGACCTGGGCCGCGAGGAGTTCGTCGAGCGGGTCTGGCAGTGGAAGGAAGAGTACGGCGGCAAGATCCTCGGCCAGATGCGGCGCCTGGGTGACGGCGTCGACTGGTCCCGTGAACGGTTCACCATGGACGAGGGCCTGTCCAAGGCCGTCCAGACGATCTTCAAGAAGCTCTACGACGACGAGCTGATCTACCGCGCCGAGCGCATCATCAACTGGTGCCCCCGCTGCCTGACGGCCATCTCCGACATCGAGGTGGAGTACCAGGAGGACGCGGGCGAGCTCGTCTCCATCACGTACGGGGAGGGCGAGGACACCCTCGTCGTCGCCACCACCCGCGCCGAGACGATGCTCGGTGACACGGCCATCGCCGTCCACCCGGACGACGAGCGCTACAAGCACCTGGTCGGCAGGCTCATCAAGCTGCCCCTCACCGACCGCTCCATCCCGGTCGTCGCGGACACGCACGTGGACCCGGAGTTCGGCACCGGCTGCGTCAAGGTGACGCCGGCCCACGACCCGAACGACTTCGCCATCGGGCAGCGCCACGGCCTGCCGAACATGACGATCATGGACGAGCGCGGCGTCATCACCGTCCACGGCCCCTTCCTCGGCCTGGACCGCTTCGAGGCGCGTTCCGCGGTCGTCGGCGCCCTGCGCGAGCAGGGCCGGATCGTCGCCGAGAAGCGCCCCTACCTGCACTCCGTCGGGCACTGCTCGCGCTGCTCCACCACCGTCGAGCCCCGCCTGTCCCTCCAGTGGTGGGTCAAGGTCGAGACCCTCGCCAAGGCCGCCGGTGACGCGGTCCGCGACGACCGGGTCAAGATCCACCCGAAGGAGATGGAGAAGCGCTACTTCGACTGGGTCGACAACCTCAACGACTGGTGCATCTCGCGCCAGCTGTGGTGGGGTCACCGCATCCCCGTCTGGTACGGCCCGGGCGGCGAGGTCGTCTGCGTCGGACCCGACGACGCGGTCCCGACCGGCGAGGGCTGGACCCAGGACACCGACGTCCTCGACACCTGGTTCTCCTCCGGCCTGTGGCCGTTCTCCACGCTCGGCTGGCCGGAGAAGACCCCGGACCTGGAGAAGTTCTACTCCACCGACGTCCTGGTCACCGGCCACGACATCATCTTCTTCTGGGTCGCCCGGATGATGATGTTCGGCCTCTACGCCATGGACGGCGAGGTCCCCTTCAAGACGATCGCCCTGACCGGCCTCGTCCGCGACGAGCGCGGCAAGAAGATGTCGAAGTCCTTCGGCAACGTCGTCGACCCGCTGGACTGGATGGACAAGTACGGCTCCGACGCCGTCCGCTTCACCCTGGCCAAGGGCGCCAACCCCGGCACCGACGTCCCGATCGGCGAGGACTGGGTCCAGGCCTCCCGCAACTTCGCCAACAAGATCTGGAACGCCACCCGCTTCGCGCTCATGAACGGGGCCACGGTCGAGGGCGACCTGCCCCCGGTCGAGAAGATGTCGGCGACCGACCGCTGGATCCTGTCCCGTCTGAACAAGACGGTCGCGCAGGTCGACGCGTACTACGAGGACTTCCAGTTCTCGAAGCTCAGCGAGGCCCTCTACCACTTCGCGTGGGACGAGGTCTTCGACTGGTACGTCGAGCTGTCGAAGACCACCTTCTTCGCGGGCGGCGAGGGCGCCGAGGTCTCCGGCCGGGTGCTCGGCGAGGTCCTGGACACCACCCTGCGCCTCCTGCACCCGGTGGTCCCGTTCGTCACCGAGACCCTGTGGACCACCCTGACCGGCGGCGAGTCCCTCGTCGTCGCCCGGTGGCCCGAGGACAGCGGCTTCCGTGACGAGGCCGCCGAGACGGAGATCGAGAACCTTCAGGCCGTCGTCACCGAGGTCCGCCGCTTCCGCGCCGACCAGGGCCTGCAGCCGGGCCAGAAGGTCCCGGCCCGCCTGGACCTGGCCGGTACGGCGCTGGCCGCGCACGAGGCCGCGATCCGGCAGCTGCTGCGCCTCCAGCCGGAGGGCGAGGACTTCAACGCCACCGCGACCCTCCCGGTCGCCGGTGCCACCGTCGCGCTGGACCTGTCCGGCACCATCGACGTGGCGGCCGAGCGCAAGCGCCTGAGCAAGGACCTGGGCGCCGCCGAGAAGGAGAAGCAGCAGGCCGGGGCGAAGCTCGGGAACGAGGCCTTCCTGGCCAAGGCCCCGGACAACGTCGTGGACAAGATCAAGGGCCGGCTGGCCAAGGCCGAGGCCGACATCGCCCGGATCCAGGCGCAGCTGGACGCGCTGCCCGCCGCGTAGGCACGGACCACGAAGGCCCCCGCACCATCGGTGCGGGGGCCTTCCCGCGTTTCCGGGGGCCGGGGATGGGGGGCCGGGGAGCGCCGCGATCGGGGCGGAAGGTCATGGGCGGACGGGCCGTCCGACCCTGTCCGAAGGCGCCCGTAGTGCCGTATATCACTTCATATGTCCGTCTCGTGGATCCGATCCGGGACGCGGACCACGGATGATGGGGGCATGCACGTCAAGCCCGCCGCCTCGGCGTTCCACCGGGTCGCGGCCTCCTGCCGCCGGCTCACCGAGGGCTGGGCCGCCTCACCACGGGCGCAGGACGTCCTGACGGCCCTGGGGTGTCTGGCCCTGATGGCGCTGGACCTGCCGGGCCTGGCCTCCGCCGACAACTCCCTCAGCGGGCCGCAGGCGGCCGTCGTGCTCACCGCGGGCTGCGCGACGCTGCTGGTGCGGCGCCGGCTGCCCTGGGCCTCGTACGTCACCGCACTGCTGTTCATCGGCTGGCTGCACGAGCTGACGCTGATCCAGTTCGCGCTGTACTCCGTCGGCCGCTACCGGGGACGGCGGGCCGGGGTGCTGGCCACCCTCGGCTACGTCGCCTTCGCGCTCGGGGTGTTCAGCCTTCCGGGCTGGCCCGAGCCGAGGGCGGAGACCCTCAGCGCCTTCCTCAGCCTGGTGGTGCCGATCGGGGTCCTCGCCTCGGCCGTGGGCATCGCCGCGTACCGGCACGACCTGGTGAACGAGCTCCAGGCCCGCCGGGCGGAGGCGGCGGTGCAGGGCGCCGTCCAGCAGGAGCGCACCTCCGTGGCCCGGGACGTCCACGACTTCGTCGGCCGGGAGCTGACCCTGCTCACGGTGCGCTCCGAGGTGCTGTCGATGCGGGCGCGCGAGACCTCGTACGCGAAGGACTTCGAGGAGCTGGCGGACACGGCGCGGCGGGCCCACCTGGTGCTGAACGAGATCATCGTGCAGCGCGGGGAGCGGGCCGCGACGCCCGGTGTGGACGGGCTGGAGGAGCTGGCGCGGGAGAGCGGCCGGGCCGGTTCACCGGTGCGTCTGGCCATGGACCCGGACGCGCACGCGCTGTCGCCGCTGCGGCAGGCGGCGGTCTACCGGGTGGTGCAGGAGTGCCTGACGAACGCGGCCAAGCACGCGCACGGCGAGACCATCGAGGTGGTGATCCGGGTGGACGGGCCGCAGCTGCGGATCGCGGTCAGCAACGGCCTCCCGGCCCGCACCCCGGGCAGGGCCCCGGTCTCGGCGGGTTCGGGCACGGCGAGCATGTCCGAGCGCGTCCGCAGCCTGGGCGGAACCCTGACGGCGACCCGCGGCGAGGACGCGTACGAGGTCGTGGCGACGCTCCCGCGCGGCTAGGCCGTCTCTCGTCGTCGAAGTGGCGCCCGGCCGCGGGCCGTACCGGCGCCACTTCGACGGCAGGACCTAGGTGAACAGGCTGCCGAGGGTGTCCAGCTCCTCGACGCACTTGCCCGAGCCGAGGGCCACGCAGTCCAGCGGGGCGTCCGCGACGAAGACCGGGATGCCCGTGGCGGAGGCGATGCGCAGGTCGAGGCCGGGCAGGAGGGCGCCGCCGCCGGTGAGGACGATGCCGTGCTGCATCACGTCGCCCGAGAGCTCGGGCGGACACTCCTCCAGGGTGCCGCGGACGGCGGCGATGATCGCCTCGACCGGCTCGTCGAGGGCGGAGCGGACGTCCGCGGCGTCCAGTTCCAGGGTCTTGGGCATGCCGCCGACCTTCTCGCGGCCGCGCACGGTGAAGGTGCGGGTCTCCAGCTCGGGCCGGTCCGGGACGGGCCAGGCCGAGCCGATGCCGATCTTGATGTCCTCGGCGGTGCGCTCGCCGATGAGCAGCGCGTGCTCCTTGCGGACGTAGTCGATGATCGCCGTGTCCAGCCGGTCCCCGCCGACGCGCAGGGACCGGGAGGTGACGATGCCGCCGAGCGAGATGACGGCCACCTCGGAGGTGCCGCCGCCGATGTCCACGACCATGGAGCCGCGCGCCTCGGCGACGGGCAGTCCGGCGCCGATCGCGGCCGCCATCGGTTCCTCGATCAGGTGGACCTTCCTGGCGCCGGCCCGGGTGGAGGCGTGGATGATGGCCCGCCGCTCGACCGGGGTCACCCCGGACGGGACGCAGATGACCATCCGGGTGCGGGGGCGTCGGCCGGGGACGGCCTTGCGGACGAAGTGCCGGATCATCTCCTCGGCGACCTCGTAGTCGCAGATCACCCCGTCCTTGAGGGGGCGGATCGCGGTGATGGAGCCCGGGGTGCGGCCGATGGTCTCCTTGGCCTCGGCGCCGACGGCGAGGGCCGTGGTCGTGCCCGCCTTGACCGCGACCACGGACGGCTCATTGAGGACGATTCCGTGCCCGCGCGCGTACACGAGGGTGTTGGCGGTCCCCAGGTCCATCCCTATGTCGCGGCTGGAAGCTGTCTTGTTGGCGCTGGCCTGCGGCATTTGTTCCCCAATCTCCTGTCCGCAAGGCTTGCATAACGATCCGGTCGCTTTCGTAGCCGAAGGTCCTGAAACGGCCGGGCCGAAAGTCCCGGGGGCCCTCGTCCGTAGACTGGGTGCGTGAGTGAGCAGCAGCCCGAGAGCCACGACCGTGACGGCGTCGACCACCTCGACGACTCCTTCGACGAGTTCGACCAGATAGTGGCGGAAGAGTCCGACCGCGACCCCGACCTGGCGGTGATCGAGGCCGGCAGCCGCACCCTGCGCGCCCAGGCCGGGCCGCCCACGGGTGACCCGGTGCCCTCCCGCCCCGAGGACCCGGAGGTGGCGAAGGCGCTCCTGGAGGTGGAGCAGGAGCTCGCCACGCGCTGGGGCGAGACCAAGCTCGAACCGTCGGTCAGCCGGATCGCCGCGCTGATGGACGTCCTGGGCGAGCCGCAGCGCGCGTACCCGTCGATCCACGTGACCGGCACGAACGGCAAGACCAGCACGGCCCGGATGATCGAGGCCCTGCTGAACGCCTTCGACCTGCGCACCGGCCGCTACACGAGCCCGCACGTGCAGTCGATCACGGAGCGGATCAGCCTGGACGGGGCGCCGATCGACGCCGAGCGCTTCGTCGAGACGTACTACGACATCAAGCCGTACGTGGAGATGGTCGACGCGGCCGAGGAGTACCGGCTGTCCTTCTTCGAGGTGCTCACGGGCATGGCGTACGCGGCCTTCGCGGACGCCCCCGTGGACGTGGCCGTCGTCGAGGTCGGGATGGGCGGCAGCTGGGACGCCACCAACGTGATCGACGGCTCGGTCGCCGTGATCACCCCGATCAGCCTCGACCACACGGACCGGCTCGGCTCCACGCCCGGCGAGATCGCCCAGGAGAAGGGCGGCGTCATCAAGCAGGGCGCCACCGTGATCCTGGCCCAGCAGCCGGTGGACGCCGCGCAGGTGCTGCTGAAGAAGTCCGTCGAGGTCGACGCGACCGTGGCCCGCGAGGGCATGGAGTTCGGTGTCGTCTCCCGCGAGGTGGCGGTCGGCGGCCAGATGCTGACCCTGCGCGGGGTGGGCGGTGAGTACGACGGCATCTTCCTGCCGCTGTACGGCGCCCACATGGCGCACAACGCGGCGGTGGCGCTGGCCGCCGTCGAGGCCTTCTTCGGGGTCGGCGGGGAGCACGCGCGGGAGCTGGACGCCGACACGGTGCGCCGTGCCTTCGCCTCGGTGACCTCGCCGGGTCGCATGGAGGTCGTGCGCCGCAGCCCCACGGTGATCCTGGACGCCGCGCACAACCCGGCGGGCGCGCAGGTGACCGCGGAGGCGGTCACCGAGGCCTTCGGCTTCAGCCGGCTAATCGGCGTGGTGGCGGCGAGCGAGGGCAAGGACGTCAAGGGCGTCTTCGAGGCCTTCGAGCCGATCTTCGCGGAGGTCGTCGTCACCGAGAACACCAGCCACCGGGCGATGGGCGCGGACGAACTGGCGGCCATCGCGGTCGAGGTCTTCGGAGCGGACCGGGTGCAGGTGGAGCCGCGGCTGGACGACGCCCTGGAGGCGGCCGTCACCCTGGCGGAGGAAGAGGCCGAATACGGTGGGGCCGGGGTCCTGGTGACCGGTTCCGTGATCACGGTGGGCGAGGCCCGCCTGCTGTTCAAGAGGGGCTGAGGGATCGATGCGCACGCTCTGCGCGAGCACGCTGATCGGTGAATTCTTCATCGTCGGCTTCGCGGGCCTGGTGGCCATGAAGAACCCGGACCTGACGCAGGCCCAGGTGTGGACGGTCTGCGGCGTGACCATGCTGCTGTCGGTGCTGCTGTGCGGGATGCTGTCGCGTCCCGGTGCCGTCCAGCTGGGCTGGGCGCTGCAGATCGGGCTGATCGCGAGCGGTTTCGTGGTGCCCACCATGTTCTTCCTGGGCGCGGTCTTCGCGGGTCTGTGGTGGTGCTCGGTGCACTACGGCCGGCGGATCGACGCGATCAAGGCGCGCTGGGCCGCGCAGGCCGAGAGCGCTGCTCCTGACGCTGCGTGACGGGTCCCCGTAACGGCCCTGTAGATTCGCCCTACCGCACCCGTATGCCGCAAGGAGTTCTCACATGACCCAGCGCACCCTCGTCCTGCTCAAGCCGGATGCCGTCAGGCGCGGCCTGATCGGCGAGATCATCGGCCGCATCGAGCGGAAGGCCGGCTGGACCATTCCCGCGCTGGAGCTGCGCACGCTGGACGAGGCGACCCTGGAGACCCACTACGGCGAGCACAAGGGCAAGCCGTTCTACGAGCCGCTCATGGGCTTCATGTCCAGCGGTCCGGTCGTCGCCCTGGTCGTCGAAGGGGAACGCGTGATCGAGGGTGTCCGCCAGCTGGCCGGACCCACCGACCCGATCGCCGCGGCGCCCGGTTCCATCCGGGGCGACTTCGGCACCGTCACCCGGGAGAACCTGGTCCACGCCTCGGATTCCGAGGAGTCCGCGGAGCGCGAGCTGAAGCTCTTCTTCCCCTCCCTCTGAGGGGCGCGGGGGTCCTTCCGGGGCACTCTTTCCTGACGAGACATCAGCCAAATAGCGCTCATGACCTGGGGCGACCGAAGTAATTTCGGTCGCCCTTCGGTATTGCGGGTGGCAACCGGGAACGCCTGGACAGGACACGACGTCACCACTAAGGGGGCGGGTATCCGTTCCGGCGGGATTGCCGGAGTCCCGTCGCGCGGACTCCGCGCTTGCGGCACTACGATGGGGCCTCCACCCACACACCCACCTCGCCGACCCTGACAGCAGCCGCTATCAACTGGAAGGCCAGACGCTCCTCATGGGGAACAAGGGGAACAACATGTCGTTCATCGGCCGTGACATGGCGATCGACCTCGGGACCGCCAACACGCTGGTGTACGTGAGGGGCCGGGGAATCGTCCTGAACGAGCCGTCCGTGGTCGCCATCAACACGAACACCGGTGGCATCCTGGCGGTCGGCTCCGAGGCGAAGAAGATGATCGGCCGGACGCCCGGCAACATCGTCGCCGTACGGCCCCTCAAGGACGGCGTGATCGCCGACTTCGAGATCACCGAGCGGATGCTCCGGTACTTCATCCTCAAGATCCACAAGCGCCGGTACCTGGCCCGTCCGCGCGTGGTGGTCTGCGTGCCCTCCGGCATCACCGGAGTGGAACGACGCGCCGTCATCGAGGCGTCCACGCAGGCCGGCGCCCGCCAGGTGCACATCATCGAAGAGCCCATGGCCGCCGCCATCGGCTCGGGCCTGCCCGTCCACGAGGCCACTGGCAACATGGTCGTGGACATCGGCGGCGGCACCACCGAGGTCGCCGTCATCTCCCTCGGCGGAATCGTCACCGCTCAGTCCATCCGGGTGGCCGGCGACGAGCTGGACAACGCGATCATCCAGCACATCAAGAAGGAGTACTCGCTCCTCCTCGGCGAGCGCACCGCCGAGCAGATCAAGATCACCATCGGGTCGGCGTACGACCTCGACAAGGACGAGCACACCGAGATCCGCGGCCGCGACCTCGTCTCCGGCCTGCCGAAGACCGTGGTCATCTCGGCCGCCGAGGTCCGCAAGGCCATCGAGGAGCCCGTCAACGCCATCGTCGACGCCGTCAAGACCACCCTCGACAAGTGTCCGCCGGAGCTCTCCGGCGACATCATGGACCGCGGCATCGTCCTCACCGGCGGAGGCGCCCTGCTGCGCGGGCTCGACGAGCGCCTGCGCCGCGAGACGGGCATGCCGATCCACATCGCCGAGGACCCGCTCGACTCCGTGGCCCTGGGCTCCGGCAAGTGCGTCGAGGAGTTCGAGGCCCTCCAGCAGGTTCTGGACGCCCAGCCCCGGCGGTGATCGAATCCCCGCGAACGGGGCATGCGGAACACAAGGATCCGCCGTACGGGTGCTACCGCGCCGGTGCGGCGGATCGTTGATATACAGGCACAGTCCGGTGCGTGCCCCGGCTCCACCGGAGCGGCTCCGCCGCATGGGTTTCTACGAGGAAGGCACGGCCTCCGCACGTGAGGGACACACGAGAGAGCCGGCTGCTCCTGGTGCTGCTGATCGCCATCGCGTTCGCTTTGATCACGGTGGACATCAGGGCGGGAGAGGAGTCGCCGGTCGACGGGGCCCGGCAGGCCGCCGCAGCGGTCTTCGGACCCGTCGAAAAGGGTATGGCGACCGCGGTGGATCCGGTCGCCAACGCCATAGGGGCCGTACGCGACTCCGGCGAGCGCCACAGCCGCATCGCGACGCTTGAGCGCGAGAACACCGCGCTCAAGGCCAAACTGGGCAGCGACGACCAGACCCGCAGCCGCATCCACGAGCTCGACGAGATGCTCAAGCGGGCCGGCGCCGGACAGTACGGCATCAAGGGCGCCGAAGTCATCGCCATAGGAGCGGCCCAGGGCTTCTCCTGGACCGTCACCATCGACGCGGGCAGCAAGGACGGCATCGAGCGCGACATGACCGTCCTGAACGGGGACGGACTCGTCGGCCGCGTCGCCACCGTCGGCCCCGACACCGCCACCGTGGTGCTCGCCAACGACCCCGACTTCACCGTCGGCACCCGACTGGAGAAGACCGGAGAGCTCGGCTTCGCCACCGGTCAGGGCGACCGCGCCCTCTCCGTCCAGATGCTCAACGGCAAGGCCAAGGTGAACCCGGGCGACCGGCTCGTCACCTTCGGCTCCCGGGGCAACAAGCCCTTCGTACCCGGCGTCCCCATCGGAGAGGTCGTCAAGGCCGACCCCTCCCGCGGGGACCTGACCCGCACCGTGTGGGTGAGGCCGTTCGTCGGCTTCTCCCGCCTGGACATCGTCGGCGTGGTCGTCATGCCCCCGCGCGAGGACCCCCGCGACGCCGTCCTGCCCCCCAAGCCCGAGGCCCCCAAGCCCACCCCGACGGTCACGGTCACGGTCACCCCGTCCGCCGGCGCGTCCGTCAAGCCGGCCGACGAGTAGGAGCCGATCACCATGCGCTTCAACCGGATCCTGCTCTCGGGCACGCTCGTCGCCGTGGCCCTCGTCATCCAGGTCAGCGTTCTCGGGCGGCTCCAGCTGCCCGGGGCCGTCCCCGACCTCGTCCTGCTGACCGTGGTCGCCCTCGCCCTGGTCTACGGGCCCGTCGGCGGAGCCCTCATCGGCTTCGGCGCCGGCCTGCTCGCCGACCTGGCCCCGCCGGCCGACCACGCCGCCGGCCGCTACGCCCTCGTCCTGTGCCTCATCGGCTACCTCGTGGGCCTCGTCCGCCCCGACACCGGGCGGTTCCGCTCCGCCTGGGGCCCGATGCTCACCGTCGTCGCCGCCGCGATGTCCTCCACCCTGCTCTACGCGGGCGTCGGCGCCCTCGTCGGCGACACCGCCGCCCGGCACGTCGGCCTCGTCGGCCTGCTGTTCACCGCCACCCTGTACGACCTGCTGCTCGCGCCCTTCACAGTGCCGTTCCTCATGGCGCTCGCCCGCCGTGCCGAGAACGACCCGATGGCCGTCGAGGCCAACGGCGGCCCGCCGCAGGGCAAGGACGTCGCCTCCGGCTGGCTGGCCGGCGGCACGGGGCTGCGCATCGGCAGTCAGCGCGGCGGCCTGCGGCTGAAGACCGCGCGCGGCCGCGCCAACCGGGCCGGCCGCATAAAGGGTGTCAAGGGCGTGAAGAGCGTCAAGAAGCTGTGACGGGGGAGCAGTCGTGACCAACATTCCGGAGACCGGACGCACCCACCGGGTGCAGATCCGGCTCGTCATCCTGCAGGTGCTCGTCTTCTCCCTGCTGCTCACGCTGGGCGGCCGGCTCTGGTACCTCCAGATCCGCAACGGCCAGGAGTACTCCGACGAGGCCAAGAACAACCACGTCCAGCAGGTGGTCCAGCCGGCCGTCCGCGGCTCCATCCTGGACGCGCGCGGCGTGCCGCTGGCCGACAACGAGACCCGTCTGGTCGTCTCCGCCAGCCGCACCGAGCTGATGAAGATAAAGGACAAGGGCAAGGGCGTCCTGACCCGCCTCGCCGGGGTGCTCGACATGAAGCCGCAGGACGTCATGGACAAGGTCCGCCTCTGCGACTCCAAGACCCCGCAGCCCTGCTGGAACGGTTCCCCCTACCAGCCCATCCCGGTGACCCTGGAGGCCACCACCCAGCAGGCCCTCCAGATCCGCGAACGCCCCGAGGACTTCCCCGGCATCACCGCCGAACCCACCGCCGTACGCCGCTACCCGGCCCCCGGCGGCGCCAACACCGGCCAGGTCCTCGGCTACCTCTCCCCGGTCACCGACGACGAGATCGTCAAGGCGAAGAACACCAACTCGCCGTTCCTGCGCTCGGACCAGGTCGGCCGCTTCGGCCTGGAGCGCACCTACGACAGGGCGCTGCGCGGCAAGTCAGGCGTCACCCGCTACGAGGTGGACAACCTCGGCCGGGTCATCGGCCAGGCCGCCAACGACCCCGCCGTCCCCGGCGCCAACCTGGTCACCAGCATCGACGCCCGCGTCCAGGGGGTCGCCGAGTACGAGCTCAACGCGGCCATGGTCGAGGCGCGCAAGCAGATCGACCGCAACACCGGCGTCCCCTACAAGGCCGACGCCGGCGCCATCGTCGTCCTGGAGTCCAAGACCGGCCGGGTCGTGGCGATGGCCTCCAACCCGACGTACGACCCCAACGTGTGGGTCGGCGGCATCTCCGGCAAGGACTACGCCAAGCTCACCGCCAAGGAGTCCAACGTCCCGCTGATGAACCGGGCGATCCAGGGCCAGGCGGCCCCGGGCTCCATCTTCAAGGTCATCCCGACCGCGGCCGCGGTCAACGCCGGGTACAAGTTCGACGGCGACTACCCCTGCCCCAGCTCGTACTCCATCGGCGGCCAGGTCTTCAAGAACTTCGAGTCCCAGGGCCACGGCAGCATCACCCTCGGGCGGGCGCTGGAGGTCTCCTGCGACACCGTCTTCTACGCCCTCGGCCACCAGCAGTGGCTGAAGGACGGCGGGCTGCACCCGGTGAAGAACCCGGCGCAGATCTTCTACAAGACCGCCCACCAGTTCGGTCTCGGCGCCGAGACCGGCGTGGACCTGCCGGGCGAGGAGAAGGGCCGGGTCCCCGACCGCGAGTGGAAGCAGAAGTTCTGGGAGGCCAACAAGGACCAGTGGTGCAAGACCGGCAAGAAGGGCGGCACCTACGTCGAGCTGCTCTCCTACGAGAACTGCCTCGAAGGCAACCTCATGCGCGCCGGTGACGCCGTCAACTACTCCATCGGGCAGGGCGACACGCTCGTCACGCCGATCCAGATGGCCACCATCTACGCCGCCATCTCCAACGGCGGCACCCTGTGGAACCCGACCATCGGCAAGGCGGTCATCAGCGCCGACGGCAAGAAGGTCGAGGAGATCAAGCCGAAGGCCCACGGCAAGCTGCCCATGACCGAGGAGACCCGGTCGAAGATAGGAGAAGCGCTGGAGGGCGTCGCCACCCGCGGCACCGCCGCCTGGCGCTTCGGCGGCTGGCCGCAGAAGGAGATCCCGATGCACGCCAAGACCGGCACCGCCGAGGTCTACGGCAAGCAGACGACCTCCTGGTTCGCCACGTACACCGAGGACTACACGATCGTGATGACGATCTCCCAGGGCGGCACCGGCTCCGGTGCCTCCGGTCCCGCCGTCCGCAACGTCTACAACGCCCTCTACGGCCTCGACATGGCCGGCAAGCAGGACCCCAAGAAGGCCCTGCTGCTCAAGCCCGAGGCCGAGCTGCCCAAGGTGCAGCCCGACGGATCCATCGACGCCCCCGAGGTGCGGCCGTACGTGCCGCCGTCCCCGGAGGACTCCGCCCCGCCCGCGCTCGCCGGACCGCCGGCCCCGCCCGCCCACCGGCAGGACTGAGGCCCGATGCAGACCGCCAACAAGTTCTCCGTCTCCCGCTACGCACCCCAGCGCGGACGCGTGGCCAGGCTGACCGCGCGGGACTCCGTCCTGCGCCGGCTCGACTGGCCGATCCTGCTGTCCGCGCTCGCGCTGTCCGCCCTCGGCTCCCTGCTGGTGTGGTCCGCGACCCGCAACCGCACCACCCTGAACCAGGGGGACCCGTACTACTTCCTCCTGCGCCACGCCATGAACACCGGCATCGGCCTGGTCCTGATGATCGGCACCATCGCCCTCGGGCACCGCACCCTGCGCGGGGTCGTGCCCCTCCTGTACGGGCTCTCCCTGGTCCTGATCATCGCCGTGCTCACCCCGCTCGGCGCCACCATCAACGGCGCCCACGCGTGGATCGTGATCGGCGGCGGCTTCTCGCTCCAGCCCTCCGAGTTCGTGAAGATCACGATCATCCTCGGCATGGCCATGCTGCTCGCCGCGCGGGTGGACGCGGGAGACCTCGCCCACCCCGACCACCGCACCGTGATGAAGGCGCTGTGCCTGGCCGCCGCCCCCATGGGCATCGTCATGCTGATGCCCGACCTCGGCTCCGTCATGGTCATGGTCGTCATCGTGCTCGGCGTGCTGCTCGCCTCCGGCGCCTCCAACCGCTGGGTGGTCGGCCTGCTCGCCTCCGGCGCCGCCGGGGCCGTCCTGATCTGGCAGCTCGGCGTCCTCGACGAGTACCAGATCAACCGCTTCGCGGCCTTCGCCAACCCCGAGCTCGACCCCGCCGGCGTCGGCTACAACACCAACCAGGCCCGCATCGCGATCGGCTCCGGCGGCCTGACCGGCTCCGGGCTCTTCAAGGGCTCGCAGACCACCGGCCAGTTCGTCCCGGAGCAGCAGACCGACTTCGTCTTCACCGTGGCGGGGGAGGAGCTCGGATTCCTCGGCGCCGGACTGATCCTGGTCCTCCTCGGCGTCGTGCTCTGGCGGGCCTGCGTCATCGCCCGCGAGACCACCGAGCTCTACGGCACCGTCGTGTGCGCCGGGATCATCGCCTGGTTCGCCTTCCAGGCCTTCGAGAACATCGGGATGACCCTCGGCATCATGCCCGTGGCCGGGCTCCCGCTGCCCTTCGTCTCCTACGGAGGATCATCGATGTTCGCCGTCTGGGTGGCGATCGGACTGCTCCAGTCCATCCGGGTCCAACGCCCCATGTCGGCCTGATCACGCCGTGAGGGGGCCGCTTTCCGCCGGAGCGGGCGGCGGCCTCCCACCGCACCCCGTTCCGCATTAGATTCGGTTCATGGCGGAAACCAAGCGCGAGATCGAGCGGAAATTCGAGTTCACGCACGGCGACGGCGCGGAGGGCGGCGAAGCCGGCACCGGACGCCGCGGGCGCCTCCCCGACCTGACCGGCACCGCCGGGATCACCGCGGTCCGCGACGGGGGCACCGTCCGCCTCGACGCCGTCTACTACGACACCGCCGACCGGCGCCTCGCCGCCGCCGGGCTCACCCTGCGGCGCCGCACCGGCGGCCAGGACGCCGGCTGGCACCTGAAACTGCCCGTCGCCCCCGGAGTCCGCGACGAGATCCGCGCCCCCCTCGCCGACACCCCGCCCCGCGCCCTCACCGCCCTCGTCCGCTCCCGCGTCCGCGACTCCGGGCTCGAACCACAGGTCAGGCTGGGCTCCGAACGCGCCGTGAGCCACCTCCTCGACGCCCGGGGCGACTTCCTCGCCGAGCTGAGCACCGACACCGTGCGCGCCGAGCGGGGCACCGCCGTCGCCACCTGGACCGAGGTCGAGGTGGAACTCGCCGACGGCGTGGACCCCGCCCTCCTCGACGCCGTCGAGAAGCGCTTCCGCAAGGCCGGACTCCGGGTCAGCGACGCCCCCTCGAAGCTCGCCCGCGCCCTCGCCGAGACCGGCGCCGCCCCGGCCCCCGCCGCTGCCGCCGATGGACCCCCCGAGGGCACGGCGGGCGCGCACCTGCTGGCGTACCTGCGCGAACAGCGCGATGCCCTGATCGCCCTCGACCCCGCCGTCCGCCTGGACCTGCCCGACTCCGTCCACCAGATGCGCGTCGCCACCCGCCGGCTGCGCAGCGCGCTCGCCACCTACCGCCGGATCGTCGACCGCACCGCCACCGACCCGCTCCGCGAGGAACTGCGCCACCTCGGCGCCGAGCTCGGCGCCGACCGCGACCGCGAGGTCCTGCTGGAACGGCTGCGCACCCGCCTCGGGGAACTCCCGCGCACCCTGGTCCACGGCCCGGTCCGGTCCCGGCTGCGCACCTGGAACGCCGCCCGCCGCTCCGCCACCCGCCGCCGCGCCGTCGCGGCCCTCGACAGCCCGCGCCACCTGGCACTCCTCGACGCCCTCGACGCCCTGCTGGCCGACCCGCCCCTGCGCGCCCGCGCCGGCCGCCCGGCGGCGCGCGTCCTGCCGAAGGCCGTGCTCCGCGACTGGGACCGCCTCGCCCGCCGGGTCGGCGCCGCGCTGGAGCTGGAGCCGGGTGAGGAACGCGACACCGCCCTGCACGAGGCCCGCAAGGCGGCCAAGCGCGCCCGCTACGCGGCCGAGGCCGCCGCCCCCGCCCTCGGCAAACCGGCCCGGCGCCTGGCCAAGGCCGCCAAGAGCGTGCAGACCCTGCTCGGCGAGCACCGCGACGGCGTCGTCGCCCGCGAGGCCCTGCACCGGCTGGCCCTCCAGGCGTCCGGCGCCGGCGAGCCCTCCTTCACCTGGGGCGTCCTGTACGGCCGCGAGGAAGCCGTGACCGCGCGCTGCGAGCGCGAGCTCCCGGCCGTCTGGGCCGAGGCCGCCGACCCCGCGCTGCGGGCCGCCCTCACGTGATCACGTGGGCGGGGGCGGTCCGGCCCTCGGGGTACGCTTGAGAGTCGCCCCCTGCCCGCTTCACGAAAGTCGCGTGATGTCCGAGTCGGTCTTCCCACAGCTCGAAGCTCTGCTCCCGCATGTGCAGAAGCCCATCCAGTACGTCGGTGGTGAGCTCAATTCCACGGTGAAGCCCTGGGAGTCGTGCGACGTCCGCTGGGCGCTCATGTACCCGGACGCGTACGAGGTGGGGCTGCCCAACCAGGGCGTCATGATCCTCTACGAGGTGCTGAACGAACGCGAGGGCGTCCTCGCCGAGCGCACGTACTCGGTCTGGCCCGACCTCGAAGAGCTGATGCGCGAGCACAAGGTGCCGCAGTTCACCGTCGACAGCCACCGCCCGGTCGGCGCCTTCGACGTGTTCGGCCTGTCCTTCTCCACGGAGCTGGGCTACACCAACATGCTCACGGCCCTCGACCTGGCGGGCATCCCGCTGGAGTCGAGGAACCGTACGGTCGACCACCCCATCGTGCTCGCGGGCGGCCACGCGGCCTTCAACCCCGAGCCGATCGCGGAGTTCATCGACTGCGCCGTCATCGGCGACGGCGAGCAGGCCGTCCTCGACATGACCGAGATCATCCGCACCTGGAAGGCCGAAGGCCGTCCGGGCGGACGCGAGGAAGTGCTGCTGCGCCTCGCGAAGACCGGCAACGTCTACGTGCCGGGCTTCTACGACGTGGAGTACCTGGAGGACGGCCGCATCGGCCGTGTCGTGCCGAACCGCTCCGGCGTGCCGTGGCGCGTGTCCAAGCACACCGTCATGGACCTCGACGAGTGGCCCTACCCCAAGCAGCCCCTGGTCCCGCTCGCCGAGACCGTCCACGAGCGCATGTCCGTGGAGATCTTCCGCGGCTGCACCCGCGGCTGCCGTTTCTGCCAGGCCGGCATGATCACGCGCCCCGTGCGGGAGCGAAGCATCACCGGCATCGGCGAAATGGTGGAGAAGGGTCTCAAGGCCACGGGCTTCGAGGAGGTCGGCCTGCTGTCGCTGTCCTCCGCGGACCACACCGAGATCGCCGACATCGCCAAGGGCCTCGCGGACCGCTACACGGACGACAAGGTGGGCCTGTCCCTGCCGTCGACCCGCGTCGACGCCTTCAACGTGGACCTGGCCAACGAGCTGACCCGCAACGGTCGCCGCTCCGGCCTGACCTTCGCCCCCGAGGGCGGCTCCGAGCGCATGCGCAAGGTCATCAACAAGATGGTCTCGGAAGAGGACCTGATCCGTACGGTCTCCACCGCCTACGGCAACGGCTGGCGCCAGGTGAAGCTGTACTTCATGTGCGGCCTGCCCACCGAGACCGACGAGGACGTCCTCCAGATCGGTGACATGGCGGTCAACGTGATCGCCAAGGGCCGCGAGGTCTCCGGCCAGAACGACATCCGCTGCACGGTCTCGATCGGCGGGTTCGTGCCGAAGCCGCACACCCCCTTCCAGTGGGCGCCGCAGCTGTCGGCGGAGGAGACGGACGCCCGTCTCGGCAAGCTCCGCGACAAGATCCGCGGCGACAAGAAGTACGGCCGCTCGATCGGCTTCCGCTACCACGACGGCAAGCCCGGCATCGTCGAGGGCCTCCTCTCGCGCGGCGACCGCCGCGTCGGCGACGTCATCCGCGCCGTGTACGAGTCCGGTGGCCGCTTCGACGGCTGGCGCGAGCACTTCTCGTACGACCGCTGGATGCAGGCCGCCGAGAAGACGCTGCCCTCCTACGGCGTCGACGTCGCCTGGTACACCACCCGTGAGCGCACCTACGAGGAGGTCCTGCCCTGGGACCACCTGGACTCCGGCCTCGACAAGGACTGGCTCTGGGAGGACTGGCAGGACGCACTCGACGAGACCGAGGTCGAGGACTGCCGCTGGACCCCGTGCTTCGACTGCGGCGTCTGCCCGCAGCTCGACACCCACATCCAGATCGGTCCGACGGGGCAGAAGCTGCTGCCGCTGACGGTCGTGAAGTGACCCCGGCCTGAGGCCGCGTCCGTGTGCCCCCGCCGTCAACGGCGGGGGCACACGCATGTGCGCGCGGCGCAACGGGTCCGGCCCGTCTGGTGTCCTTAGCGGCATGGAAATGGAGAAGCCCCGGCCCGCGAACGCCGGCGACGGGTGTCTGGTGGGGGTCCTGCGGGTCCCGGTCAAGATCGTGGCCGTCCTGGTGGTGCTGCCCGTGAGGGTGGTCTGGGACCTGATCGTCGCCGTCGCCCGGCTGTTGAACCGGCACGTCCTCGGCCCGGCCGGACGGGGGCTGCGCCGCTTCCGCGACGCCGTGGTGCGGCCGGTGCTGCGCGGGCTCGGCCGGGTCGCGGCGACCCTGCTGAAGCTGGTCTTCGTCTGGCCGTGGACGGGCCTGTGGCGGTACGCGCTGAGCCCCGTCGGGCGGGGGCTGGCCCGGCTGGGGAGCGCGGTGGCCGCGTACCTGCTCCGGCCGCTGGGCCGGGGCCTCGCCCTCGTCGCGTGGGCGCTGTTCGTGTGGCCCTGGATGACGCTGTGGCGCCACGTGCTGACTCCCGTCGGCGCCGCGCTGCTGACGCACCTGCTGCGGCCGCTCGGGGACGGGCTCGGCCGGGCCCTGCGCACGGTGGGCCGGCGGCTGCTCGCGCCACTGGCCAGGGGGGTCGCCCTGGTCGGATGGGCGCTGGGGATGGCGCTGTTCGTGTGGCCGTGGGCCTGGCTGTGGCGGTACGCGCTCGTGCCCGTCGGGCGGGCGAGCGCATGGCTGGCGCACGCCACCGGGGTCGCGCTGGTGTGGCTGCTCCGGGCGCTGTTCGTGTGGCCGTGGGCCCGGCTGTGGCGGTACGTCGTCGTGCCGGTTGCGGGCGCCGCGTACCGGTACCTCCTGGCACCGCTGGGCCGGGGAGCGTACGCGTACCTGCTCGCCCCCCTCGGCCGGCTGCTCGTCGGCGCGTGGCACCTCGCCGGCCGGACCAGCCGGGCTCTCGGGCGCGGACTGGTGCGGCTGTGGCGCGGATGCGTCGCGCGGCCCTGCGCCTGGGCCTACCGGCAGGTCGCCACCCCCGTCGGGCACGTCGTCCGCGAGATCTGGCGCACCGCCCGCGCCGCCGTGCGCGAAGCCCGTGCCGAGGTGCGGCGCGCGCTGTTCGGGGCCCCGCCCCGGGAACCGGTGAGGTCACGGGCGCGTACTCTGGGTAGTACGACAGCCGTAGGCAGCGCGCCCGCTCCCGAGATCTCCCTGCACGAACGGCAGGGGTGAGCCGGAGGCGGGGCGTGACCGCCCGGCCCCACGGACACTCAGGGCGACGCGCGAGCCGCGACGCCCCGCACAAGGAGAAGAACCACTGGGCAAGCGACAGCCCGAAGGCCCGCCTCCCGCACCGGTGGTGCAGCGCATCCGACTGCGCTACACCAAGCGTGGCCGCCTCCGGTTCACCAGCCACCGAGACTTCCAGCGCGCCTTCGAGCGCGCCCTGCGCCGCGCCGAGGTACCCATGGCGTACTCGGCCGGCTTCACCCCGCACCCCCGGGTCTCGTACGCGAACGCCGCGCCCACCGGCACCGGCAGCGAGGCCGAGTACCTGGAGATCGGGCTCGCCGCGCCCCGCGACCCCGAGAAGCTCCGTGAGCTCCTCGACGAGTCGATGCCGGTCGGGCTCGACATCATCGACGCCGTCGAAGCCCGCACCTCCGGGCTCGCGGACCGGCTGACCGCCTCCGTGTGGGAGCTGCGCCTGGAGGGCGTGGACCCCGCCGACGCCGAGCGGGCGGTGGAGACGTTCCTCACCGCCGAGACCGTGGAGGTGCAGCGCCGCACCAAGAACGGCGTGCGCACCTTCGACACCCGCGGCGCGGTCGTCAGCCTGGAAGCTCTTCCCCTCCAGGCTGATAGGCCGCTGGACAATGCCTGTGCGATACTGCGGCTGGTTGTTCGGCATTTGACACCTGCCGTGCGACCCGACGACGTCCTGTCCGGTCTCCGAGCTGTGGCCGACCTGGCGCCGCCGGTCCCCGCTGCGGTGACCAGGCTGGCGCAGGGGCTCTTCGACGAGGAGTCCGGCACGGTGACCGACCCGCTCGCGCCCGACCGCGAGGCTGTCACGGCCGCCCCACCCACGGCCGCCGTGCCCGCCGACGCGAAGGCGCCGGAAGGTCCCGCCGCGTAGGGATCGTCGTCGTCGCGCCGCCCTGGCACTCGGGAGCCACCTGGGTCGGGCAGCGCACTGACCTGAAGACTTCCGCCAGGCCGTACGGACAAGACGTACGGAACCGGCGGCCATGGACTACAGCTCCCGTGTGGCGAACGCGCCCCGGAGGCCGGCTCCGCGCTCCTGCGCGGAGCCGTGCCGGACCGGACGTCAGCCGCGGCGCCCGGGAGCGTGACGGGAGAACCGCCCGCATGCTCAACACCGAAAACGAGAACACCCCCGCCGCCGACAACGGCAGCCCGAGCGACAACCTGCCCCCGCGCAGGCGTCGCCGCGCCGCCTCCCGGCCGGCCGGCCCGCCGGGCGGCGCCGCCGCCGCCCCGGAGGCTCCCGCCGCCGAGGCCGCGCCCGTGGTGGAGGAGGCTCCGGCCGCCGCCCCCGCGCCGCGTGCCCGTCGCCGTGCCACCCGCGCCGTCGCCGCCCCGGCCACGCCCGCCGCCGCCCCGGCCGCCGAGCCCGTCGTCGTGGAGGCCCCCGCCGCGCCCGCGGTGGAGGAGGCTCCGGCCGCTCCCGCGCCGCGTGCCCGTCGTCGTGCCACCCGCGCCGTCACCGCCCCGGAGGCGCCCGCCGCCGAGGCCGCGCCCGCCGCTTCCGTCGCTCCGGTCGAGGAGGAGGCTCCGGCCGCCGCTCCGGCGCCGCGTGCCCGTCGTCGTGCCACGCGCGCCGTCGCGGCCCCGGCCGCTGTCGTCGAGGCCACCGAGCCCGTCGTCGAGGAGGCTCCGACCGCGCCCGTGGCGGAGGAGGCTCCGGCCGCCGCTCCGGCGCCGCGTGCCCGTCGCCGTGCCACGCGCGCCGTCGCGGCCCCGGCCGCGCCCGCCGCCGTCGAGGTCGTCGAGCCCGTCGTCGAGGCCGCGCCCGCCGCTCCGGTCGAGGAGGAGGCTCCGGCCGCCGCTCCGGCGCCGCGTGCCCGTCGCCGTGCCACGCGCGCCGTCGCCGCCCCGGCCGCCCCCGCCGCCGAGGCCGCCCCGGCCGTCGAGCCCGCCGCTGTGGAGGAGGCCCCCAAGGCCGCCCCCCGCGCCGTGACCGTCGCCGACGCCGTGGACTCCCCCAAGCGCGGCGGCCGCCGCCGCGCCACCCGCGCCTCCGCCCCGGCTGCTCCGGCTGCTCCGGCCGCCGCCGAGACCGAGGCGCCCGCCGCCCCGGCGGAGCCCCGCGCCCGCCGCGCCGCCCGCCCCGCCGTGGCCGTCTTCCAGGCCCCGGTCTTCGCCGAGCCGATGTTCCAGACCCCCGAGACCGCCGCCATGGCCGCCGCGGCCGCTGCCGCCGCGCAGCGGGCGGAGGAGGCCGAGGAGGAGGAAGAGACCGAGGCCGAGGCCGAGGCCGTCGCCGAGGTGCAGGCCCCGGCCGCCGCGCAGCCCGCCGGCCGCCGTCGCCGCCGTCGCGGTGCCGCCGAGCCCGTGGCCCCGGCCGCGCCGTCCGCCCCCGTGTCGCTGGCCGACGTGGAGGCCGTGGACGAGGAGCAGGAGGCCGAGGCCGAGGCCGCCGAGCTCGACGAGGACGAGGCCGACGAGTCGGGGGAGCGCCCCTCGCGCCGCCGCCGTCGCGGAGGCCGCCGCCGCCGTCGCGGCGAGTCCGCCGACCTGGACGAGTCCGCCGACGAGGACGCCGAGGCCGAGGCGGAGGCCGCCGAGCAGGAGGAGGAAGAGGAAGAGGAGTCCGAAGAGGCCCTCGGTTCCAGCTCCAGCCGCCGGCGCCGCCGCCGTCGCCGCCGCAGTGGTGACGGCGCCGCCGACACCGAGGCGGGCGACGAGGACGGTGTCCGTACCGTCGTCAAGGTCCGCGAGCCGCGTCCGGCCCGCGAGCGCAGCGAGTCCACCTCTTCCGACGAGGTCCAGTCCATCAAGGGCTCGACCCGCCTGGAGGCCAAGAAGCAGCGTCGTCGCGAAGGCCGCGAGCAGGGCCGTCGCCGCGTCCCGATCATCACCGAGGCCGAGTTCCTGGCCCGCCGTGAGGCCGTCGAGCGCGTGATGGTCGTCCGCCAGTCCGGCGAGCGCACCCAGATCGGCGTCCTTGAGGACAACGTGCTCGTCGAGCACTACGTCAACAAGGAAGAGGCCACCTCGTACGTCGGCAACGTCTACCTGGGCAAGGTCCAGAACGTGCTGCCGTCGATGGAGGCCGCCTTCATCGACATCGGCAAGGGCCGCAACGCGGTCCTGTACGCCGGTGAGGTCAACTTCGAGGCGCTCGGCATGGCCAACGGCCCGCGCCGCATCGAGTCCGCCCTCAAGTCCGGCCAGTCGGTCCTGGTGCAGGTCACCAAGGACCCGATCGGCCACAAGGGCGCCCGCCTGACCAGCCAGGTCTCGCTGCCCGGCCGCTACCTGGTCTACGTGCCCGAGGGCTCGATGACCGGCATCAGCCGCAAGCTGCCCGACACCGAGCGCGCGCGTCTGAAGAGCATCCTCAAGAAGATCGTCCCCGAGGACGCGGGCGTCATCGTGCGCACCGCCGCCGAGGGTGCGAGCGAGGACGAGCTGCGCCGCGACGTCGAGCGTCTGCAGGCCCAGTGGGAGGACATCCAGAAGAAGTCGAAGCAGATCTCGACCTCTTCGCCGAGCCTGCTGTACGGCGAGCCGGACATGACCGTCCGTGTCGTGCGCGACATCTTCAACGAGGACTTCTCGAAGGTCATCGTCAGCGGTGACACCGCCTGGGAGACCATCCACGGCTACGTGAACCACGTGGCCCCGGACCTGGCCGGCCGGCTGTCGCGCTGGACCTCCGAGGTCGACGTCTTCGCGACGTACCGGATCGACGAGCAGCTCGCCAAGGCGCTCGACCGCAAGGTGTGGCTGCCCTCGGGCGGTTCCCTCGTGATCGACAAGACCGAGGCGATGATCGTCATCGACGTCAACACCGGCAAGTTCACGGGTCAGGGCGGCAACCTCGAAGAGACCGTCACCCGGAACAACCTGGAGGCGGCCGAGGAGATCGTGCGCCAGCTGCGGCTGCGCGACCTGGGCGGCATCGTCGTCATCGACTTCATCGACATGGTCCTGGAGTCCAACCGCGACCTGGTCCTGCGGCGCATGCTGGAATGCCTGGGCCGCGACCGCACCAAGCACCAGGTGGCCGAGGTCACCTCGCTGGGCCTGGTGCAGATGACCCGCAAGCGGGTGGGCCAGGGTCTGCTGGAGTCCTTCTCCGAGACCTGCGTCCACTGCAACGGCCGCGGTGTCATCGTGCACATGGAGACCCCGACCGCGGTCGGCGGCGGTGGCAACGGCAAGCGCTCCAAGCGCCGCGGTGGCCGGGCCCTGGACCACGAGCACGAGCTCGATGTGATCGAGACCGTCGAGTCCGACGTGTTCGAGGCCGAGACCGAGGCCGAGGTGGCCGCCGAGGTCGCCGCGCCGCGTGCGCTGCCGGAGCCGGAGTTCGTCGCGGGCGAGGAGCTGTACGGCAGCCCGGCCGAGGCCGAGGCCGCGGCGGGTCTGAGCGGGCGTCGCAACCGTCGCCGTGCCACCCGTAAGGCGACCGCTCCGGCGGGCGCCCCGCGGGGCGCGGACCGGGCCGCGGCTCCGGCGCAGTCTCCGGTGACCCCGGTCGCCGAGGCCGAGCCGGTCGCCGAGCCGGTCACCGAGCCGGCCGACACGGTGCTCCAGCCGGCCGCCGAGGCCGTGGAAGCCGTGGCGGCGGCCGAGGTCGTCGAGGCCGTGGAGACCGTCGAGGCGGCGGAGCCGGTCGAGGCCGCGCCGAAGGGCCGTACGCGTCGCCGTGCGACCCGCAAGGCCACCGCGCCCGAGCCGGTCGTCGAGGCCGCGCCCGAGCCGGCCGCCGAGCCCGAGCCGGTCGTCGAAGCCGTGACCGAGGCCGCTCCGGCCGAGGTGGCGGAGCCGGTCGCGGAGCCCGTCGTGGAGGCCGCTCCGGCACGTCCGCGCCGCCGTGCCACCCGCAAGGCCACCGCGCCCGCCGGTTCCCCGGCAGGGGCGGCGCAGGCGGCCATCGTGGTCGTCGAGGCCCCGGCCGCCGAGCCCGAGCCCGTCGTGGCCGCCGAGCCGGCCGCCGAGGCCGAGCCGGAGGCGGCGGCCGAACCCGCGGCTCCGGCGAAGAAGGCCGCCCGCAAGGCCCCGGCCAAGAAGGCGACCACCACCACGGCGAAGAAGGCCCCGGCCAAGAAGGCGGCGGCCGCCAAGAAGACCGTCGCGAAGAAGGCGACGGCCAAGAAGACCGTGGCGAAGCGGGCGACGAAGAAGACCGCGGCGGCGGAGCAGCAGACCCCGCCGTCCGTCTCGGCTCCCGCCGAAGCCTGATCCGCGTGACACCCGTGGGCCCCGCCGAGCGGCGGGGCCCACGGGCGCGCGGGGCCCGGTTTGACCCCCTGGAACCGGCCCCGTAACCTAGACCGTCGGCGTGTCTTGAACGATTACCCGTTCAGCGTGCGTCGCGCTCCTGAGCACCTTCCTCCCGCACCGTCCGCGCAAGCGGCCGGGCCACGGGAGAGGCCGCTCGTCCAATTCCGGATCACCGTGGGCCCCGGCCCGCGTGAGCGGCTGGCTTCAGGAGCATCCGTCCCGAGTGAGAGAGAGATCCGCGTGTACGCCATCGTGCGCAGCGGTGGTCGCCAGCACAAGGTTGCTGTCGGCGACATCGTTGAGGTTGACAAGATTTCCACTGCCAAGGTTGGCGACACGGTCGAGCTCTCGACCCTGCTCGTTGTCGACGGCGACGCCGTGACCAGCGACCCGTGGGTGCTGGCCGGGATCAAGGTTCAGGCCGAGATCGTGGACCACCACAAGGGCGCCAAGATCGACATCCTGCGCTACAAGAACAAGACCGGCTACCGCCGTCGCCAGGGTCACCGCCAGCAGTACACGGCGATCAAGGTCACCGGTATCCCCACGGCTGCGAAGTAAGAGGGACTGAGACATGGCACACAAGAAGGGCGCATCGTCCACCCGGAACGGGCGCGATTCCAATGCTCAGCGGCTCGGCGTGAAGCGCTTCGGCGGTCAGGTCGTTTCCGCTGGTGAGATCCTCGTTCGCCAGCGCGGCACCCACTTCCACCCGGGTTCGGGTGTGGGCCGTGGCGGCGACGACACGCTGTTCGCGCTGCAGGCCGGTTCGGTCGAGTTCGGCACGCACCGTGGCCGCAAGGTCGTCAACATCGTTCCGGCCGCCTGATCCAGCTCCTGCTGAATCTCAAGCGTTCGTAACACCCCGAGGGCGGATCTCGTCTCTTCCCGGCGCATGCCGGGAAGAGAGGTCCGCCCTCGGCGCGTTGTCACATAGACACGTTTAATGGGCAGCAAGGCCTGCCCGGGACATTCCCGTATGTATCTGGAGGAACACCCATGACCACCTTCGTGGACCGCGTCGAGCTGCACGTCGCCGCGGGTAACGGGGGCCACGGCTGCGCCTCCGTTCACCGGGAGAAGTTCAAGCCGCTCGGCGGTCCCGACGGCGGCAACGGCGGCCGTGGCGGCGACGTCATCCTGGTGGTGGAGCAGGCGATCACCACCCTGCTGGACTACCACCACAGCCCCCACCGCAAGGCCACCAACGGCAAGCCCGGCGAGGGCGGCAACCGCTCCGGCAAGGACGGCCAGGACCTGGTCCTGCCCGTGCCGGACGGCACCGTCGTCCTCGACAAGGAGGGCAACGTCCTCGCCGACCTCGTCGGCCAGGGCACCACCTACGTGGCCGCCGAGGGCGGCCGCGGCGGCCTCGGCAACGCCGCGCTGTCCTCCGCCCGCCGCAAGGCGCCCGGCTTCGCGCTGCTCGGCGTTCCCGGCACCACCGGCGACATCGTCCTGGAGCTCAAGACCGTCGCCGACGTGGCGCTGGTCGGCTTCCCGAGCGCCGGCAAGTCCTCGCTGATCTCGGTGCTCTCCTCGGCCAAGCCGAAGATCGCGGACTATCCCTTCACCACCCTGGTCCCGAACCTGGGCGTGGTCACGGCCGGTTCGACCGTCTACACCATCGCCGACGTCCCGGGCCTGATCCCCGGCGCCAGCCAGGGCCGCGGCCTCGGCCTGGAGTTCCTGCGCCACGTCGAGCGCTGCTCGGTCCTCGTGCACGTCCTGGACACCGCCACGCTGGAGACCGACCGCGACCCGATCGCCGACCTCGACGTCATCGAGGAGGAGCTGCGGCTCTACGGCGGCGGCCTGGAGAAGCGTCCGCGCCTCGTCGTCCTCAACAAGGTCGACATCCCCGACGGCCAGGAGCTCGCCGACATGGTCCGCCCGGACCTGGAGGCCCGCGGCTACAAGGTCTTCGAGGTCTCCGCGGTCGCCCGCACGGGCCTGAAGGAGCTCTCCTTCTTCCTCGCCGAGGGCATCGCCAAGGCCCGTGCCCGCAAGCCCAAGCAGGAGGCGACCCGCATCGTCATCCGGCCCAAGGCCGTGGACGACGCCGGCTTCACCGTCACCTACGACGAGGTCGAGGACGTCTACAACGTGCGCGGCGAGAAGCCGGAGCGCTGGGTGCGCCAGACCGACTTCAACAACGACGAGGCCGTCGGCTACCTCGCCGACCGCCTCAACCGCCTGGGCGTCGAGGAAGCGCTGAAGAAGGCCGGCGCCCGCGCCGGTGACGGCGTGGCCATCGGCTCCGACGAGAACGCCGTCGTCTTCGACTGGGAGCCGACCATGATGGCCGGCGCCGAGATGCTGGGCCGTCGCGGTGAGGACCACCGCATGGACGCCCCGCGTCCGGCCGCCCAGCGCCGCAGCGAGAAGGAAGCCCGGCGCGGCGACTCCGCCCAGCAGGAGTACGACGAGTTCCGCCCCTTCTAGGGGGACGCGCACGCCGTTGAACTCCGCTTTACGCCGTTCGCCTAGGATCCTCCGGGTGAGCAGCAGTGATTCCAGCAGTGACACCACCACGGGCGGCCCCGCCGTCTCCGTGGTGGTGATCGCGTACAACGACGCCGGGCTCGTGGGCGAGGCCGTGGCCTCGGCCCTCGCCCAGGGCCCGGTGGTCGCCGAGGTCATCGCGGTGGACGACGCCTCCTCGGACGGGACCGCGCGGGTGCTCGACGCCCTCGCCGCCGAGCACCCCCGGCTGAAGGTCGTGCACCGCACGGAGAACAGCGGAGGCTGCGGCACCCCGCGCAACGACGGGATCGAGGCCGCGAGCGCGCCGTACGTCCTCTTCCTGGACAGCGACGACGTCCTGCCGCCGGGCGCCGCCGAGGCCCTGGTCCGGGCGGCCGTCGCCCACCGCGCCCCCGTCACGGTCGGCTCGTGCGTGCGCCGCGAGCTGCCGGAGGGCCGCGAGGTCCCCTGGATGCCCGGCCTGTACACCCCCGGTGAGGTCGTCGAGCGGCCCGCAGACCGGCCCGAGCTGGTGCGCGACACCCTCTGCGTGAACAAGCTCTACGAGCGCGCCTTCCTGGAGAAGCACGCGATCCGCTTCCCCGACGGCCGTTTCGTCTACGAGGACTTCGTCTTCACCTCCCGCGTCCTGGCGGCCGCCCCCCGCATCGCGGTCGTCGGCGACCTGGTCTACGTGTGGCACGTGCGCCGCGGCGCCGCCCAGGTCTCGATCTCCCTGGCCCGCGCCGACGTCGGCAACTGGCGCTCGCGGATCGCCGCGCACACCGTCGCCTCCGGGACCCTCGCCGAGGCCTCCCCGGAGCTGGGCCGCGCCTGCCAGGCGAAGTTCCTCGACTACGACCTGCGCATGTACCTGCGCGAGCTGGGCTCGGACCCCGGCCACCGCGCCGCCTGGTGGACCCTGACCCGCGACTACCTGACCGGGTTCGCGGACGCCGACATCGAGGCCGCCCCCGCCCGAGCCCGCTGGACCGCGCGCGTGCTGCTGGCGAGCGAGGCCCCGCCCGCGGACCTGGAGCGGCTGGTCCGCTTCGCCGCCGAGCCGCCCCGGCTGCTGCCCCCGTACGCCACCGGTGGCGACGGCGGGCCGGTGTGGAGCGCGGAGCTGCCGGTGCCGCTGGACGGGCTCGACGGCCTGCCCCTCGCGGAGCTGCCCGTCACCGTCGACGCCGAACCCGCCGGGCGCGGGGCGGTCCGGATCCGGGTGCGCGACCTGTACGGCCGCCTCGCCGGGGCCGGCCCGCGCACCGTCCGGCTGGACTTCCTGCCCCGGGCGGGCGGCGCCGCCGTCGCCACGCGCCCCGTGGAGCTGCGGACCGCCCCCGACGGGGACGGCTGGAGCGCCGAGGTGCCCTTCCGGCTGCCCGCGCTGGCAGCCACGGGGCGCCGCCGCGGGCTGCGCGGGATGCAGGCCTGGGACGTCCGGGCGGGCGTGGAGTGCGGCGACGGGAGCTCCCTGGTCACCTCGCTGCGCCCCCTCGGCGGACTGCTCCGGCGCCGGGCCCTGCCCAGCAGCCGGTACGGTGTTCTGCTGGCGCAGCCCTACCGCACGGCCGCCGGAGCGCTGGCCCTGCGCCTCGCGCCCGGTGCCGGGGGCGCGCTGACCTTCGTACGCAACCGCCTCGACCGCGCCCGCACGCGCAGGTCACGCTAGAGCTCGGGAGATACGCATGACTTTCCTCATCACCGGTGGAGCCGGCTACATCGGCTCACACGTCGTCCGGGCGATGCTGCGCGCGGGCGAGAAGGTCGTGGTCTTCGACGACCTCTCGACGGGCAACGAGCACCGCGTCCCGGAGGGCGTTCCGCTGGTGACCGCCTCGGTGCTGGACCGCCTCGCCCTCGACCGGGCCATCGCCGACCACCGGATCACCGGAGTGGTGCACCTCGCGGGCAAGAAGCAGGTCGGCGAGTCCGTCGAGAAGCCGCTGTACTACTACCACGAGAACGTCCACGGCCTCACGGTCCTGCTCCAGGCCGTCGCCGCCGCCGGGATCCGCAACTTCCTCTTCTCCTCCTCCGCCTCGGTCTACGGCATGCCCGACGTGGACCTGGTCACCGAGGAGACCCCCTGCGCCCCGCTCAGCCCGTACGGCGAGACCAAGCTGGCCGGGGAGTGGCTCGTCCGGGCCGCCGGCAAGGCGCACGGGATCTCCACCGCCTGCCTGCGCTACTTCAACGTGGCGGGAGCGGCCGCCCCGGAGCTCGCGGACACCGGCGTCTTCAACCTCGTCCCGATGGTCTTCGAACGCTACGAGGCCGGCGAGGGCGCGCGGATCTTCGGCGACGACTACCCGACCCCGGACGGCACCTGCATCCGCGACTACATCCACGTCGAGGACCTCGCGGACGCCCACGTGGTGGCGGCCCGCCGCCTCGCCGAGTGGGCCGCGGCCGGGGACCACAAGGACCTGACGGTCAACATCGGGCGCGGCGAGGGCGTCTCCGTCAAGGAGATGGTCGAGCTGCTGAACGCGGGCACCGGCCACACCTACGCCCCCACCGTCACCCCGCGCCGCCCCGGCGACCCCGCGAAGGTGGTGGCCTCGGCCGACCGGATCGCGGCCGAGCTGGGCTGGAAGGCGCGGCACGACGTCCGCGAGATGGTCACCTCGGCCTGGGTGGGCTGGCAGGCCAACCGCGCGGCCGCCGCCACCGCGCACAAGGACCTCCACACGGTCTGAGCCGGCCCGGTCACCCCCGTACGCGGCCGCCCGCCCCGGATCGGATCCGGGGCGGGCGGCTCTGCGCGGGATCAGCGGCGGCTCAGCGCTCCAGGAACGCGAACAGCTCTTCCCACCGGTCGGTGATCTCCTCGCTGGAGTAGCGCCGCACGTGCTGGAAGCCCGCGTCGCCGAGCCGGTCGCGCAGGGCGGCGTCCGCCATCAGCACGTCCAGGTGCGCCGCCAGTTCCATGGTGTTGCCGAGACGGGCCAGCAGCCCGTCCTCACCGTGCCGCACGATCTCCCGGACGCCCGGCGCGCAGTCGAACGCGGCCACGGGCAGACCCGCCGCCATGGCCTCCAGCAGGGTGATCGGGAACCCCTCCGCACGGGAGGCCTGGGCGAAGACGGAGGCCTCGCGCAGGGCGCCCAGCACGTCGGAGGTGCTGCCCATCCACTCCACCGACTCGTCGAGGCCCAGCTCGGTGCAGTGCCTGCGCAGACCGGCCTCCTCGCTGCCCGCCCCGTAGATCCGCAGGGTCCAGTCGGGGTGGCGCGGCACGGCGTCCGCCCACGCGTCGAGCAGCAGGTCCATGCCCTTCTCGAACGCGAGGCGGCCGACGCTCGCGACCACCTTCTCCGTCCGCGGGGCGGGGGCCGGCGGCATGAACGGCAGCGGGTTCGGCATGCTGTCGACGTTCTCCATGCCCGCCCGGATCCACAGGTCCGCGTCCTCGGGGGTGAGCACCAGGAGCCGGTCGGCCTCGGAGTAGAAGCGGCGCACCCGCTCGCCCCGGGTCGACTTGTTGCTCGCCTCGAACGACTCGTGGCTCATGCCGATGACCGAGAGCCCCTTGGTGTCGGCGAGGGACACCCACTCCATCGCCCAGACCTGTGTGACGATCACCACGGCGCCCGGCCGCGCCGCCCGGAACATCGCGCTCAGCGTGTCCGCCTTGGCCCGCATCTGCGCCCGCCGGGCCGCCTGGCGGCGCCGCTCGGGGGCGTTGAGGCGGCCCTTGACGCCGTGCAGCCGGCGGGCCTTGGGCGGGTGGGTCGCGTAGAGCGTGGTCATCTCGTACGGGAGGTCGTCCGGCAGCTTCTGCCGGATCTCCTCGGCGACCGGCGCGATGCCCACGACGTGCACGCGATGGCCGCGCCCGCTCAGCAGCCGGGCCATCTGGTGGGACCAGGTGGTCACGCCGCCGAGCTCGTCCACGCTGTTGGAGACGAGGAAGACGTCGCGGCCGCCCTCGGTGGCGGTCTGCTGGCTCACTTGCCGCTCCTGGTGAAGAACTTCTCGACGATCTGGCGGGCGGCGTCCCCGCGGTCGTACTCGCCGAACTCGCTGAGGAAGCGCTGCCGGGCCTCCGCGTACTTGGCGTCCGCCTCGTCGAAGGCACCGACGGCCTGCATCAGCTCGTCGGCCGTGGCCACCACGGGGCCCGGCGCCTTCTCCTTGAGGTCGAAGTAGGTGCCGCGGATGTCCGTCGCGTACTTCTCGTAGTCGTACGCGAAGAACAGCATCGGCCGGTCCAGCACCGCGTAGTCGAACATCACGGAGGAGTAGTCCGTGATCAGTCCGTCGGCGAGCGCCAGCAGCGGGGTGATGTCGTGGTACCGGGACACGTCCACGACGCGGCCCGCCACCGACGGCGGCAGCGAGACGCTGTTGAGGTAGTGGGTGCGCACCAGCAGGGTGAAGCGGTCACCGAGCCGGTCCGCGAACTCCTCCACGTCGAAGGGGAACTCGAAGCCCTCCACCGTGCCGTCCGCGTTCGCCCGGAACGTCGGGGCGTACAGCAGCACCTTTTTTTCTGCGTCGATGCCCAGCTCGGCCGCGAGCGGCCCGCGCACCCGCTCCCCGCTCTGCGCCTCCGCGCGGTGCGCCTCGACCAGGGCGTCGTTGCGCGGGTAGCCGGTGCGCAGCAGCACCTCGTCGCGCAGCCGGAAGCCCCTGGCCAGGGTGCGGACGTCGTGCTCGGAGCGGATCAGGAAGTGGTCGAAGCGGTTGACGGCCGCCTGGAAGCGGTCCTGGCCCGCCTTGCCCTGCGCCTTGGTGCGGGGCTCGTGGAACCCCATCCGCTTGAGCGCGGAGCCGTGCCAGGTCTGGATGTACGTGGTCCCGGGGCGCTTGGCCAGGGCCAGCGGGAAGCCCTGGTTGTCGACCCAGTACTCGGCCTGGGCCAGCGCCCGCAGGTACGCCCAGCTCCAGCGCCGCACCAGGGTGGCCTCCTGGGGGAAGCCGGTGGGCTTGCCGCCCGCGTAGGACCAGATCGCCTCGAAGGGCACGCCCTGGCGCACCATCTCCTCGTAGATCGCCTTCGGGCTGTCGCTGTACTGCTTGCCCATGTGGCTCTCGAAGACGACGGTGCCCTTCTTGACCGGCAGCTTCGAGAAGACCTCGTGGTAGAGCTTGACCTTCTGCTCGCCCGAACCGATGTTGCGGCGGGCCTTCAGGGCCCGGCGCAGGCTGCGCTTGACGACGCCGGCGGCCTTGCCGTGCATGGCGTTGTTGAGCAGTGTCTGGGTGCGGACCGCGGCGCGGCCCTCGGCGGTCAGGACGTAGGAGAGGTTGCCCTTCTTGGTCATCTCCGGCTCGAAGCGGTCGGAGACCAGGCGGGTCAGGCGCGGACGCACCCGCAGCCGGGCCGCGGACTCCAGGTCGACGCCGCCGACCGAGACGCGGGTGGTGATCCGGTCACCGCCGGCCGTCAGCTTCAGCCGGACGTCCCAGACGGCGTCGATGATGCCGAGGGGGCGGACCGTCGAGGCCACGTCGGCCGTGGTGCTCCACTCGATCGTGTCACCGGCGTGGCGCACGGTCGTGACCGGGAAAGTGAACGAGCGCACCCCGATCTGGCGCCGGGCCCGGAACTCCAGGGTGGCCTTCAGCGGGGTGTCGGCCTTGATCCGGCCCAGCGGGTTCACGATCCGGCCCGCGAGGGTGACGGTGCCGCGGCCGTCGTCCTCGTACGAGGTCAGCCGGTTGCCCAGGGCCAGCGAGGACAGCGGGGCGGTGTGGTAGCCCTGGTCGGTGACGTCCAGTATGCGGCGGCCCTCGTCGTCGGCCGGGTCGTCGATGTGCTGCGCGCACCAGTAGACGCGGCCGTCGCGCTCGGCGAGGGGGGAGCACAGCCGGCCCTTGTTGGTCATCGCGTCGGCGGCCGGGAGGAGGTTGTCCCAGTCCTCCTTGCCCAGCAGGTAGGCGCAGATGGCCTGGAGGTGCGTGACGTTCTCGTACGCGGCCGGGTCGATGCCGGCCAGGTAGCCGTTGGCGAGCCGGGCGAATTCCTGGCGGTAGGCGTCGCCCAGCAGGGGCAGGTCGCGCAGGTGGAGCACCAGGTCGTGCTTGAGGAACTTGGCGTCCTTCGCCGACTTGATGGCCGTGTGCCCCTTGGCGGCCAGCAGCTCGTCCACGCGGCGGTGGATCTCCATCCGGTGGATGAAGTTCGCGATCTCGTGGCGCCGGTTGCTGATCGACAGCGCGGAGGCCTTCTCGACCACGTTCCAGAAGTACACGTGGTTGGGGATCAGCGTGATGCGGCGGGCGGCGACGTACGCCTGCGCCGAGAACAGCAGGTCCTCGTAGTGGATGCCGACCGGGAACTCCAGGCCCTGCTCCAGCAGGAACTCGCGCCGGTAGCACTTGTTCGTGGAGAGGGTGTCGTAGACCAGCAGGTCCGGGTACTCGGTGATGGAGTCCAGCGTGCGGGTGCGCGCGTAGATCCACGGGTACCACTCGGTGGTCTTGTTCCAGCGGTTGTCGAGGTGCACGCGCACGCACATGCCCGACACCAGGTCGGCCCCGGTGCGCTCGGCGGCGGCCAGCATGTTCCGGCAGGCGTTGCGTTCCAGTACGTCGTCGCTGTCCAGGAACATGACGTACCGGCCGGTGGTCTGCCGGATCCCGTGGTTGCGGGGCGCGCCGCAGCCGCCGCTGTTCTCGGGCAGCCTGAAGGCGCGCACCCTGTCCGGATGCGCCGCCGCCAGCTCCTGGGCGATCTCGTACGACCGGTCCTTGCTGCAGTCGTCCACGATCACGACTTCGACCCCTCGCAGGGTCTGGTCCAAAACCGACTGGACGGCTGTCGGCAGACGCTCTGCGTCGTTGTAGACGATGACGACCACGGAGACGTCAGGCACGTGCACCTCGATCCCTTCGTTCCATTCCGCTTATCCACTCAAAGCTACCGTGTGCCGCACGCGACTCAGGCAGGCCGACGTCCGGCGTGCATACTTCTAAGGAGAGGTGAGTGGCGGGTCCGGTCGCCGACAATCACCCGTTCGGAGCCAGCAGGAAGTGTCCATGACCAAGCTGTCCGTAGTTGTCCCTTGCTACAACGAAGAAGCCGTGATCGACAGCTTCGACGCAGAGATCCGCAGGGTCCTGGACGCCCTGCCCGTGGAGTACGAGGTCTGCTACGTCGACGACGGCAGTCGTGACGGGACCCTCGGAAAGCTCCGCACGATCGCCGCGGCGTACGGGGACCAGACCCGGTACGTGTCCTTCAGCCGGAACTTCGGCAAGGAGGCGGGCATGCTCGCCGGGCTGAAGGAGGCCACCGGCGACGCCGTGGTCATCATGGACGCCGACCTCCAGCACCCGCCGGAGCTGATCGCCACCATGCTGGAGCACTACCGGCAGGGCCACGACCAGGTCATCGCCCGGCGCACCCGCGAGGGCGACAAGAAGGTCCGCTCGGCGCTCAGCCGCCTCTACTACCGCGGGGTCAACCGCTGGGTCGACGTGGAGCTCGCCGACGGGGTCGGCGACTTCCGGCTGCTCTCGCGCCCGGCCGTCGACGCCCTGCTGGCGCTCCCGGAGTACAACCGCTTCTCCAAGGGCCTCTTCTCCTGGATCGGCTTCGACACCGTCCACTTCGACTACCGCAACGCCCAGCGCGAGGCCGGCGAGACCAAGTGGAAGTTCGGCTCCCTGCTGAACTACGGCATGGACGGGCTGATCTCCTTCAACAACCGGCCCCTGCGCATCGGCATCTGGCTGGGCGTGTCGCTGGTCGGGCTGACGGTCCTGTACGCGCTGTGGATCACCGCGATGGCGATCACGAACGGCATCGACTCGCCGGGTTACGTCACCCTCGTCGCGATGATCGCCGGCATCGGCGGCGTTCAGATGATCATGCTGGGACTGATCGGCGAGTACATCGGCCGCATCTACTACGAGACCAAGCGCCGCCCGCACTTCCTGGTCAAGGAAGCCCACGGCGTGACCGCCGAACGGATGCCCGAGGCCTCCGAATCCGTGATCGTGGAGCGCAGCCGCCGATGACCGCCTCCCCTTCCCCTTTCGCCTCCCGTTCCGCGTCCCCTCCCGCGCGCGGCCGCCGCGAACAGTTCGGGCAGATCTTCCGCTTCGCCCTCGTCGGCGGGGTCAACACCGGAACCTTCTTCGCCCTCTACCTGCTGCTGCACCCGTGGATGCCGTACTTCGCCGCGTACACGCTGGCCTTCGTGCTGTCGATGATCGGGTCGTTCTTCATGAACACCTACTTCACCTACCGCACCCGGCCCACCTGGAAGAAGTTCCTGCTCTTTCCGCTGACCAACGTCACGAACTACGTGATCCAGTCGGTCGGTCTGTACGCCCTGGTCACCTGGGCCGGGATGGACACCCGCATCGCGCCGCTGGTCGCGGCCGTCGTGGCCATCCCGTTCACCTTCCTGCTCTCGCGCAAGATCCTCATCCCGGGGACGGGCGCGGGGGCCGCGGAGCAGACCGGAGCCGAGCCGGAGCGGTCCTCGTCCACGGTCTGAAACCGGCGGGCGCCCCGGCGGCGCCACCCCGTAGATTGGGCCGGTCGAACGGATCGGTCGGTTGTGAGGGGAAACACGTGTCAACGGCTAGGCAAGGTGTCGTGGACGCCCGCAGGATCGTGGTCAAGGTCGGCTCCTCCTCCCTGACCACCGCGGCGGGCGGACTCGACGCCGACCGGGTGGACGCGCTGGTCGACGTACTGGCCAAGGCCCGCAGCGGCGGCGAGAAGGAGATCGTCCTGGTCTCCTCCGGCGCCATCGCCGCCGGACTCTCCCCGCTCGGCCTGGCCCGCCGTCCCAAGGACCTGGCCCGCCAGCAGGCAGCCGCCAGCGTCGGCCAGGGCCTCCTCGTCGCCCGGTACACCGCCTCCTTCGCCCGCTACGGCATCCGCGTCGGCCAGGTCCTGCTCACCACCGACGACACCAGCCGGCGCGCGCACTACCGCAACGCCTACCGGACCCTGGACCAGCTCCTCGCCATGGGCGCCCTGCCCGTCGTCAACGAGAACGACACCGTCGCCACGGACGAGATCCGCTTCGGCGACAACGACCGGCTGGCGGCCCTGGTGGCCCACCTCGTCCGCGCCGACCTCCTCGTCCTGCTCTCCGACGTCGACGGCCTCTACGACGGGGACCCGTCCCTGCCCGGGACCACCCGCATCGACGAGGTGCGCGGCCCCGAGGACATCGCCCACGTCTCCATCGGCAGCGCGGGCAAGGCCGGAGTCGGCACCGGCGGCATGGTCACCAAGGTCGAAGCCGCCCGGATCGCGGCCGCCGCCGGGATCCCCGTCGTCCTCACCTCCGCCAGCCAGGCCGCCGACGCCCTGACCGGACGCCCGACCGGCACCCACTTCCACGCCACAGGCCGCCGCTCCGCCGACCGGCTGCTGTGGCTCCAGCACGCGTCGACCCCGCAGGGGCACCTCGTCCTGGACGACGGCGCCGTGCGCGCCGTCACCGAACGCGGCAGCTCGCTGCTGGCCGCCGGGATCGCCGCCGTCGAGGGCGACTTCGTCGCCGGAGACCCCGTCGAGCTGCGCTCCGCCGACGGCCGCGCCGTCGCCCGGGGGCTCGTCAACTTCGACGCGAAGGAACTTCCGCAGCTGCTCGGCCGGTCCACCCGGGACCTGGCGCGCGAGCTCGGACCGGCGTACGAACGGGAGGTCGTCCACCGCGACGATCTGGTCCTGCTCCAGGGCTGAGGTTCGGCAAAACCGCCGCGCGGGGGGCCGGGGACTGGTCAACTGTGGGGGGCGGACACGCGTAGCGCAGACAGGAGGCGGCTGGTGAGACGAGCGCTGACCAGCGTCGGCACGGGGGACCGGCACGAGGGCGGGGACGGGGACGCGCACGCGGACGGTGGCGGGGCCGAGCGGGACGCCTCCCGCCTGTGGCACATCACCCTGAGCGTCTCCGGCAAGCCGGCGCCGCTGTCCGAGGTCCGGCGCGGGCTGGAGCAGCTCGCGCACGACCACCCCTTCCTGCTGACCAGCCGGTACGCCGACGACCACGCGGAGATCCGGTACTGGGAGGAGGCCCGCGACCTCCACGACGCGGCCGCCGTCGCGCTGAGGCTCTGGGGCGAGCACCGCTCCACGGCGCAGTTGCCGCCGTGGGAGATCGTCGGCCTGGAGGTCATCGACCGCCCCACCTACCACCAGCGCGTTGCGGAGGGCTACGGCCCCCCGCCGGCCCACCCGGTGGGCGTGCACCCGTACTAGCGGGGCCGCGCATGCTGGACGCCGACGGGCTCCGGGGGCGGTGCGGGGGAGTGCCCGTGCCCTGGCCGGGCGGGGTGCGGGGCCGTGCCTCTGCCCTGGCCGGGCGGGTGCGGTGCCCGTGCCTCTGCCCTGGTCGGGCGGGGAGGGGCCCGTGCCTCTGCCTTGGCTGGCGGGCCGGGCGGTGCCCGTGCCTCTGCCCTGGTCGGGCGGGGAAGAGGCGATGCCGGGTGCGGGTGGGTGGCGGGCCGCTGCGCGGGGCTGGTCCCCTACCCGCCCTTCCACCGTTCCCCGGGCTCCGCCCGGACCCTTCGGGGGCTCCGCCCCCGGACCCCCGCGCCTCACACTCCCCCAGCCACCGCTGGGAGGTGCCCCCCGCCGGCGCTTGAGGCGCGGGCGCGGAGCGCCGTGCAGGGAGCCGCACCCGGCACGGGTTCGGGCCGCGTCCGGGTCCCCAGCCGCGCCGGCGCCTGAGGCGGGAACGGTGGAAGGGCGGGTAGGGAGCAAGCCCCGCGCAGCGGCACCGCACCCCCGGACGACGGCCGCACTCCGCCCCACCGGCGCGAGCCAGGGGCCCGCCCGGCGCGGCGTCTCGCGGGGTGGAACCGCGGCCGCGCGACGCCGGCCTGGGACTACCCTGGGCCGCATGACCTCGCTCGACGACGCCACCGCCACCTCGCCCGTCCTCGCCACCGCGCGAGCCGCCCGCACCGCCGCCGCGGCGATCGCCCCACTCCCGCGGTCCGCCAAGGACGCGGCCCTGCTGGCGATCGCGGACGCGCTGGAGGCCCGTACGGCCGAGATCGTCACCGCCAACGCCGTCGACACCGACAAGGCCCGCGCCGCCGGCACCAGTGAGACCGTCATCGACCGCCTCACCCTCACCCCCGAGCGCGTCGCCGCCATCGCCTCCGACGTCCGTGACGTCGCGGCCCTCCCCGACCCCGTCGGCGAGGTCGTCCGCGGCTCGACCCTCCCCAACGGCATCGACCTCCGCCAGATCCGCGTCCCCCTCGGCGTCGTCGGCATCATCTACGAGGCCCGCCCCAACGTCACCGTGGACGCCGCCGCCCTCTGCCTCAAGTCCGGCAACGCGGTGCTCCTGCGCGGCAGTTCCTCCGCCTACGCCTCCAACGTGGCCCTCGTCGCCATCCTCCGCGACGCGATCGAGAGCGCCGGCCTGCCCGCCGACGCGATCCAGCTCGTCCCCGGCGAGTCCCGTGACTCCGTCCGTGAGCTGATGCGCGCCCGCGGCCTCGTCGACGTGCTCATCCCGCGCGGCGGCGCCTCCCTCATCAAGACCGTCGTCGAGGAGTCCACCGTTCCGGTCATCGAGACCGGTACCGGAAACTGCCACGTCTACGTCGACGCCCAGGCCGACCTCGCCATGGCCGTGGACATCCTCGTCAACTCCAAGGCCCAGCGGCCCTCCGTCTGCAACTCCGCCGAGACCCTGCTCGTGCACCGCGACATCGCCGCGGCCTTCCTCCCGCTCGCGCTGGACGCCCTCGCGGACGCCGGGGTGACCGTGCACGGAGACGCCGAGGTGCTCTCGTACGCCGAGGAGTCCAAGGTCACCGCCCTCCCCGCGACCGACGAGGACTGGGCCGCCGAGTACCTGTCCTACGACATCGCCGCCGCCGTCGTGGACTCCCTCGACGACGCCGTCACCCACATCCGCCGCTGGACCTCCGGCCACACCGAGGCGATCGTCACCACCTCGCAGGCCGCCGCGCGCCGCTTCACCCAGCTGGTCGACTCCACCACGGTCGCCGTGAACGCCTCCACCCGCTTCACCGACGGTGGTCAGTTCGGTTTCGGCGCCGAGATCGGCATCTCCACCCAGAAGCTGCACGCCCGGGGCCCGATGGGGCTCCCGGAACTGACCTCCACCAAGTACATCGTCACCGGCGACGGTCACGTCCGGTAACCGGCCCGAGAACACGGTGTGGCCGGATTCCGGCTTACACCCTGCCCAAAGCAGCCCCCCAGGTCTACGCTGGTCCCGTGCCGGACGACGTGGGGGGCAAGCCGTTCCCGGACGACGGGGAGCCCGACGACGACCGCGGAGGCGCGGATCAGGACTTCGCCTCCGTGGTGTTCGACGAGGCCTTCGTCCGGAACGCCGAGATCCATGAACCGAGCGCGGCCGAGCGCCAGCGCGCCGCCGACCGGGCGCGCGCCGACGCCGAAGCCGCCCGCGTCGCCGGGGGCTGGGCCGGCGAGGACGACTACGGCCATCCCGACGGGTACGGGATCGACGACCCCGGATGGGAGCCCGGCCACTACGGCTACGGCTACGCGGAAGGCCCGTACGGGGTCTACGGCGGCAGCCTGCGCCCCTACCGCGGCCGGGCGCCCTGGCTGCGCCCCGTCGCCTGGGTGCTCGCCGTCGTGATGGGGCTCGGCATGGTCGCCCTGGCCTTCAGCGCGGTCTACCGCAGCGCCGCCGGCGAGGCGGACCCCGCCCCCGCTCCCGCCAGTACGCCGCTCGGGGAAGTCACCGGGGTCGGCGCGTTTACGTACCCCGTCGGCCGCCAACCCTGAAGGTACGACCCCACTCGCCCGTTCCGGAGCTGGGGGCTTCTCTGAAGCGGGGACAGCGGGGAGAAGCGATGGCCGTACCAGGAGATCCACCAGGCGGCACCCCCGAGGGCATCGGCGAGGGTGACGACGAACTGCGTCCGGACGAGTACCGGTCGGTGGTGTTCGACGAGGACTTCGTCCGCGCTGCCCGGCTCCAGGAGTTCTCCGCCCGGGAACGCATGGGCGGGCACGCCCGGGCCGTCCGCAGCCGGTCCATCTGGTCCGGAGCCGGCTCCGGGCACGGCAACGGCACCCCGGGGCGCGGCGCCCGACAGGGCATGCTGCTCGTGCTGCTCATCGCCACGGCCTTCGCGGTCGCCGTCTACATGGGCCTGCGCAACCCCTACGTCCCTCCGGCGGGCGGCAACACCGAGCCGCTGAGCAGCACCGTCGTCCCCCTGGCGCCGGCCGCGGCCGTACCGGGGGGCCGGCCCGCGGACCTCTACGCGAGCGGCCCCGCGGCCGAGTACCGGGTCGGGGCGGCCGGGATCACCTTGCCGGCCGCGCGCCGCACCCACCACTTCACCGAGAGCCAGGTCGTCGCCGCCCTGTCCATCGCCAAGGACTACCTGGTGCAGTCCTCCCTCGACCCGGACGTGCTCGCCGGGAACGCCTCCCGGCCCGTGCGGGTCCTGCTGGACCCCGGCCAGCTCGCGCAGTTCGACGAGAGCATGGCCTCGCCCTCCGGCGACGGCCGGCACGCCGCCACCGGCTGGCTGGTCCGCTTCGACCCGCACACGGCCGTCGTGGCCGACTCCCGCGTCCGGGTCAGCGGCACCCTCACCTACGAGGAGCTGAGCCCGGAGGTGCTGGAGGTCACCAGCGACCACACCTTCGTGTACGCCGTCCGCCCGGCCACCGGCCCGCCGACCGCCGCCGACGGGGCCTCGCTGTTCACCGTCCGCCGCGAGTTGCGGATGCGCTTCGACCGGGAGGACCTCACGACGGGCCGGACCGAGCTGGTGTCGGCGTACGTGATGGCCGGGCCGCAGGACTGCGCCACCGAGCCCGCGGAGGGCTTCCGCCCGCTGCCGGCCGGGGCCGGTCCCACCACCGTCGGCCCGCCCGCGAGCGATCCGTACGCCGGCGGTCACCCGAGGCGGACCGCCGGGCTCTGCGGCGTCCTGGCCCAGCCCCCGGCGAGCACGGACCCGGCGACCTCGGATCCCGGGGCCCAGGCCCCCGCGACCCAAGCCCCCGCGCCCCAGGATCAGGTGACCCAGGATCCGGAGGCCCGGGCCCCCGCGAGCCCGGCCGCGCTGCGCCCCGCACCCGCGACCCGGGACCCGGCGCCGCCGGGGGAGGCGGCCTCCGTCAGCCCTGGTTCGTAGCCCCGCCGGGGCCCTCGGCGTCCTTGCCCTCGGAGCGGCCGGATCCGGCGGACCCGCCGCCTCCCGCGGCCCCGGTGAACCGGTCGCGCAGCTTGCCGCCGAGGTCGCCCGCGCCGCCCGCTATGTCGCCGACCAGCTTCATCAGCGGATCCTTGCTGCTGCGCACGGAGTCCGCGTAGTGGGAGGCGGACTGGCGGAAGGAGTCGGTCACCGAGGTGTCCTTGTCCTCCTCGCGCCGCGGGTAGTGGCCGTCCATGATCCGCTGGTAGTCCCGGTTCTGGGACCACTTCTTCAGCTCGGCCGCCCGGACCGTGGTGAAGGGGTGCGTCCGCGGCAGCATGTTGAGGATCTTCAGGACGGAGTCGCGCAGGTCCCCGCCCGCCTCGTACTCCTCGGCCTGGGCGAGGAAGGCGTCCACGTTCATCTCGTGCAGGTGGTTCCCGCCGGCGAGCTTCATCAGGCCCCGCATCGAGGCGTTGAGGTCCTGTCCCACCAGCAGTCCGGCCCGGTCCGCGGAGAGCTCCGACTTGCGGAACCACTCCCGCAGCGCGGTCACTATCGCCGTGATCGCGACGGTCCCCAGCGGGATCCACGCCACCTTCAGGGCGAGGTTCGTCAGGAAGAGCAGGACCGTGCGGTACACGGCGTGCCCGGACAGCGCGTGGCCCACCTCGTGGCCGATCACCGCCCGCATCTCCTCCTCGTCGAGCAGCTCCACCAGCGCCGTCGTCACGACGATGATCGGCTCGTCCAGCCCGATGCACATGGCGTTGGGCCGCGGATCCTGCTGCACGTACATCAGCGGGACCCGCTCCAGGTCCAGGATGTAACAGGCGTCGCGCAGCATCTCGTGCAGGTGGGGGAACTGCGTCTCGCCCACGCGCACCGAGTCCGACAGGAACAGCAGTCGCAGGCTGCGCTCCGGGAGCAGCCCGCTCAGCGCCTTGAACACCGTGTCGAAACCGCTCAGCTTGCGCAGCGCCACCAGGGCCGAGCGGTCCGCGGGGTGCTCGTACGCCCGCGAGGAAATGCCCGGGAACCTCCTGCGGTTGCGTGCCGGTCCCTTGTCGAATCCGATGTCCGTCATAGCGCCCTCCCCCTCGATCGGCTCTGCTGCCTCACGTCCATACTCTCCAACGCCTGAGTCGGCGTGAGCGTGCCCCGCGCCCCCGCATACGATGTGAGCGAAGTCTCCGCCCGCTCCCGACTCGATAGGTACATGCCTGATGAGCCTCTCCACCACCGCCCACAACCTGGTCGTTCTCGCTGCGGAGGGCGGCGAGCAGCACGGCGGCAACCACGACAGCCTGAGCCCCTACCTGACCGGCGGCGGCGCCTTCTGCATCCTGCTGCTGATGCTGTGGGTGACCACCCGCCTCAACCGCGACCGCTAGACCCGGCTCGGGTTCCGGTCCGGCCGCCGTGGACGTGCCACCGGGCCAGTAGGCTCTGCGCTCATGGGAGAGCAGGAAGTGCCTACGGGCCCGGTCAAGCGCCGGCTCGGCGTCATGGGCGGGACGTTCGACCCGATCCACCACGGACACCTGGTGGCCGCCAGTGAAGTGGCCGCCCTTTTCCACCTCGACGAGGTGGTCTTCGTGCCGACGGGCGAGCCGTGGCAGAAGTCGCAGCGGGCCGTGTCCCCCGCGGAGGACCGCTACCTGATGACGGTCATCGCGACGGCCTCGAACCCGCAGTTCTCGGTGAGCCGCATCGACATCGACCGCGGCGGTCCGACGTACACGATCGACACCCTGCGGGACCTGAGCGCGCTCAACGCCGACGCCGACCTCTTCTTCATCACCGGCGCCGACGCCCTCGCGCAGATCCTGACCTGGCGCAACGCCGACGAGCTGTTCTCCCTCGCCCACTTCATCGGAGTGACCCGGCCCGGCCACGTGCTCACCGACGACGGCCTGCCCGAGGGCGGGGTCTCGCTGGTCGAGGTACCCGCGCTGGCGATCTCCTCCACCGGCTGCCGTGCGCGCGTCGCGCAGGGCGATCCCGTCTGGTACCTGGTGCCGGACGGTGTGGTGCGCTACATCGACAAGCGTGAGCTGTACCGGGGAGCCTGAGCTTCCGGAGAGAGGGGCCCCGCGGTGAACGACCCACAGGAGCCGTACGACCCGTACGCCGGCCGGCAGCAGCTCATCGGCTACGACCCTTACGGCAGACCGGTGTACGGCCAGGTGCCCGCGCAGTCCGTCCAGCCCGCCCCGCCGCGGTACGAGCAGCAGTACGAGCAGGCGTACGGGCAGACGTACGACCCCTCGTACGGGCAGTCGTACGACCAGGGGGCGCCGGGGCAGCAGCAGTATCACGTGCCGCAGCAGGAGTACCCCCAGTCTCCCCAGCCCCAGGCAGCCCCGCCCCAGGACCCTTCCTACGGGTACGACACCCGGCAGGACCGGCAGTGGATCCCGCAGCAGCACGCCGAGCCGGCCGCCGAGCAGGCCCCGCAGGCCCCCCAGGCCCAAGGGGGGCCGGAGCCGCGGTCCGTGCCCGCGCCGCGCCGGGAGGCCGCCGCGGACCCGGAGGCGGCCGCCGGCTACCACACCGAGCAGTTCGCCTTCATCGAACAGCAGGACGACGACTCCGAGGACGTCATCGACTGGCTCGCCTTCACGGAGAGCCGCACCGAGCGCCGCGAGGAGGCCCGCCGCCGCGGCCGCAACCGGGTGGTCGCGCTGATCGTCGTCCTGGCCCTGTTCGTCGTCTGCGGCCTCGGCTACCTCTGGTACGCGGGCAAGCTGCCCTTCCTCGACGGCCCCGGGCAGAAGAAGGCCGCCGCGGCCGCCACCGGGGCGCAGAAGCGCGACATGATCGTCGTCCACCTCCGCAACACCAAGCGCGGCGGCAGCTCGACCGTCCTCCTCGTGGACAACGTCACCGCGAAGCAGGGCGCCACCGTCCTGCTCCCCAACACCCTCGGCGTCGCCAAGGAGGACGGCACCGGAACCTCCCTCGGCAAATCGGTCGAGGACGGCAGCCTCGGCACCCGCGAAGCCCTCGACACCGTGCTCGGCACCCACATCGGCGGCACCTGGCGACTGGACACCCCCTTCCTGGAACGCCTCGTCGACCTGGTCGGCGGCATCGAGGTGGACACGGACACGGCGGTCCCGGCCGACGACCAGGCCAAGGCCCCCGCCGTGGGCCAGGGCCCCAAGCAGTCCCTGACCGGCGCGATGGCCGTCGCGTACGCCACCCACCGGGCCCAGGGCGAGCCGGAGGCCAAGCAGCTGGAGCGCACCGGCAAGGTGCTGTACGCCGTGCTGCGCAAGATCCCCGGTGACCCGAAGGCGGCGGCCACGACCGTCGAGAGCATGGGCCAGATCCTGGACCCGGGCCTGGACGCGCAGAGCCTCGGCGCCCTGCTGTCGCGCATCGGCGAGCACGCCAAGGTGGGCGCCTACCGCACCGAGGTGCTCTCCGTGAAGCCGGACGGCGGCCTCACCGACGACGCCAACAAGCGGGTCGTCAAGGAGCTCCTCGGCGGCTCCTTCACGGCCGCCCAGCCCGGCGCCGCCCCTCGGGTGGGCCTCAAGGACGCCACCGGTGACGAGAAGGCGCAGGTCGCGGCGAAGGCTGCCCTGCTCAACGGCGGCTACGCCTTCGTGGACGGCGGCAAGGCCGACCGGACGGCGCCCGCCTCGCAGATCACCTACCAGGACGACGCGCAGCGGGACCGGGCCGTCGGCGTCGCCAAGACGCTGGGGCTGCCGGAGGCGGCGGTGAAGAAGGCCGAGAACGCGGTGAACGCGGACATCGTGGTGACGCTGGGCAAGGACTACAAGCCGTCCTGAGCCCGCCCGACACGGCCGTGGGAATGCCCCGGCCCCGGCTCTGACCTGGTGCTCCGCCCGCGCGGAACGTAACGCGCGGGCGGTGTCGGCGGTACATGAGACCCTTGTAAGGATCTGCCCGCCAACCCGAAAGCATGGCCAGTGACCGCCACGGACCGCTCCATCGAGCTCATCACCGCCGCCGCCCAGGCCGCGGCCGACCGGCTCGCGCACGACATCATCGCGTACGACGTCAGCGACGTGCTGTCGATCACCGATGCCTTCCTGCTCGCCTCCGCGCCCAACGACCGCCAGGTCAAGTCGATCGTGGACGAGATCGAGGAGCGGCTGCTCAAGGAGCTCGGTGCCAAGCCGGTGCGCCGCGAAGGCGACCGCGACGCCCGCTGGATCCTGCTCGACTACGTCGACATCGTCGTGCACGTCCAGCACAGCGAGGAGCGCGTCTTCTACGCGCTGGAGCGCCTGTGGAAGGACTGCCCCGAGATCGAGCTCCCCGAGGACGCCAAGCTCACCATCGGCAAGGCCGAGGAGCACGCCAAGCTGCGCGAGGCGGCGGGCGACGACGAACTGGACGGTGATCTGTTCTGAGCACGGCCGACGCGGGCAAGTCCGGCAGGAAGATCGTCCTCTGGCGGCACGGCCAGACCTCGTGGAACCTGGAGCGCCGCTTCCAGGGCTCCACGGACATCCGGCTGACCGAGACCGGTGTGGCGCAGGCGCGCCGTGCCGCCCGGCTGCTCGCCTCCCTCCGGCCCGACGCCATCGTGGCCTCCGACCTGAGCCGGGCCTCCGCCACGGCGGCCGAGCTGGCCGCCGTCACGGGCCTGCCGGTGGAGCACGACGAGGCGCTGCGCGAGACGTACGCCGGTGACTGGCAGGGGCTCACCCACGAGGAGATCCTCGACAAGTACGGCGAGCAGTACGCCGCGTGGAAGCGTGGCGAGCCCGTCCGCCGCGGCGGCGGCGAGCTGGAGACCGAGGTGGCCGACCGTGCCGCCCCGGTGGTCCTGCGCCACGCCGGCCAACTGCCGGAGGGCGGCACGCTCGTCGTCGTCAGCCACGGCGGCACCATCCGTACGACGATCGGCCGCCTGCTGGGCCTGGAGGCGCACTACTGGGAAGGCCTCGGCGGCCTCTCCAACTGCTGCTGGTCCGTCCTCGGCGAGGGCGCGCGCGGCTGGCGCCTGATGGAGCACAACGCCGGCACGCTGCCGGAGCCGGTCCTCGGCGACGACGACTGAGGGCCGCCGCAGGGCGCCTCGGACCCGGATTTCACTTTCCGGCTGGTCACAGGCTAGAGTTCTTCTTGTTCGCAGCGAAGAACACCGGAAACGGGGGAAGCGCGGCGGAGAGCGGGGCTATAGCTCAGTTGGTAGAGCGCCTGCATGGCATGCAGGAGGTCAGGAGTTCAATTCTCCTTAGCTCCACAGTGAAGGATCCCGTCCCCAACAGGGGGCGGGATCCTTGCGTTTGTTCCCTTTGCGCTTGCTGACCCGGCCGGTACGGGCATGGCAGAATCGGACGGCCGGAGGGGGACACGACGGCCCGACGCGGGAGGGAGTCGCTGACGGATGGGTGCACACCGGCGGCGGTGCGACTGGTGCGACAACGGCACGCCGATCGTGCGGGACATGGACCCGGTCAATCCCGACTACCAGTACTGGTGCGAGGAATGCGCGCGGGCGCTGATCATAAAAGGCGACCCGATCGAGACGTACCGGGAGCTGGAGGGCGAGCCGATCTACGGCCGGCTGCTCGACGAGCACTGCACGCTGAAGCGGTTCTACCAGTTCGCACGCGCGTGACGCGGTAAGTCTGGATGATGTGGGTCATATCGGACATGGCTCGGGTTCCGCGGAAACCGATTTTTGGACCAGGGCCATGACCGTGTAATGTTTGGGACGTCGCCAAGGGGAACCGGAAACGGGAAGCCGGGCGGCAGGCAAGACGAGGGGCTATAGCTCAGTTGGTAGAGCGCCTGCATGGCATGCAGGAGGTCAGGAGTTCAATTCTCCTTAGCTCCACAGTGAAGAAGCGGGCCGCCCGGATCGGGTGGCCCGCTTCTCGTTGTGCCCGTTGTGCGGAACGGCAGAGCGTCCGCGGGAGGCCCTGCGGTACCCTGGCGCCATGCGTGCCGTACGCCTTCTGCTTACCGAGCCGCGCTGATCAGTACCGACCCCTTCGAGCGAGTCGGCATCGGCGCGGCGTCCCCTCCTGTGCGAGGGGTTTTTTCGTTTGGGCGGGCAGAGACGGCAGAGACGATCGATGGAGCTTCAGGAATCATGAGCGAGACGAACACCCCGGCCCCCGAGGCGGCCGAGGCGCACCGTTACACGGCTGCCATGGCCGCCGACATCGAGGCACGCTGGCAGGACGTATGGGACGCGGAAGGCACCTACGAGGCGCCGAACCCGACCGGCGACCTGGCCGGTGACCCGGCGGTCGTCGCACGCCCCAAGAAGTTCATCATGGACATGTTCCCGTACCCCTCCGGGGCGGGCCTGCACGTCGGCCACCCGCTCGGGTACATCGCCACCGACGTCTTCGCGCGCCACCAGCGGATGTCCGGCCACAACGTCCTGCACACCCTGGGCTTCGACGCCTTCGGCCTGCCGGCCGAGCAGTACGCCGTGCAGACCGGCACGCACCCGCGGGTCTCGACCGAGGCGAACATCGAGAACATGAAGGTCCAGCTGCGCAGGCTGGGCCTGGGCCACGACAAGCGCCGGTCGTTCGCGACGATCGACCCCGAGTACTACAAGTGGACCCAGTGGATCTTCCTGCAGATCTACAACTCCTGGTACGACGCGGACGCGAAGAAGGCCCGGCCTATCGCCGAGCTGGTCGCCGCCTTCGAGGACGGCTCCCGTGAGCTGCCCGGCGGCGCTTCCTGGGCCGCGCTGAGCGCCGGCGAGCGCGCCGACGTCCTGAACGGCTTCCGGCTGGCCTACGCCTCCGACGCGCCCGTCAACTGGTGCCCCGGGCTGGGCACCGTACTGGCCAACGAGGAGGTCACCGCCGACGGCCGGTCCGAGCGCGGCAACTTCCCGGTCTTCAAGGCCAAGCTGAGCCAGTGGAACATGCGGATCACGGCGTACGCCGACCGCCTGCTGGACGACCTGGACGCGCTGGACTGGCCCGAGGCCATCAAGCTGCAGCAGCGCAACTGGATCGGCCGGAGCGAGGGCGCGCGCGTCGACTTCCCCGTCGGTGACGCCGGCGCGATCACCGTGTTCACGACCCGCCCCGACACGCTGTTCGGCGCGACGTACATGGTGCTGGCGCCCGAGCACGACCTGGTCGGGAAGATCGTCCCGGCCGAGTGGCCCGAGGGCACGCACCAGCTGTGGACCGGCGGGAACGCGACCCCGCGCGAGGCGGTGGACGCGTACCGCAAGCAGGCCGCCGCGAAGTCGGACGTCGAGCGCCAGGCCGAGGCCAAGGACAAGACCGGCGTCTTCACCGGCGCGTACGCGACGAACCCGGTCAGCGGCGACCTGGTCCCCGTGTTCATCGCGGACTACGTGCTGATGGGCTACGGCACCGGCGCGATCATGGCCGTCCCGGCGCACGACAGCCGCGACTTCGAGTTCGCGCGCGCCTTCGAGCTGCCGATGCGCTGCGTCGTGCAGCCCACGGACGACCGTGACGCCGACCCGCTGGAGTGGGAGGACGCGTTCTCCTCGTACGACGGCACCATCGTCAACTCGACGGGCGAGGGCGTCTCGCTGGACGGCCTGGGCGTCGTCGAGGCCAAGGCCGCGATCACCGACTGGCTCTCCGGGCGCGGTATCGGCGAGGGCACCGTCAACTTCCGGCTGCGCGACTGGCTGTTCAGCCGCCAGCGCTACTGGGGCGAGCCCTTCCCGATCGTCTACGACGAGGACGGCGTCGCCTACCCGCTGCCCGAGTCGATGCTGCCGCTGGAACTGCCGGAGGTCGAGGACTACTCGCCGCGCACCTTCGAGCCGGACGACGCGACCTCCAAGCCGGAGACCCCGCTGTCCCGCAACGAGGCGTGGGTCAACGTCGAGCTGGACCTGGGCGACGGCCGCGGGGTGCGCGCGTTCCGGCGCGAGACCAACACCATGCCGAACTGGGCCGGCTCCTGCTGGTACGAGCTGCGCTACCTGGACCCGAACAACGGCTCGGCCCTGGTCGACCCGGCGATCGAGCAGTACTGGATGGGACCGAACGAGGGCGCTCCGCACGGTGGCGTCGACCTGTACGTCGGCGGTGCCGAGCACGCGGTCCTGCACCTGCTGTACGCGCGGTTCTGGTCCAAGGTCCTGTTCGACCTGGGACACGTCTCCTCGGCCGAGCCGTTCCACAAGCTGTTCAACCAGGGCATGATCCAGGCCTACGCGTACACGGACGCGCGCGGCGTGTACGTGCCGGCGGCCGAGGTCGAGGAGCGCGACGGCGGCTACTTCCACCAGGGCGAGCCCGTCAAGCGCGAGCACGGCAAGATGGGCAAGTCCCTGAAGAACGCCGTCACGCCCGACGAGATCTGCGAGGAGTACGGCGCGGACACCCTGCGCCTGTACGAGATGGCGATGGGCCCGCTGGACGTCTCGCGCCCGTGGGACACGCGTGCCGTGGTCGGCCAGTACCGGCTGCTGCAGCGCCTGTGGCGCAACGTCGTCGACGAGGAGAGCGGCGCGGTCACCGTCGTGGACGGTGAGCCGGGCGAGGACACCCTGCGCGCCCTGCACAAGGCGATCGACGGGGTCGGCGGCGACATGGCGGGCCTGCGGTTCAACACCGCCATCGCCAAGATCACCGAGCTGAACAACACCCTGACGAAGGCGGGCCGGCCGCTGGAGCGCTCGGTCGCCGAGCGGCTGGTGCTGCTGGTCGCCCCGCTGGCGCCGCACATCGCGGAGGAGCTGTGGCGCCGGCTGGGCCACACCGACTCGGTGGTCCACCAGGACTTCCCGGTCGCGGACCCGGCGTACGTCGTGGACGAGACCGTCACCTGCGTGGTGCAGGTCAAGGGCAAGGTCAAGGCGCGCCTGGAGGTGCCGCCGGCCATCTCGGACGCGGACCTGGAGCAGCTGGCGGTCACGGACGCGGCCGTCGTGGCGGCCCTGGGCGGCGCCGAGATCCGCAAGGTGATCGTGCGCGCGCCGAAGCTGGTGAACATCGTCATCTGAGCCATCTGAGCCGAGTGGACCCCCGGCATGGGGGAGATCCCGTACGGGCAGGTTGGGGGTTCGTTTGGAACCCCCGACCTGCCCGTGGCGTTTACGGTGGAAGGGGACGGACGGCGGAGGAAGGAAACCTCATGGAGGCGGGCGCTTTGATCATCTTTGCCCTGTTGGTGCTGTTCGCCTTTCTGGGGCTGGGCGTGTGGGTCACCGTGAAGGTGGTCGGCGCGGCGAAGCGCGGCGTGGACCGGACGATCACCCAGGCCCGCCGCCACGTCGAGGACACGACCCTGAAGGCGAAGAGCCTCGGTCAGGTCGGGGTCGCGGGGGCCCTGGCGCAGTTGCGGCTGGATCTGCGGACCTCGATGCGGGCCACGCAGCAGGCGCTGTACCAGGGGGTGCAGACGGACAGCTCGCTTAAGGAGTCGATCGGGCTCTTCGAGCGGCTGAGCGCGCACGGCCACGAGCTCGACGAGGAGCTGAAGCGGCTGGAGCAGGAGCCGGACCGGCGCCGGATCGCCGACGGCCTTCCTGAGCTGCGGGAACGCACCGCGAAGATCAAAGAGGCCTCGGACTCGCTGCGGTGGGCCGCGCGGGACCGGGCCCGCAGGTTCGCGCAGGACGACCTCACGGCCCTGTCGGAGCAGATCGAGGTCGAGTCGGGGGCGCTGCGGGACTGGTCCCGGGAGTCGGTGGACGACCTCGCGGCCGCGGCGGAGACCGCGGCGAAAGCCGGCGGGGCTGCTGCCGGTGGCGGGGCTCCGGCCGCCGGGCCGCGCCCGGCGGCGCTGAACCCCTCCACACCGGTGACGCACTACCCCTGGCAGAAGACGCCCAGGCCGGAGGCCACCACCTGAAGGGAGGGGCGGGCGAGGGCCGGGCTGCCGGATGCACCGCAGTGGCGGTAACCTCCGGCTCATGTCCCGCCATGTCGCGATCGTCACCGATTCCACGGCCTATCTGCCCCCACCGGCGATGGCGCGGCACGGAATCACCGCAGTCCCCCTGACCGTGGTCCTGGGGGACGAGGCCCTCGAAGAGGGCACCGAGATCTCGGCCCGCAGCCTCGCCGTGGCCCTCCAGAAGCGCCGGCCCGTGACCACCTCCCGCCCAGGTCCGGAGGAGTTCGTACGGGCCTACCGGGCGGCCGCGGACGCCGGTGCGACGGGCATCGTGAGCCTGCACCTGTCCGCCGAGTTCTCGGGCACCTACGACGCCGCCGTGGTCGCGGCCAAGACGGCCCCCGTCCCGGTCCGTGTCGTCGACACCGGGATGGTCGCGATGGCCCTCGGCTTCTGCGCCCTCGCCGCGGCGGAGGCGGCCGACGCGGGGGGCTCCGTCGACGAGGCCGTGGCCGCGGCCGAGAAGCGGGCCGGGGAGATGGCGGCGTACTTCTACGTGGACACCCTCGACTACCTGCGCCGGGGCGGCCGGATCGGGGCCGCGCAGGCCCTCCTGGGGTCGGCACTGGCCGTCAAGCCGCTGCTGACGCTGGACGGCGGGCGGATCGAGATGCTGGAGAAGGTACGGACCGCCTCCAAGGCCATCGCGCGCCTGGAGGAGCTGGCGGTCGAGCGGGCCGGGACGCGCAGCGTCGACGTCGCCGTGCACCACCTCGCGGCCCCGGAGCGGGCCGAGAAGCTCGCCCAGCGGCTCCGCGAACGCATCCCGGGTCTGGTCGAGCTGCACGTCAGCGAGGTCGGAGCTGTGATCGGCGCGCACACCGGGCCGGGGCTGCTGGCGGCGGTCGTGTCGCCCCGCTGATCACCGGAACGGGTGGCGGAGTTGTCCACAACGGGCGCTCCATCCACCGGAATCGGTGACTCCGAACGGGGATCGGGGATCGGTCCTAGCGTCGTGGCATGACTCTTCGCATGCGTGCCCCGCGCCGTTCCGGGGCTTCTGAAGTGGTGGTCGGTCACGACGCCGCCCTGCGGGGCGGGGGTGGCGCGGGTGGTGCTCGCGGGTTGGGTGCCGCGCCTGGGCGGGTCCGTGGCTCCGACGGGCGGATCCGGTCGAGGCCCCGGGCGGACCCCGCCGTGGTACGGCGCCGGGCGCAGGCCCTGCTGGCGGGCAACCCGCGGGCGACGCCGGGAGCGGCAGGGGCAGGGGCGGGACCGGGGTCGAGGCCGGGGGCGAACCCCGGGGCCGGGGTGCTGTCGCAGCTGGAGCCGCAGCCGCGGGCGGAGCCGGGGCCGGAGCGGCCTTCGCGGACGCGGTCGGGGCCGGGAGCCGGGGCCGGGGTGGAGGTCCCGGGGCGGGTGGCCGATCCACCGCCCGACGCGGAGCCCTGGCCGGGCGCCTATCCCCAGGTCTGGCCCGAGGTGGCGGGGCCGGCGGAGGCGGCAGCGGGGGTGACGTCGGGGGCGGCGAGGGCATTCGTCGGGCCGGTGGAGCGGACGGGGCCGGTTGGGCTGGTGAGTCCGGTTGGACTGGTGAGCCAAGAGGGTTCGGTGGGACCGGTCGAGCCAGTGGAGCCCGGGGTGACCGGGGCGGGTGGGGTGCCCAGAGTGCCGCGGGTGCGGAGAGTGTCTCTGGCGGCTGTTGGGCGGTCGGTGACCCGGGTGCCGGGGGCGCACGCCGGGCGGGGGGTGCCCGGGGGGTCGGACGAGCCGGTCGGGCCCGTGGAACCGGCCGTCCGGGCGGCGGAGGGGCGCGGCACGTCGGCCGGGCCGAGGGGGGCCGGTGCGGGGGCTCGGTGGCCGGCGGTGCGGGAGCGGATGCCGGTGTGGGTGCAGGCCCGGTGCGGGATGGAGCCGCGGACGGTGGTGGCCGTCGCCGTCGTGTTGGTCGCGGCGCTCGGATTCGCCGCCCAGCAGTACTGGTCCGGGCGTCCGCGGCCGGTGACGGCCCCCGCGGTGGTCGCCCCGCCGTCCGTGCCGTCCTCGCCGCCCTCGGTCCCGGGCGCCCCGGCCGTCGGCGGAGGGGAGCGGATCGTGGTGGACGTCGGCGGTGGGGTCCGGGAACCGGGGGTGCGGCGGCTGCCCGGCGGCTCGCGGGTGGAGGACGCGCTGGCCGCCGCCGGGGGAGTGGTGCCCGGCACCGACACCACCGGGCTCAACCGGGCCCGGATCCTGGTGGACGGCGAGCAGGTGCTGGTGGGAGCCACCGCGCAGCCGGGTCAGGGCGGCCCGGGAAGCCCGGGGGCTGCCGGACCGGGCCCCGGCCCGTTGAGCCTGGCCAGTGCCACCGTCGAGCAGCTGGACGGGCTGCCCGGGGTCGGCCCGGTGCTCGCGCGGCACATCGTCGACTTCCGTACCGCCCGGGGCGGCTTCCGCACCGTCGAGGACCTCCGGCAGGTCGACGGCATCGGCGAGCGCCGGTTCGCCGACCTGCGCGGGCTGGTGCGGCCGTGAGCACCCCGGAGCGGGGCGGGGCCGTGGCGGTGGACCTGCGGCTGGCGGGGCCGGCGGTGGCCGTCTGGGGAGCGGCCGCCCTCGCGCTAGGGCTGCCCGGGGCGTGGACCGCCGTCGGAGCGGGGCTCGCGGTGGCCGTGGCGGGGGTGCTGCTGCTGGCGGCCTCCCGCCGGCCGCAGCCGCTGTGGCGGGTAGGTACGGCCGCGGCCGCCGCGCTGCTGTGCGCGGCCGCCGGGGCGGGGGTGGCCGGGCTGGAGCGGGCGGAGGCGCGGGCGGGGCCCGTGGCCGGGCTGGCCCGGGAGCACGCCCGGGTCCTGGTGGAGCTCACCGTCGGCTCGGACCCCCGCGCCACCCGGGGCGGGAGCGGGCCGCCCGGGGTGGTCCTGGACGCGGTGGTGACCCGGGTGACCGGGCCCGACGGGGTGACGACCCGGGTCCGGACACCGGTGCGGGTGCTGGCCGGGCACCCGGGATGGGCCGCGCTGCAACCCTCGACCCGGCTGACGGTGGCCGCCCGGCTGGCACCGGCGCTGGACGGGGAACGGGCCGTGGCGCTGCTGCGGCCGGCCGTCGGCACCCCGCCCGGGGTGAGCGGCGGCCCCGGTGCGGCGCAGCGCCTGGCGGGGAGCCTGCGGGCCGGGCTGCGGGAGGCCACCGAAGGGCTCCCCGCCGACGCGCGGGCCCTGCTGCCGGGGCTGGTGGTCGGCGACACCTCCCGGGTGCCGCCCGACCTGCACGCGGCGTTCGAGGCCACCGATCTGCTGCACCTGCTGGCCGTCTCCGGGTCCAACCTGACCGTGGTGCTGTACCTGCTCATCGGGTCCCCGGCCCGCGCGCAGCAGGCCGAGCGGAGCGGGCTCGCGCCCCGCCTGGGGCTGTCGCTGCGGGCCACGGCCCTGGGCGGGGCCGCGCTGACGCTGGCGTTCGTGGTGGTGTGCCGGCCCGAGCCGAGCGTGCTGCGGGCCGCCGCCTGCGGGGCGGTGACCCTGCTCGCCCTCGCCACCGGGCGGCGCAGGTCCCTGATCCCGGCGCTGGCCGCGGCCGTGGTGCTGCTGGTGCTGTACGACCCGTGGCTGGCGCGCAGCTACGGTTTCCTGCTCTCCGTGCTGGCCACCGGGGCGCTGCTCACCCTCGGGCCGAGGTGGGGCGAGGCCCTGCGGCGGCGGGGGATGCGGCCGAGGCTCGCCGACGCGCTCGGGGCGGCCGCCGCGGCGCAGGCGGTGTGCGCGCCGGTGGTGGTCGTGCTCTCCGCCCGGGTGAGCCTCGTCGCGGTGCCCTGCAACCTGTTGGCGGAGCTGGCGGCGGGTCCGGCCACGGTGCTCGGCTTCACGGTCCTCGCAGTGGCCCCGCTGTCCCTGCCCGCGGCGAAGGCGCTCGCCTGGTGCGCGGGGGTACCGGCGGGGTGGATCGCGGCCGTGGCGCGGGCGGGGTCCCGGCTGCCGGGGGCGGAGCTGCCCTGGCCCGGCGGGCTCGGCGGAGGGCTGCTCCTGGTCCTCGTCACGGCGGCCGTCGTCGGGCTCGGAGTCCGCTACGGACGGCGGCGCGGGGTCCGGGCCGGCCTGGTGGTGTTGCTGCTGGTCGCGGTGGTGCGGCCGCCGCTGCCGACCCGGGTGATCACCGGCTGGCCGCCGCCGGACTGGACCTACGCGCAGTGCGCGGTGGGGCAGGGGGACGCCGCCGTCCTCTCCGCCGGTCCCGGGACGGCCGTCGTCGTGGACACCGGTCCGGAGCCCGGCCCGGTCGACTCCTGCCTGCGGGCCCTGGGTGTGAGACGCGTCCCACTGCTCCTGCTGACGCATTTTCACGCCGACCACGTGGGAGGGCTGTCCGGGGTGCTGCGGGGCCGCTCCGTCGGTGTGATCCAGACCACCGTCCTGCAGGAGCCGGCCGCGCAGGCGGCCGTGGTCCGGCGCACCGCGGCGGCCGCCCGGGTCCCCGTCGTCCCGACGGCGGCGGGGGAGCGGCGCAGGGCCGGGCCGCTGGAATGGCAGGTGCTCTGGCCGCCGGCTTCCGGCCCGCCCCCGGACGGCCCCAACGACGCGAGCGTCGTCCTGCTGGTGCGCACGTCGGGTCTGACGCTGCTGCTGCCGGGAGACCTCGAACCGCCCGCCCAGCAGGCCCTCTTGAGGGCGCATCCGGAACTGGGCCCGGTGGACGTGCTCAAGGTGGCCCACCACGGCTCGGCGCACCAGGACCCCGGTCTGCAGGACCGGATCCGGCCACGACTCGCGATCGTCCCCGTCGGCGCGGGCAACCGCTACGGACACCCCGCACCGGGTACGCTCGCGCAGCTGAGGGCGCGTGGGACGACTGTGCTGCGCACGGATCGGGACGGCTCCGTGGCCGTCGCCGGAAGCGGCTCGGGGATGCGAGCATTTCCAGCCGGACGGCGCCGGAACCGGCGTGGTCATACCGGGCGCGACCGCTCTGTTTGCCCACAACCCGACAGCATGATCGAATGCGTCTTCGCCAGAACGGTCCAAGTCCACACAGCACGGGGGTGCATTAGCCATGTTCGGTCGCAGACGGGGGATGGAGACGGCGGGGAGCGCCGGCTCGCACACATCCGCGACCCTTTCACTGCCGCCCACGGCGCGGTTGTTGAGCTGCAGGGTGCTCGATACGGTCCACCAGCCCATCCGCCAGGCCAAGTTCGAGGTGACCGACCCGATCGGAAGACGGGTCGTCAGCGGGGAGACAGACCCCTACGGCGGGTTCACGGCGGCCATGCCGGAGGGGGAGTACCGGCTCTCGGTCACCGCGGAGGGGTACGCGCCGTTCCACGGTGCCACGCTGGTGGGGGACCCGGCGCAGCCCGGCACCGCGGAGATCATCCTGGACGCGGTGGAGCCGCCGCTGCTGCCGCAGCCCGGCCACTGGGAACTCGACCCGACGCACTCCTCGATCGGCTTCACGGCCCGGCACATCGGCTTCGCCAGGATCCACGGCCGGTTCACCACCTTCGCCGGCGCGGTACGGATAGCCGAGCGCATGGAGGACTCCTCCATGCACGTCATCATCGACGCGGCGAGCATCGACACGGGTCTGCGGATGCGGGACGACCACCTGCGCTCCGCCGACTTCCTCGACGCCGCCCGGTACCCGACGGTCGAGTTCTACAGCGAGCGGTTCATCCACCGCAGCGGCAGCCGCTGGGCGGTCGCGGGAGCCCTGACGCTGCACGGTGTCAGCCGCTCCGTGACCCTCGACACCCAGTACCTGGGCAACGGCACGGGCCTGGAGGGCGAACCGCGCGCCGCCTGCCGTGCCACGGCCGAACTGCACCGCGAGGACTTCAGCCTGAACTGGCAGTCGGTCCTGGCGCAGGGGATCGCGGCGATCGGTTCGAGCGTGGAAGTGGAGCTGGACGTGCAGATCGTCCACAAGGCGTAGGGCCCGCCCTACGGGGCTTCCAGCCAGCCCTCGTACTCGGCGGCGAGCTCGTCCAGCGAGGCCGCCTCCAGCCGTTCCTGCGGGTCCTCGACGACCACCAGCCACTGGGCGTCCTCGGCGTCGTCCTCTCCGGCGAGGGCGTCGCGGACCAGTTGGGGTTCCTCGGGCAGGCCGAAGCGGTCGACGGCCTCCTGGGCCACCTCCTCGGCGGCGTCGCGGTCGGGCAGGACCAGTACGTGTCGCTCGTTCACCCGACCATTCTCGGGCACCGGGCGCGGGGCACTGTCGGTGCGGCGTGGGATGCTGGGGGCGATGGCCACCAGGAAGAACTCCACCGACGAACCGCTTGCCCCGCTCACCGTCGCGGTGGGGCAGGAGGACCTGCTGCTCGACCGCGCCGTGCGGGACGTCGTGACGGCGGCCCGCGCGGCCGACGCCGACACCGATGTGCGGGACCTCACGTCCGATCAGCTCCAGCCCGGCACGCTGGCGGAGCTGACGAGCCCTTCGCTGTTCTCCGAGCGCAAGGTCCTGATCGTCCGCAACGCGCAGGACCTGGGCGCGGACACGGTGAAGGAGGTCAAGGCCTACCTCGCCGCGCCGTACGAGGAGATTGCCCTGGTCCTCCTGCACGCCGGCGGGGTCAAGGGCAAGGGTCTGCTGGACGCGGCCCGCAAGGCCGGGGCCCGGGAGATCGCCTGCCCGAAGATGACGAAGGCCGCGGACCGGCTGTCGTTCGTGCGGGGCGAGTTCCGCGCGCTGGGGCGCTCCGCGACCCCGGAGGCCTGCCAGACCCTGGTCGACGCGATCGGCAGCGACCTGCGGGAGCTGGCGAGCGCGGCGGCGCAGCTGTGCGCGGACGTCGAGGGCACCATCGACGAGGCGGTGGTCGGCCGCTACTACACGGGCCGGGCCGAGGCCTCCAGCTTCACGGTCGCCGACCGTGCGGTGGAGGGGCGGGCCGCCGAGGCCCTGGAAGCCCTGCGCTGGTCGCTGTCCACGGGAGTGGCCCCGGTGCTGATCACCAGCGCGCTGGCCCAGGCGGTCCGGGCGATCGGGAAGCTCGCCTCCGCCCCGCGCGGCGCCCGTCCGGGCGACCTCGCGCGGGACCTGGGAATGCCGCCGTGGAAGATCGACCGGGTCCGTCAGCAGATGCGGGGCTGGTCGGCGGACGCGGTCTCGGACGCCCTGCGCGCCGTGGCCGCGGCCGACGCGGGCGTCAAGGGCGGCGGGGACGACCCCGAGTACGCCCTGGAGAAGGCCGTCGTGGCCGTGGCCCGCGCGGCCCGCCCCCAGCGCCGCTAGTGCTCTGACCGGAAGGTCCACCGGGTCACGGCGCCCGGCACGCCATTCCGGCCATCGCACCAGGTCCCGCCCCCGGCGCCGCCAGGTCCTGCTGGCGTCGGCCTCCCGGCCCCGCCCGCCCCCGGTCCGCCGGGGGGTCCGCCGGGCACCCCGGCCGCGGCGTCAGGACGCGCGGGGCCGGTGTCCGGTCAGCTTCTGCCAGACGTCGCACTCCGCCTCCCAGTCGGCGAGGGCCCGCAGCAGGCGGGGGTCCGCCCGCTGCGTCTCGCCGAGGGCCGTGGCCTCCATGCGGGCCTGGTCCCGCCGCGCCGCGGTGTCGGACTCCAGCTGCTGGAGCTCGGTGTCGATCTCGGCGGTGCGTTCCCGCGCCGTCTCCCGGAAGGCCCTGGCCGCCAGCACCTGGTTGTGGATCCGGTCGCAGAAGTGCCGCACCGTCGTCTCGCGGTGGTCGGCCCGCGCGTACGAGGCGGTGCGGTGGGTGCCGTCCTGCCGGGTGACGTGGAGGAAGAGGTGCTCGCGGGCGTCCGAGAAGCTGACGGTGAGGTCGGCCAGGGGGAGCGTCTCGTCGATCCCGGTGGGAGCCTCCTCGCCTTCGGGAGCCTCCTTCATGAACAGCAGGACGTGCTGGTGCAGCCGGAGCTGTCCCAGACGGGGTCCCACGGCCGCGCCCCACCCCGGCCGCAGCAACCGCTGCCGCTCCGCCTTCAGGGTCCGGGCCTCGTGCCGGCCCCGCTGCTCGATCCCCTCGACGTGCTCCCGCGCCCGTGCCAGGTGCCGCCGCTGCTCGCCCTCCACGGCCCGCCTGTTCACACGGGTGCGGTGCAGGGCCTCGCGCTGGTCACGGTGCGCGGCGGCGAAGGCGTAGCGCCATTCGCTCATGCGGCACGGGTACAGGCGCAGCCGCCGCAGCGCCCAGAACGCTCCGAATCCCAGGACCACGAGCACTATGAGCACGGCGTTCAAGGTCCGCCCTTCTCCCCGGAGCCACGTCGCCAGCAGTGTCCCAGAGGGCCGGAGCGCGGTGAAGGGGGCCGACCCGGAAATGCGGACGGCCCACCCGGTGGGGCCGGGTGGGCCGTCAGTCACCCGGTCGGTGACCGGGGTGATGCTGTGAAGATGCTTGCGCCGCACCCGCGTGGCGAACGCAGGCCGCGTGCGGCGCGGTGTGCCGGCGAGGGAGCGGGAGAGAGGGCCCGCTGGTTCCCTACCGGCGATTCACATCAGGAGCTCAGCCCTGGAGGGTGGCAACCTTGGAGGCCAGCGCCGACTTCTTGTTGGCGGCGGCGTTCTTGTGGATGACACCCTTCGAGACAGCCTTGTCGAGCGCACGCGCGGCGGCGCGGGAAGCCACGGTGGCCTTCTCGACGTCACCGGCGAGGACGGCCTCGCGGGCCTTGCGGATCGCGGTCTTGAGCGAGGACTTGACGGCCTTGTTGCGCAGGCGCGCCTTCTCGTTCGTCTTGTTCCGCTTGATCTGGGACTTGATGTTCGCCACGAAAGAGCCTTTTCAGGTTCAGAGTTTGATCTTCGGATTGTGTCCCGACAGCTGAGAGGGCATACGAGACACAGCTGCCCAGGCTACCAGGCGCGCTCCGACCGGCCCAAACCGAGCGCACTGCCCCGTCCATGGGACCATGGGAGCCTGCGTACAGATCCGACATCGCGCCGACGAAGCCGAAGGCGACGAGATCCGACCTTCGCTGAAGAGACCGCTTCCGACTGCGCCCCGAGAATCAGGACACTGCGTGCCCGCGATCCCCAGCCACGTGCCCGAGCCGAGCCGTACCGACCCGGCGCTGATCCGCAACTTCTGCATCATCGCGCACATCGACCACGGCAAGTCGACGCTCGCCGACCGGATGCTCCAGCTCACCGGTGTCGTCGACCAGCGGCAGATGCGCGCTCAGTACCTCGACCGCATGGACATCGAGCGTGAGCGCGGCATCACGATCAAGTCGCAGGCGGTCCGTCTGCCCTGGGCACCCACCGAGGGTGCGGGCAAGGGCAGCACGCACATCCTGAACATGATCGACACCCCCGGTCACGTCGACTTCACCTACGAGGTCTCGCGCTCCCTCGCGGCGTGCGAGGGCACGATCCTGCTGGTGGACGCCGCCCAGGGCATCGAGGCCCAGACCCTCGCCAACCTGTACCTGGCGATGGAGAACGACCTCGCGATCGTCCCGGTCCTCAACAAGATCGACCTGCCGGCCGCGCAGCCGGAGAAGTTCGCCGAGGAGCTCGCGAACCTGGTCGGCTGCCAGCCCGAGGACGTCCTGCGGGTGTCGGCGAAGACCGGTCTCGGCGTCGACGCCCTGCTCGACAAGGTCGTCGCCACCGTCCCGGCCCCGGTCGGCGTCAAGGACGCCCCGGCCCGCGCGATGATCTTCGACTCGGTCTACGACTCGTACCGCGGCGTCGTCACCTACGTCCGTGTCGTCGACGGCCAGCTCAACAAGCGCGAGCGCATCCGGATGATGTCCACCGGCGCCACGCACGAGCTGCTGGAGATCGGCGTCTCCTCCCCGGAGATGACCTCCTCCGACGGCCTCGGCGTCGGCGAGGTGGGCTACATCATCACCGGCGTGAAGGACGTCCGTCAGTCCAAGGTCGGTGACACCATCACCAGCCTGCACAACGGCGCGACCGAGGCCCTCGGCGGCTACAAGGACCCGCGGCCGATGGTCTTCTCCGGCCTCTACCCGCTCGACGGCTCGGACTACCCGGACCTGCGCGAGGCGCTGGACAAGCTCCAGCTCAACGACGCCGCGCTCGTCTACGAGCCCGAGACCTCGGCGGCCCTCGGCTTCGGCTTCCGCGTCGGCTTCCTCGGCCTGCTCCACCTGGACGTGGTCCGCGAGCGCCTGGAGCGCGAGTTCGGCCTCGACCTGATCGCGACCGCGCCCAACGTGGTCTACCGGGTGGTCCTGGAGGACGGCAAGGAAGTCACCGTCACCAACCCGAGCGAGTTCCCCGAGGGCAAGATCTCGGACGTGTTCGAGCCGGTCGTGCGGGCCACGATCCTCGCGCCCAGCGAGTTCATCGGCGCGATCATGGAGCTCTGCCAGACCCGCCGCGGCACCCTGCTCGGCATGGACTACCTCTCCGAGGACCGGGTCGAGATCCGCTACACCCTCCCCCTCGCGGAGATCGTCTTCGACTTCTTCGACCAGCTGAAGTCCAAGACGCGCGGCTACGCCTCGCTGGACTACGAGCCCACCGGCGAGCAGTCCTCCAGCCTGGTCAAGGTCGACATCCTGCTCCACGGCGACAAGGTCGACGCCTTCTCCGCCGTCACGCACAAGGACGCCGCCTACGCCTACGGCGTGCGCCTCGTCGCCAAGCTGCGCGAGCTCATCCCGCGGCAGGCGTTCGAGGTGCCGATCCAGGCGGCCATCGGCTCGCGCGTCATCGCCCGCGAGACCATCCGCGCCATCCGCAAGGACGTCCTCGCCAAGTGCTACGGCGGTGACATCTCCCGTAAGCGGAAGCTGCTGGAGAAGCAGAAGGAAGGCAAGAAGCGGATGAAGATGGTCGGCTCCGTGGAGGTCCCGCAGGAGGCCTTCATCGCCGTCCTCTCCAGCGACGAGTCCGGCGGCAAGAAGAAGTAACCGGCCGGTAACCGACAGCGGTCGGAGGCGGCCGTGTCAAGCGGTCGCCAAGGGCGGGTCAAGAACCACCCTCGCCCCAAGTCGGACGAATGGGCCCACATGCGCACGCATGGGGGCCCTTTTCGTTATGAAGCGGCCGCTCGGAGGCTCTTACGCGCCGGGCGCACGGCCTCTACGCTGATCACTGCTCGATGGTTACTCGCCAGTTTCAAAAAGGTGCCAGCACCACCCGCCCGTCCCAAAGCGCCCCCACGCCCACGCCCTGCCGCGTGGACCGGTCCGGAGGATGTCGTGAGCGACACACAGACCTTGATCGAGAACCGCCCGCCCACCGTGGCGGCCCTCTTCCTTGACCGCGTCGCCGCCACACCGAACGCGGAGGCCTACCGCTTCCCGGTGCCCGCGGCCGGCCCCGAGGGCGGTCCGGACGACTGGAAGTCGCTGAGCTGGGGGCAGGCGGCCGAGCGGGTCTTCGCCATCGCGGCGGGCCTGATCTCCCTGGGCCTGCGCCCGGAGGAGCGGGTCGCGCTCGCCTCCAACACCCGGGTCGAGTGGATCCTGTCCGACCTCGGCGTGATGTGCGCGGGCGGCGCGGTCACCACGATCTACCCCAGCACCAACGCCGAGGAGTCCTCGTACATCCTCGCGGACTCCGAGAGCCGGGTGCTGATCGCCGAGGACGCCAAGCAGCTCGCGAAGGCCCGCGAGCGCCGCGCCGGCCTGCCGAACCTCGCCCACGTGGTGGTCCTGGACGCGGCCGACGCCGTCGGCGCCGACGGCGACCCCGAGGGCTGGGTCCTCTCCCTCGCCGACCTGGAGGCGCTCGGCAACGAGCACCTGGCCAAGCACCCCGAGGCGGTCAAGGAGCGGATCGCGGCCATCACCGCCGACCAGCTCGCCACCCTCATCTACACCTCCGGCACCACCGGCCGCCCCAAGGGCGTCCGTCTGCCGCACGACAACTGGTCGTACATGGCCAAGGCCACCGTGGCCACGGGCATGATCCACTCGGACGACGTCCAGTACCTGTGGCTGCCGCTGGCGCACGTCTTCGGCAAGGTGCTGACCTCCGGGCAGATCGAGGTCGGGCACGTCACCGCGGTCGACGGCCGGATCGACAAGATCATCGAGAACCTGCCGGTGGTCCAGCCGACGTACATGGCGGCCGTCCCGCGCATCTTCGAGAAGGTCTACAACGGCGTGGCCGCCAAGGCGCGGGCCGGCGGCGGGGCCAAGTACAAGATCTTCCAGTGGTCGGTCGGCGTCGCCCGCGAGTACGCCAAGGTCACCCAGGACAACTTCCGCCGCACGGGCCAGGCCACCGCCCCCTTCGGCCTCGCCACCAAGCACAGGATCGCCGACGCGCTCGTCTACTCCAAGCTCCGCGAGGCCTTCGGCGGCAAGCTGCGGGCCGCCGTCTCCGGCGCCTCCGCCCTCGCCCCCGAGATCGGCTACTTCTTCTCCGGCGCGGGCATCCACATCCTGGAGGGCTACGGCCTGACGGAGTCCAGCGCGGCCTCCTTCGTCAACCCCGGCGAGGCCTACCGCACCGGCACCGTCGGCAAGCCGCTGCCCGGCACCGAGGTCCGCATCGCCGACGACGGCGAGGTCCTGCTGCGCGGCCCCGGCATCATGCAGGGCTACCACGGGCAGCCCGACAAGACCGCCGAGGTGCTGGAGAGCGACGGCTGGCTGCACACCGGCGACATCGGCGAGCTGTCCCCCGACGGGTACCTGCGGATCACCGACCGCAAGAAGGACCTGATCAAGACCTCGGGCGGCAAGTACGTCGCCCCGGCGGAGATCGAGGGCCACTTCAAGGCGATCTGCCCGTACGTGTCGACCATCGTCGTGCACGGCGCCGACCGGAACTTCTGCTCGGCCCTGATCGCCCTCGACGAGCCGGCGATCCTCGGCTGGGCCGCCGAGAACGGCCTGGAGGGCAAGTCGTACGCCCAGGTCCTGGCCGCGCCGGAGACCGACCGCCTGATCGAGACCTACGTCCAGACCCTGAACGAGGGCCTCCAGCGCTGGCAGACGATCAAGAAGTTCCGGATCCTCCCGCGCGACCTGGACGTCGAGCACGGCGACCTGACGCCCAGCCTCAAGCTGAAGCGCCCGGTCGTCGAGCGTGAGTTCAAGCACCTCATCGACGAGATGTACGCGGGTTCCCGGGAGGCCTGACCGGCGCCCGGCCCGACGCGGGAAACGACCTTGGGGCAGTGCGGGACAATGGGCCCATGCCTTCCGCACTGCCCGACGGTGAACCCATGCCCGAAGACGGCTCGCTGCCGTCGCACGCCCTGGCGGGTGCCGGGGACCGGCCGCTCGGGTTCTACCTGCACGTCCCGTACTGCGCCACGCGCTGCGGGTACTGCGACTTCAACACCTACACGGCCACCGAGCTGCGGGGGACCGGCGGGGTGCTCGCCTCCCGGGAGAACTACGCCGACACCCTGATCGACGAGGTCCGCCTGGCCCGCAAGGTGCTCGGGGACGACCCCCGGGCCGTGCGGACCGTCTTCGTCGGCGGCGGCACGCCCACGCTGCTGCCCGCCCGCGACCTCGTCCGGATGCTCGCGGCGATCCGCGACGAGTTCGGGCTGGCCGAGGACGCCGAGGTCACCACCGAGGCCAATCCGGAGTCCGTGGACCCGCGGTACCTCGCGGAGCTCCGCGAGGGCGGCTTCAACCGGATCTCCTTCGGCATGCAGAGCGCGAAGCAGCACGTCCTGAAGGTGCTCGACCGCACCCACACCCCCGGCCGCCCCGAGGCCTGCGTCGCGGAGGCCCGCGCGGCGGGCTTCGAGCACGTCAACCTGGACCTGATCTACGGCACGCCGGGGGAGACGGACCAGGACTGGCGCGACTCCCTGGCCGCGGCCATCGGCGCCGGGCCCGACCACGTCAGCGCCTACGCCCTGATCGTCGAGGAGGGCACGCAGCTGGCCCGCCGGATCCGCCGCGGCGAGGTCCCGATGACCGACGACGACGTCCACGCCGACCGGTACCTGATCGCGGACTCCGTCATGGCGGAGGCCGGGTACTCCTGGTACGAGGTGTCGAACTGGGCCACGACCGAGGCCGGCCGCTGCCTGCACAACGAGCTGTACTGGCGCGGGGCCGACTGGTGGGGCGCGGGCCCGGGCGCCCATTCGCACGTCGGCGGGGTGCGCTGGTGGAACGTGAAGCACCCCGGTGCCTACGCCGCGGCCCTCGCGGAGGGCCGTTCCCCCGGCGCGGGGCGCGAGCTGCTGTCCGCGGAGGACCGGCGCGTGGAGCGGATCCTGCTGGAGCTGCGGCTGGTCGACGGCGTCCCGCTGTCGCTGCTGGCCCCGGCCGGCCTGGCGGCCGCCGGGAAGGCGCTGGCGGACGGGCTGCTGGAGCCGGCCCCGTACGGTGCGGGGCGCGCGGTGCTGACCCTGCGCGGGCGGCTGCTGGCCGACGCGGTGGTGCGGGACCTGGTGGACTGACCACTCCACGGAGTGAATCGCTGCGGATCGGGGCAGGTGCGGCCTAGCCTGTTCGTAGCCTTCTGCCGCAAGCCCGGCGGCAGAAGTGGAGGGCACGGAGATGACCGCTGTGGACGATCGCCGGATGACCGAGTACTTCGAGAGCTTCGAGGCTCCCGAGGGGGTCAAGGTCGAGCTCCTCAGGGGTGAAATCGTGATGATGGCGGGGCCGGACGTGGTCCACAACCTGATCGTCATGTTCGTGCAGCGGCAGATCCCCATGGACCGCTGGTACCCGCTCCAGACGCAGGACGTGGATATTCCGGGGGAATCGTCGGAGCCGCAGCCGGACCTCGTCGTCCTGCCGAGCGAGGCGGCGCCGGAGTCGGGCCGTCTCCTGCCCGCAGCCGCCCTGGCGATGGTGGTCGAGGTCGTTTCCAAGACCAGCAAGCTGCGCGACTACGTGACGAAGCGCTCCATCTACGCGGCCGGCGGCATTCCCGCCTATCTGATCATCGACCCCTTCCAGGCCACGTGCGTGGTGCTCACCGAGCCCTTCGGTGCCGGAGAGGAAGCCGACTACCGGGGCGCGCGGACCAGCAAGTTCGGTGAGCCGGTCCCGCTCGACGTCCTCGGCGTCACGCTCGACACCACGGAGTTCGCCACCCTGCCGTAGACCGGGTCAGGGCGCCGTGACGAAGTCGATCAGCTCCTCCACCCGGCCCAGCAGGGTCGGCTCCAGGTCGCGGTAGGACGTGACGCGGGACAGGACGTGCTGCCAGGCGGCCCCGGTGTTCTCCGGCCAGCCCAGGGCCCGGCAGACGCCCGTCTTCCAGTCCTGGCCGCGCGGCACCTCGGGCCACGCCCGGATGCCCAGCGCGGACGGCTTCACCGCCTGCCAGACGTCCACGTACGGGTGACCCACCACCAGCACGTCCGGGGAGGTGACCGATGCCGCGATCCGGGATTCCTTCGACCCCGGCACCAGGTGGTCCACCAGGACGCCGAGGCGGGCGTCCGGCCCGGGGGCGAACTCCTCCACCACGGCCGCGAGGTCGTCGACGCCCTCCAGGTACTCCACCACCACGCCCTCGATGCGCAGGTCGTCACCCCAGACCCGCTCCACCAGTTCGGCGTCGTGACGGCCCTCCACGTAGATCCGTCCGGCGCGCGCCACCCGGGCCCGCGCCCCCGGGAGGGCCAGCGAGCCCGAGGCCGTACGGGCGGGCGCGGCGGGTGCCCGCGACGGGCGGGTCAGGGTCACCACGGCGCCGTCCAGCACGAAGCCGCGCGGCTCCAGGGGGAAGACCCGGCGCTTGCCGAAACGGTCCTCCAGGGTCACCGTGCCCGCCTCGCACGCCACCACCGCACCGCAGAAGTCGGTGCCCGCCACCTCGACCACCAGATCGGGGTCCGCGGCCACCTCCGGCACGGCCTTGGCACGCTTCCACTGCGGGGTCAGGTCGGGGGAGTACTCGCGCATCCGGCCGACACTAGGAGAACCGCCGCCGTCAGGTCCGCGACACGCCGAACAGGTCCGCCAGTGTGTCGTGTTGGGCACGCACGAAGCCGGCACCGACCACCGCTCCGTGACCCGGCACGTACAGCGCGTCGTCCCCGCCCAGCGCGAGCAGGCGGTCCAGGGCGGCGGGCCACTGCCCGGGCACCGCGTCCGTGCCGGCCTGGGGCTCGCCCGACTCCTCCACCAGGTCCCCGCAGAACACCACCTCCCGCTCGCCCGGCACCAGGACCGTCAGGTCGTGCTGCGAGTGCGCGGGCCCGACGTTGGCCAGCAGTACCTGTACGCCGCCCAGCTCCAGCGTCCACTCGCCCGACACCAGGTGCTCCGGCGCCCGCAGCAGGCCCGCCGCCTCGGCCGCCTCCGCCTCGTCCAGGCCCTGGCTGACCGCGCTCACGCGCAGCTCCTCACGGCCGCCGGGGGTCGCCAGCAGCCGGTCGAGGCCGACCGCCCCGTAGAACCGGGCGCCCTCGAAGGCCGGGCCGCCCAGCACGTGGTCGAAATGTCCGTGTGTGAATGCGATATGGGTCACGCGCCGGCCCGTCAGCCGCTCCGCCTCGGCCCGCACCAGGGCCCCCTCGCGCACGCAGGATCCGGGGTCGATCAGGAGCACCGACTCGTCCCCCACCACCAGTCCCACCGTGCAGTCCCACACCGGGAGCCGCCGCCGGCCGGCCCGCCCGGTCAGCCGTTCCCAGCCCGCCTCTTCCCAACGTACGTCCATGGGGCGACGCTACCCTGGCGGGCCGCCCTTGCCCCCGGTGTACTACCCGGCCGTACACTGACCGGGGGATCTCTGGCACTCGGGCGCTCGGAGTGCCAACCAGGGCCCGGGGGAAGCTCCGGCGGACCGCCGGCGGCGGGCCCGCCGCCCGCGAACCCCACGACCGACCGACGACCGACCGACGACCGACCGCATCCGGAGGTGTGCGCGATGCTCAGTGAACGCAGGCTCGAAGTGCTGCGCGCCATCGTCCAGGACTACGTCGGGACGGAGGAGCCGGTCGGTTCCAAGGCCCTCACCGAGCGCCACCGCCTCGGCGTCTCGCCCGCCACCGTGCGCAACGACATGGCCGTGCTGGAGGAGGAGGGCTACATCGCGCAGCCCCACACCAGCGCCGGCCGGATCCCCACCGACAAGGGCTACCGCCTCTTCGTCGACAAGCTGGCGGGGGTCAAGCCGCTGTCGACGCCCGAGCGGCGGGCCATCCAGAACTTCCTCGACGGCGCCGTCGACCTCGACGACGTGGTCGGCCGCACGGTGCGGCTGCTCGCGCAGCTCACCCGGCAGGTCGCCGTCGTCCAGTACCCCTCGCTGACCCGCTCCACCGTCCGGCACGTCGAGCTGCTGTCGCTGGCCCCGGCCCGGCTGATGCTCGTACTGATCACGGACACCGGGCGGGTCGAGCAGCGGCTCGTCGACACCCAGACGCCCTTCGGTGAGACCTCCCTCGCCGACCTGCGGGCGCGGCTGAACAGCCGGGTCGTCGGCCGTCGGTTCACCGACGTGCCGCAGCTCGTGCAGGACCTTCCGGAGTCGTTCGAGATCGACGACAGGGCGACCGTCAAGGCCGTCCTGGCGACCCTTCTCGAAACGCTGGCCGAGGAGGCGGAGGAGCGGCTGATGATCGGCGGCACCGCCAACCTCACTCGCTTCGGACATGATTTTCCCTTGACGATCAGGCCGGTGCTCGAAGCGCTCGAGGAGCACGTCGTGCTCCTCAAGCTGCTGGGCGAGGCGGGGGAGTCGGGGATGGCCGTACGGATCGGGCACGAGAACGCCTACGAGGGACTCAACTCCACGTCGGTCGTGTCCGTCGGCTACGGTTCGGGCGGCGAAGCAGTCGCCAAACTCGGCGTGGTCGGACCGACCCGCATGGACTACCCCGGAACGATGGGAGCGGTACGCGCAGTGGCACGTTACGTCGGACAGATCCTGGCGGAGTCGTAAGTGGCCACGGACTACTACGCCGTACTCGGCGTACGCCGCGACGCGTCCCAGGATGAGATCAAGAAGGCCTTCCGGCGGCTCGCGCGCGAGCTGCACCCGGACGTCAATCCCGATCCCAAGACGCAAGAGCGCTTCAAGGAGATCAACGCCGCCTACGAGGTCCTCTCGGACCCGCAGAAGAAGCAGGTCTACGACCTCGGCGGCGACCCGCTGTCCTCCTCGGGCGGCGGCGGCGCGGGCGGCTTCGGCGCGGGCGGCTTCGGCAACTTCTCGGACATCATGGACGCCTTCTTCGGCCAGTCCCAGCAGCGCGGCCCGCGCTCGCGGACCCGCCGCGGCCAGGACGCCATGATCCGTCTGGACCTGGAACTGGACGAGGCCGCCTTCGGCACGACCAAGGACATCCAGGTCGACACGGCCGTCGTCTGCACCACCTGCTCGGGCGAGGGCGCCGCCCCCGGCACCTCCGCGCAGACCTGTGACATGTGCCGCGGCCGCGGTGAGGTCTCGCAGGTCACCCGGTCCTTCCTGGGCCAGGTCATGACCTCGCGTCCCTGCCCGCAGTGCCAGGGCTTCGGCACCGTGGTCCCGACCCCGTGCCCCGAGTGCGCGGGCGACGGCCGGGTCCGCTCCCGCCGCAGCCTGACGGTCAAGATCCCCGCCGGTGTCGAGAACGGCACCCGGATCCAGCTCGCGGGTGAGGGCGAGGTCGGCCCCGGCGGCGGCCCCGCCGGCGACCTGTACGTGGAGATCCACGAGCTGCCGCACCCGACCTTCCAGCGGCGCGGGGACGACCTGCACTGCACGGTCACCATCCCCATGACGGCGGCGGCCCTGGGCACCAAGTGCCCGCTGGAGACGCTGGACGGCATGGAGGAGATCGACATCCGGCCCGGCACCCAGTCCGGCCAGGCGATCCCGCTGCACGGGCGGGGCGTCACGCACCTGCGCGGCGGCGGGCGCGGCGACCTGATCGTCCACGTCGAGGTCACCACCCCCGGCAAGCTGGACCCCCAGCAGGAGGACCTGCTGCGCCAGCTCGCGAAGCTGCGTGGCGAGGAGCGCCCGACGGGCCAGTTCGCCCCCGGCCAGCAGGGGCTCTTCAGCCGCCTGAAGGACGCGTTCAACGGCCGCTGACCGGCCCGCGGCAGCACGCAGGAGCCCGGTCCGGGGACGCCCCGGACCGGGCTCCGCGCTTTCCTCGCGGCCGGAGGGAACTGGACTATGCCAGGCGAATTGCCGTGATTCGGTCCGGTGCGCGGGACGTGGCACGATGCAGTCCATGTCCTCCGCGCCGAACGGTCTCCCCCGGTACCCGATCGTGCAGGCTCCCATGGCGGGCGGCGCCTCCTGCCCGCCGCTCGCCGCCGCCGTGTGCGAGGCCGGCGGGCTCGGTTTCCTGGCCGGCGGCTACAAGACCGCCGACGGCATGTACCAGGAGATTAAACAGCTCCGCGGCCTCACCCGACGGCCCTTCGGAGTGAACCTCTTCCTGCCGCAGACCGGGTACGTCGACCCGGCCGCCGTCGAGGCCTACCGCGGCCAGCTGGCCGGCGAGGCGAGCTGGTACGAGGTCTCGCTCGCCGAAGAGGACATCATCGGCACCTGCGACGACGGCTACGAGGCCAAGCTGGCGATCCTGCTGGAGGACCCCGTCCCGGTGGTCTCCTTCGCCTTCGGCTGCCCCGCGCCCACCGTGATCGGGCGCCTGCGCGCCGTCGGCACGCACACCGTCGTCACCGTGACCTCCGCCGACGAGGCCCGCACCGCCCAGGAGGCGGGCGCCGACGCCCTGTGCGTCCAGGGCGTCGAGGCCGGCGGACACCAGGGCACCTTCCGCGACGACCCGCAGACCGACGGCACGGCGGGCGTCGGCCTGCTCGCCCTGGTGGCGCAGGTCCGCGAGGCCGTGGCCCTCCCGATCACCGCCTCGGGCGGGCTGATGCGCGGGGCGCAGATCGCGGCGGTGCTCGCGGCGGGCGCGGAGGCGGCGCAGCTCGGCACGGCCTTCCTGGTCTGCCCGGAGTCCGGGGCGCACCCCCTGCACAAGAAGGCGCTGACGGACCCGCTGTTCGGTCACACGGAACTGACCCGGGCCTTCACCGGCCGCCCCGCCCGGGGCCTGGTCAACCGCTTCATGCGGGAGCACGGGCCGTACGCCCCTTCCGCGTACCCCCAGATCCACCACATGACCTCGGGGCTGCGCAAGGCCGCCGCCGCGGCCGGGGACCCGCAGGGCATGTCCCTGTGGGCCGGGCAGGGGCACCGGCTGGCGCGGGCGCTGCCCGCCGGGGAGCTGGTGGAGGTGCTGGCGGCCGAACTGGCCCAGGCGCAGAGTGCGTTGAAGGTGTTGCAGATGAGGAGAGCGTCATGACGGCCCCCGTGTTCGTGGTCGAAGAGGTCCCCGCGGGGCCGGAGTTCGTGCTGGACGGCCCCGAGGGCCGGCACGCGGTGTCGGTGAAGCGGCTCGAACCGGGCGAGGAACTCGTCCTCACGGACGGCCGCGGCCGCTGGGCCGACGCCGTGGTGAAGGCGGCGGAGGGCAAGGACCGGCTGGTCGTCTCCGTCTCTGGGGTCGCGCAGGAGCCCGAACCCGCCGTGCGGATCACGGTGGTGCAGGCGCTGCCCAAGGGCGACCGGGGCGAGGTCGCCGTCGAGACGATGACGGAGACCGGCGTCGACGCCATCGTGCCGTGGCAGGCCTCCCGGTGCATCACCCAGTGGCGGGGCGAGCGCGGGGCGAAGTCCCTGGCCAAGTGGCGGGCCACCGCCCGGGAGTCGGGCAAGCAGTCGCGCCGGGTGCGGTTCCCCGAGGTGGCCGAAGCGCTGTCCACCAAACAGGTGGCCGCGCTGCTGGCGGAGGCCGACCTGGCGATGGTGCTCCACGAGGACCGCGAGGCCGCCTCCGAGGCCCTGGCGACGGCGGAGCTGCCCGCGGCCGGCTCGGTGGTGCTGGTGGTCGGCCCCGAGGGCGGGGTGTCCCCGGAGGAGCTCGCGGCCTTCGCGCAGGCGGGTGCCCGCCCGTACCGGCTGGGCCGCTCGGTGCTGCGCACGTCCACGGCGGGCACGGCGGCGACCGCGGTCCTGCTGGCGCGCACGGGGCGCTGGGCGTAGGACGGCCCCGTCTCAGAGGGCCGTCCACGGGACGCGGCAGGTGTGCGGAGCCGGCCCCTCCGGGCACAGGGCCGCGATCACGCTCTTGCGGAGGGCCCCGCGCGTCCGCAGGGAACACACCAGGCGGACGCGCAGCTCGGCCGGCTGACGTGCGCCGCTGCTCCGGCCGGGATGTTCCACGGCCCACTGCGGCGCCAGGAAGCCGTACGCGCCGGGGGCCGGCGTCAGGCCCACGCCGACGATCCGGGCGCTGGGGGAACCGACGGCGTCCTCGACGAGGGCCCTGACGCGGCCGGCCCCCTCCGCGTCCGCGTACGGGCCGAACGCCGGCTCGCGCGTCATCGCGCCGCCGCCCCGGTGAACCAGGAGTGCACGGGAGCGAGGGTGGGCGACGGGGGCCAGCCGTTGACCGTCGCCAGGAGCCTCCAGTAGCGCTGCACGAGCGGGTCGGCGCCGGTCCGCAGGCGGGCGAGGAGCCAGCGGGGCAGATCGCTCTCCGCGGCACGCTCGAACGCGCGGGCGTAGAGGTCGCCCAGCGGGTCGGCCGGGAACGTGCCCGCGGCGGGGGCCGGCAGCAGGCCGGCGCGCCCGGCCTCGTCGATCCGTTCGCGCATCGCCCGGTCGAGGGCCTCGTGCAGGGCGTGGACGTCCCCTCGGGAGAGCTCTTCCACCTGGTCCTCGGCCGTACGCCGGATCGCGTCACGGAACTCCGCCGTCCGGAAGAGTCCGGCGAGTTCCACCCAGGCGTCGACCTGTTCGGGCGTGGGTTCCTCGGGGAGTTCGGGCAGGGCGGACCGCATCAGGGTCACGAACTCGGGGTTGTTGTGGAGGTCCGTGAAGGCGTCGTCGACGAAGTCGGTGACGAGCCGGTGGCGTTCGGTGCGGGAGAGCGTGGCGAGCCGGTGCACGAGGTTCATCTCCAAAGGGGTGGGGCGGTCGCGTCCGGCGACCGCGCGGAGCAGGGCGCGACGCAGGCGCAGGGTCCGGATCTGCACGTCCAGGGCGTCGGCGTGCGCCCGGGTGACCTCGGACAGGGACACCTCCCGGTCCAGCACCCTGCGTACGGTCTCCAGGCCGAGCCCGAGTTCGCGCAGTGTGCGGGCCAGGTCGAGGCGGGCGAGCGCGTCGGGGCCGTAGAGCCGGTAGCCCGCCGGGCTCCGGTCGGCCGGCGGGACGATGCCCCGGTCGGAATAGAAGCGGATCCGCTTCACCGGCAGTCCGGTCCGACGGGACAACTCCCCGATGGAATAGAGCGTGTCGCTGTCCATGCCCCCAGCCTGCGGTCTCCCCCCGGGGGAGACGCAACCGCGCGCCGGCCGTGACCGGTGCGGGGCCGTGGGCCCCGCGGGGTGCCGCCCCGGCGGCGGGCGGGGCGTCCGTGGCCGGGGCGCGGGCGGTTACGATGCCCCGACCGATCCACCTCACGGGAGGCGCAGCCATGGCCGGGGAACCGCAGGCGGACTGCCTGTTCTGCAAGATCGTCGCGGGGGGCATCCCGGCGACCGTGGTCCGCGAGACCGAGACGACCATCGCCTTCCGGGACATCAACCCGCAGGCGCCGACGCACGTCCTGGTCATCCCGAAGGTCCACTACCCCGACGCCGCCTCCCTCGCGGCGGCCGAGCCGGGCGTCGCCGCCGACGTGCTGTGCGAGGCCGGGCGGATCGCCTCCGACGAGAAGGTCGACGGCCACGGCTACCGGATCGTCTTCAACACCGGTGCCGGCGCCGGGCAGACCGTCTTCCACGCGCACGCCCACGTCCTGGGCGGCCGCGGCCTCCAGTGGCCCCCCGGATAGACCGTGTCCGTACGAGAGTTCGTGGTCCTCGGCACCGCCAGCCAGGTTCCCACCCGCCAGCGCAACCACAACGGCTACCTGCTGCGCTGGGACGGTGAGGGCATCCTCTTCGATCCGGGCGAGGGCACGCAGCGCCAGATGCTGCGGGCCGGGGTCGCCGCGCACGACATCAACCGGATCTGCGTCACGCACTTCCACGGCGACCACAGCCTCGGTCTGGCCGGGGTCATCCAGCGGATCAACCTCGACCAGGTCCCGCACCCCGTGACCGCGCACTACCCGGCCTCGGGGCAGAAGTTCTTCGACCGGCTCCGGTACGCGACCGCCTACCGGGAGACCGTCCGGCTCCGGGAGGAGCCGGTGGAGCGGGACGGGACGCTGGCGGGCGGGCCCCCGTACGTCCTGGAGGCCCGGCGGCTCTCGCACCCGGTGGAGTCCTTCGGCTACCGGGTGACCGAGCCGGACGGGCGCCGGATGGTGCCGGAGCTGCTCGCGCGGCACGGGATCAAGGGACCCGACGTGGGCCGGATCCAGCGCGAGGGACACCTCGGCGCGGTCACCCTCGACGAGGTCAGCGAGCATCGGGCGGGGCAGCGGTTCGCCTTCGTCATGGACACCCGGCTGTGTTCCGGTGTGGACGAGCTGGCGGAGGGCTGCGACATGCTGGTCATCGAGTCGACCTTCCTCGACGCCGACGTCCGGCTGGCGACCGACCACGGGCACCTGACCGCCGGCCAGGCGGCGGGGGTGGCGCGGGACGCGGGCGTGCGGCACCTGGTGCTGACGCACTTCTCGCAGCGCTACTCCGACCCGTCGGAGTTCGAACGCGAGGCCCGTGCGGCGGGCTTCGAGGGTGAGCTGACGATCGCGGCGGACCTGGTGCGGGTCCCGGTGCCGAAGCGCCCCTAGGGGGTGTCTGACGGATGTCCGCGACGCCGCGGATATCCGTCAGACACCCCCTAGCCTCGCGGCCGACACCGGTCCTCGGGTGGAGCGGGAGGTTCCGGGGTGGGGAGAAGAGCGTTCTGTGGGTGAGGTGCGTCACACTGGGTTTCGGTCCTGCCGGCCACGGGCAGGGCTGGCAGCTTTCCACCCGTGAACCCGCAAGCAGAAACGACACTTCAGACACCTCAACGGGGAGCACACCGTGACCAGTCGGGACAGCCGCACCAACCGCCCGGGCAAGCTGGATCCTCTGGGGCCCTTGCGCGACCCCCAAGAGCCGGGCTGCGACGTCTTCCTGACCGGCACGGTCTTCCTCGACATCATCTTCACCGGACTCGACTCGGCACCCGTGCGCGGCACGGAGTCCTGGGCGCGCGGCATGGGATCCAGCCCCGGCGGCGTCGCCAACATGGCCACGGCCCTGGCCCGGCTCGGCCTGCGCACCTCGCTGGCCGCCGCGTTCGGCGACGACCACTACGGCGAATACTGCTGGGACGCCCTCGAACAGGGCGAGGGCATCGACCTGACGATGTCGCGGACCGTGCCCGGCTGGCACAGCCCCGTCACCGTCTCGATGGCCTACGAGGGCGAGCGCACGATGGTCTCCCACGGCCACGAGGCCCCGCCCCCCACCGGCCCCGGGCCCTTCCCCTGGTGTCCCCCGAAGGCCCGCGCCGCGGTGGCCTCGCTGGCGGCGGGCCCCGGCGAGGGGTGGGTCGCCGAGGCGGCCCGCCGCGGCTCGCGGATCTTCGCGGACGTGGGCTGGGACGACACCGGCCGCTGGGACCTGGGGGCCCTGCCCGACCTGTCGCACTGCGAGGCCTTCCTGCCCAACGCGGGCGAGGCGATGCGCTACACCCGCACCGAGTGTCCGCGCGCCGCGGCCCGGGTCCTGGCGGAGAAGGTGCCGGTCGCGGTGGTGACCATGGGGGCGGAGGGCTCGTACGCGGTGGACAGCCGCACCGGGGAGACGGCCGAGGTCCCCGCGATCACGGTGGAAGCCCTGGATCCGACGGGGGCCGGGGACGTGTACGTCGCCGGGTTCGTCACCGGCAGCCTGGCGGGCTGGCCGCTGGCGGACCGGCTCGCCTTCGCCGGGCTGACCGCCGCCCTGTCGGTGCAGGAGTTCGGCGGCTCCCTCTCGGCCCCGGGCTGGCCCGAGGTGGCCCACTGGTGGCGCACCGCCCCGGAGGCCCTGCGCGGCCGCTACGGCTTCCTCGACGCCCTCGTGCCGCCGGGCGCCACCCCGTCCCCGCGCCGCCGGGCCGTTCCCACGATCGGCTTCCGCCACCCGGTCCAGTAGCCGTCCGGTCCAGTAGCCGTCCGGGGCCGGGCCGGAAAACCCCTCGGGGATGCCCGGGGGTGGACGTACCCTTGGTACTCCGGAGGTCGACGATCGGCGCGGCCCCTCAGCGGGAGGTATGCGCAGGCCACAGTGCCGGCCCATGACTCAGACACCGACAGCCCAGACCCCCGCGCCGGGCCAGGCGCGAGCCCACTTCACCGTACCGGCGACGCACCCGATGGTGACGGTGCTCGGCTCGGGCGACGCGCTGCTGCGCGTGATCGAAAAGGCTTTCCCGAAGGCCGACATCCATGTTCGGGGCAATCAGGTCAGCGCGATCGGCCCGGCGGTGGAAGTCGCCCTGATCCAGCGCCTGTTCGACGAGATGATGCTCGTGCTGCGCACCGGGCAGTCGATGACGGAGGACGCAGTGGAACGCTCGATCGCCATGCTCAAGGCGAACGGCACCGGTGGCGGCGAGGCGGAGACCCCGGCCGAGGTGCTGACCCAGAACATCCTCTCCAGCCGCGGGCGCACCATCCGCCCCAAGACCCTCAACCAGAAGCGGTACGTCGACGCGATCGACAAGAACACGATCGTCTTCGGCATCGGCCCCGCCGGTACCGGCAAGACCTACCTCGCCATGGCGAAGGCGGTCCAGGCCCTGCAGTCCAAGCAGGTCAGCCGGATCATCCTGACCCGCCCCGCGGTCGAGGCGGGCGAGCGCCTCGGCTTCCTCCCGGGCACCCTCTTCGACAAGATCGACCCGTATCTGCGGCCGCTCTACGACGCCCTGCACGACATGATCGACCCGGACTCGATCCCCCGCCTCATGGCCGCCGGCACCATCGAGGTGGCGCCCCTGGCCTATATGAGGGGTCGCACCCTTAACGAGGCCTTCGTCGTGCTCGACGAGGCGCAGAACACCACCACCGAGCAGATGAAGATGTTCCTCACCCGGCTCGGGTTCGATTCCAAGATCGTGGTCACGGGTGACGTCACGCAGGTCGACCTGCCCGGCGGGGCCCGCAGCGGTCTGCGGCAGGTGCAGGACATCCTGGAGGGGGTGCCGGACATCCACTTCTCGCGGCTCACGTCCGAGGATGTCGTCCGCCACAAGCTGGTCGGCCGTATCGTCGATGCGTACGAGAAGTACGACGACGCCCACCCGGCCCCGAACGGCCACCAGCGGAAGTAGAGCTCAGCGCACCATGTCGATCGACGTCAACAACGAGTCCGGAACCGAGGTCGACGAGCAGGCGATCCTCGACATCGCCCGCTACGCGCTCACCCGGATGCGGATCCACCCGCTGTCCGAGCTCTCCGTCATCGTCATCGACGAGGACGCCATGGAGCAGCTCCACATCCAGTGGATGGACCTGCCCGGTCCGACCGACGTCATGTCCTTCCCGATGGACGAGCTCCGTCCGCCGTCGAAGGACGACGAGGAGCCCCCGCAGGGGCTCCTCGGCGACATCGTGCTGTGCCCCGAGGTCGCGAAGAAGCAGGGCGAGGACGCACCGACGCAGCACTCCATGGACGAGGAGCTCCAGCTCCTGACCGTCCACGGGGTGCTGCACCTGCTCGGCTACGACCACGAGGAGCCGGACGAGAAGGCCGAGATGTTCGGCCTCCAGGCGGCCATCGTCGACGGCTGGCGCGGTGAGCGCGGCATGACCGGTCCCTCGCCGGCGCCCACCGTCTCGTGACCGCCCCCCAGCTGATCACCGGCGCGGTCCTGCTGGTCGTGGTGGCCTGGTTCGCGGCGTGCGCGGAGTCCGGCATCGCCCGCATCTCCGCCTTCCGCGCCGAACAGGCCGTACGGGAGGGCAGGCGCGGGAGCGCCAAGCTCGCCCAGGTGGCCGGGGATCCGACCCGCTACCTGAACGTGGCGCTGCTGGTCCGGGTGACCTGCGAGATGGCGGCGGGCGTGCTCGTCACGTACGTGTGCCTCGACGCGTTCGGGGAGAACTGGACCGCGCTGCTGGCGGCCATCGGGGTGATGGTCCTCGTGTCCTTCGTGGCGGTCGGGGTGTCCCCGCGCACCATCGGCCGCCAGCACCCGCTGAACACGGCGACCGCCGCGGCCTACGTGCTGGTGCCGCTGGCCCGGGTGATGGGTCCGATCCCGCAGTTGCTGATCCTCATCGGCAACGCGCTCACGCCGGGGAAGGGCTTCCGCAAGGGGCCGTTCGCCTCCGAGGCCGAGCTGCGCGCCATGGTGGACCTCGCGGAGAAGGAGTCGCTGATCCAGGACGAGGAGCGCCGGATGGTGCACCAGGTCTTCGAGCTCGGCGACACCCTCGTGCGCGAGGTGATGGTGCCGCGCACCGACCTGGTGTGCATCGAGCGGTACAAGACGATCCGTCAGGCGACCACGCTCGCCCTGCGGTCGGGCTTCTCGCGGATCCCCGTCACGGGGGAGAACGAGGACGACATCGTCGGCATCGTGTACCTGAAGGACCTCGTCCGCCGGACGCACATCAGCCGCGACGCGGAGAGCGACCTGGTCTCCACGGCGATGCGGCCGGCGGTGTTCGTGCCGGACACGAAGAACGCGGGCGATCTGCTGCGCGAGATGCAGTCGGTGCGCAACCACGTGGCCGTGGTCATCGACGAGTACGGCGGCACCGCCGGCATCGTGACCATCGAGGACATCCTGGAGGAGATCGTCGGTGAGATCACCGACGAGTACGACCGGGAGATCGCGCCGGTGGAGGAGCTGGGCGACGACCGGTACCGGGTCACGGCCCGGCTCGACATCACCGACCTCGGCGAGCTGTTCGGGGTGGAGGCCTTCGACGACGAGGACGTGGAGACGGTCGGCGGGCTGCTGGCGAAGGCGCTGGGGCGGGTTCCGATCGCCGGTGCGTCGTCGGTGGTGGAGCTGCCGGACGGGCGCCCGCTGCGGATGACGGCGGAGTCCCCGGCGGGGCGGCGCAACAAGATCGTGACGGTGCTGGTGGAGCCGGTGCAGCCGGTGCCGGCGGCCGACGGCGAGGAGGAGGACGGATGACCCCGGCGGAGCTGCGAGCCTTCTGTCTGGAGTTCAACGCGGCGGTCGAGGAGTTCCCCTTCACGCCGGAGACCTCGGTGTTCAAGGTGCTGGGGAAGGTGTTCGCGCTGTCGGCGCTGGACGCCGAGCCGCTGAAGATCAACCTCAAGTGCGATCCGGAGGAGGCCCTCCGGCTGCGCGCGGAGCACGCGGCGATCGTCCCGGGCTGGCACATGAACAAGCGGCACTGGAACACGGTGACCGTCGCGGAGCTGCCGGACGCGCTGGTGCGGGAGCTGGTGGAGGACTCGTACGACCTGGTCGTGGCGGGTCTGCCGAAGGCGGAGCGGCTGCGGCTCGACCGGTCCTGAGGCGCCTCGGCGGGGTCGTCTCACGGCCGCGCCGGGGCGCTCCCTATGCTTTCGACCATGAGCGAGAGCACCGTGGGCACCGGGATCGACCCCGAGGACAGCAAGATCATCACGCTGGCGCGCAGCGCCCGGGCCCGCAACGGGGTCCCGGAGGGTGCGGCGGTCCGCGACGAGACCGGCCGGACGTACGTCGCCGGCACCGTGGAGCTGGAGTCCCTGAAGCTGAGCGCCCTGCAGACGGCGGTCGCGATGGCGGTGGCCAGCGGCGCCCGGTCCCTGGAGGCGGCGGCCGTGGTGAGTGCGGCCGACGCGCCGGCCGAAGCCGACCGTGCGGCGGTCCGTGACCTCGGCGGTCCCGCCACCCCCGTCCTGCTGGCCGGCCCGGACGGCACCCTGAAGTCGACCACGCCCGCCGGGGCCTGACCACCCGCCGGTAATCCGGTGGCCCGGCCCAGCGGCCGGTGGTGGGATGGCCCGATGGGCGAAGACGTACGGGCAGCGGTGGACCGGGGCGACCATCCGAGGGGGGTGACCCCCTGGGACCGGGCCCCGTGGCGCGCCGCCGCCCTCGCCTGGGCCGGGGACGCGCTCGCCGCGCACGGCCTGCGGGCGACGGGGGAGCGGCGGGTCCGGCTGCGGCCCTGGTCCGTGCTGGTCCGGATCGCCGTCGAGGGCGGCACCCCCGTCTGGTTCAAGGCGAACCCGCCCGCCGGCGCCTTCGAGGCCGGGCTGACCGAGGCCCTGTCCCGCTGGGCCCCCGCCCACTCGCTGCGGCCCCTGGCCGTGGACCCGGGCCGGGGCTGGTCGCTGCTGCCGGACGGCGGACCGCTCTTCCGGGACGTCCTGGACGGCGGCCCCGCCGACCCGCGGGCCTGGGAGGCCCCGCTGGCCCGGTACGCCGAACTCCAGCGGGCCCTGATGCCGCGCACCGCGGAGATCGAGGCCCTCGGCGTACCCGTGGCCCGGACCGCCGGACTGGCGGGGGTCTTCGACCGGCTGGTCGCCGGGAACACCGTCCTGGACGGGGACGACCGCCGGGCGCTGCGGGCCCTGCGGCCCCGGCTCGCCGACTGGTGCGCCGAGCTCGCGGACGCGGGCATCGCGGACTCCCTCGACCACGCGGACCTGCACGAGGGGCAGCTCTTCGCCCCGGGACCGGACCGGTTCACCTTCTTCGACTGGGGCGACGCCTCCGTCACCCACCCGTTCTGCGGGCTGCTCGTCCCCCTGAGGGCGGCGCGGGCGCGTTACGGGTCCGAGGTGCTGCCCCGGCTGCGGGACGCCTACCTGGAGCCCTGGGGCGGCGCGGGGTCCGACGCCGCCGGCCTGCGCCGCGCGGCGAGCCTGGCCCTGCGGCTCGGGGCCATCGGCCGGGCCGGGGCCTGGGGCCGGGTCTTCCCCGAGGCCCTGGCGGCCGGGGCCGGGGCCGGTTCCGGGGCCGCCGACAGCGCCCGCTGGCTGCGCGAACTGCTCAGGGAGCCACCGCTGTAGCGGCCGGGGCGGCGGTCGCGGCGGGGCGGCGGATGACCATGGCCATCAGGGCGGCCATCGCGCACAGGCCGCCCGCCGCGTACCAGACGAGGTCGTAGGAGCCGAAGGTGTCGCGGGCCACGCCGCCGAGGAAGGCCACCAGCGCCGCGCCGACCTGGTGGGAGGCCAGCACCCAGCCGAAGACGATCGCGCTGTCCTCCCCGTAGTGCTCGCGGCACAGCGCGATGGTGGGCGGGACGGTGGCGACCCAGTCCAGGCCGTAGAAGACGATGAAGAAGACCATCGGCGGGTGCACGGACGGGGCCAGCAGCACCGGCAGGAACAGCAGGGACAGCCCGCGCAGGGCGTAGTACACGGCCAGCAGGCGGCGGGGCGCGAAGCGGTCGGTGAACCAGCCGGAGGCGATGGTGCCGAGGACGTCGAACACGCCGATCACCGCCAGCAGCCCGGCGGCCGCCGTCACCGGCATCCCGTGGTCGTGGGCGGCGGGCACGAAGTGGGTCTTGACCAGGCCGTTGGTGGAGGCGCCGCAGATCGCGAAGGTGCCCGCGAGCAGCCAGAACGGTCCCGTCCGGGCCGCCTTGAAGAGCACGCCGACGGCTCGCCGCGCCGCGCCCGGGACCGGCGCGGGCTTGTCGGCCCAGGTGCCGCCGTAGGGGGCGAGGCCCACGTCGGCGGGGTGGTCGCGCAGCAGCAGCCAGACGAAGGGGACGACGGACAGGGCCGCGAGGGACACCGTCACGGCGGCCGGGCGCCAGCCGTGGTGCTCCACGAGCCAGGACAGCAGCGGCAGGAAGATCAGCTGTCCGGAGGCGCCCGCGGCGGTCAGGATGCCGGTGACCAGGCCGCGCCGGGCGGTGAACCAGCGGTTGGTCACCGTCGCCGCGAAGGCCAGGGCCATCGAACCGCTGCCCAGCCCCACGAGCACGCCCCAGTACAGGACCAGCTGCCAGGAGGCGGTCATCCACACGGTGGCCACGGAGCCGCCGGCTATGACGGTCAGGGCGAGGGCGACGACCCTGCGGATGCCGAAACGGTCCATCAGGGCGGCGGCGAAGGGCGCGGTGAGCCCGTAGAGCGCGAGGTTGACGGAGACCGCGAAGCCGATCGTGCCGCGCGACCAGTCGAACTCCGCGTGCAGCGGCTCGATGAGCAGTCCGGGGAGGGAGGCGAAGGCGGCCGCGCCGATGATCGTCACGAAGGCGACGGCCGCGGCGAACCAGGCGCGGTGGATGCGTCCGGCGCGGCGGGGAGCGGGCGCGCGGGTCGTGGAGGGGGGTGCTGTCTGCGTCACGCCGACAGCTTCCGGCCTGCGGGGGCCCCGGCGACAGTGGCCTGACCGACACGGTTCGCTACGATCGGGCCATGGCCACGGAACGCAGTCCCCGGACCCACCGCGTCGTCGTCCTCGCGCTCGCCGGGCTGCTGCCCTTCGAGCTCGGCATTCCGCACCGGATCTTCGGCCGCGCCAAAGACCCGTCAGGGCGGCCCCTGTACACGATCCTGACCTGCGGGATCACCCCCGGGCCGGTGCGGACGGACGCCGATTTCGCGATCCACGTCGAACACGGCCCGGAGCTGCTGGCGACGGCCGACACGGTGGTGGTGCCCGCCTCCTACGAGCTGGGGCCGGTGCACAGCGAGGGCCGGCTGACCGAGGAGCTCGCCGGCGCCCTCGCCCACATCCGGCCCGGCACCCGGCTGGTGTCCATCTGCACGGGCGGCTACGTCCTGGCCGCCGCCGGCTACCTGGACGGCCGCCCGGCCACCACCCACTGGGCCTCCGCCGAGCACTTCCAGCGGATGTTCCCCGCCGTACGGGTCGACGCGGGCGTGCTCTACACCGACGACGGGGACGTGCTGACCTCGGCCGGGGTCGCCGCGGGCATCGACCTGTGCCTGCACATCGTGCGCCGCGACCACGGCGCGGCCGTCGCCAACGAGACCGCCCGGCGGACCGTGGTCCCGCCCCACCGGGAGGGCGGACAGGCGCAGTTCGTCGACCGGCCCGTGCCCGAGCCGCAGCGGGCCAGCACCTCGGCCGCTCGCGCCTGGGTGCTCGACCGGCTGCACGAGCCGCTGCGGCTGGTCGACCTCGCCCGGCAGGAGGCCATGTCGGTACGGACCTTCACGCGCCGCTTCCGCGAGGAGTCGGGGGTCAGCCCCGGCGAGTGGATCACCGCCCAGCGGGTGGAGCGGGCCCGGCGGCTGCTGGAGCGCACCGAGCTGCCGATGGAGGCGGTGGCGCGGGAGACGGGCTTCGGGACGGCCCAGTCGCTGCGCAAGCACGTCCAGGCGGCTCTGGGGGTGAGCCCGACGGCCTACCGGCGCACCTTCCGCGCGGCGGAGCCGGACCCGGAGCCGGACCCGGAGGCGTTCCGGGAGGCCCCTTCGCGGGCGGCTCCGGCGGCTCCGGCGGCCACGGTGCCATCTTCTGATGGGCCATCAGTCGCTGCCGGGTCCGTGCATTGACTTCTCCCGCCGCCCGCTCGTGAATGTCCCCCTGTCGGGGCGACGGAACGCGGGGGGCTCAGTTGCGAACAGGCGCGCGCAGCAGGGGATGGCGGGCGGCCGTCGGCATGGCCGTGCTCGCGGCCGCGAGCGGGGGAGCGCTGGGCGGTCCGGCGGCCGCCGTGGAGGAAACGTCCCCGGGGCAGGTGGAGTTCCCCGCGCACTGCCTGCCGCCCCAGGAGGCCGGACTGCCGCCCGCCGACGGCCCCACCACGGCCCGGATCACCGTCGACAACCCCGCCCCGCGCGTCGGCGACACCGTGACCGTCACCTACCGGATAACCCGGTCCCCCGCGGTGAACCCACTGTCCGCACCCCTGCCCGCCGACGTCCTCACCCCGGCCGGGACGGTCCTGCTCAGCGGCGCGCAGAGCGGCGAGGTCACCGTGGTCGGCGCCAAGCGCAACGAGCCCGTGCCGACGGGGGCCGCCCTGCCCGCCGTCACCATGACCGGCACCTTCACCGTCACCTCCCCGGGCGACATCACCCTCGCCCCCGGCGCCTACACCCTCCACACCGGCCACCTCCTCGACCTGGACACGGTCTGCGGCGTCACCGGCGCACCCGTCTCGGAGCGCCTCACCGTCACCGAGCTGCCCACCGCCAACCTGCGCCGCGTCCTGCTGGGCTCCGGCTACGGAGCCCCGGGCGCCCGCGTCACCGTCACCGGGGCGGGCTTCGCCCCGGGCGCAGCCGTGACCGTGACCGGCCGCGCGGGCGCCGCCGAGACCGCCGACCGGGTGGCGGCCACCGCGGACGCGCGAGGGGAGGTCACCGCGCTGCTGCCCGTCACGGACCGGGCGACGACGGCGGTGGTGGCGTACGAGGGCGCGGCCTGGTCGGCGCAGCGGGGCACGGGCCCGGCCGCGTACACGGTGGTCGAGCCGGCCGTGACACCACCCGGCACCCAGCGGCTGACGGCGACCGTCGAGCCGGGCAGCCTCGCCATGACCCAGACGGGTGACGCGGTGACCCTGGGCGCGGTCCCGTACGGGGACGGCGGCGCGGCCCCCGGCCGGATCGGCACCGTCACCGTCAAGGACGCCCGGGGCGGCCCGGCGGGGTGGTCGCTGGTCGGCCGGGTCGGCGACTTCGCGGGCCCCGGCGGCCTGCGCATCCCGGGAGGCTCACTCTCCTGGACCCCGTCCTGCACGGCCGCGCCGGGCAGCCCCAGCCCCTGCGCACCGGGCAGCCCGGGCCCGGTCGGCCCGGACGGCGCGGTCCTCGCCTCCACCGCCGACGCCCCCCTGACCGGGGGCACCTTCACCGTCGACGCCACGGTCGCCCTCCGGGTCCCCGCCTACACCCCGCCGGGGGCGTACACGGCGGTGCTGACCCTGACCCTGTCGTGATCCGGACCGCGGCCGCCGCCCTGGCCGCGGCGGCCCTCGCGCTGTTCGCGCTGCTGGCGCCCGCCCGGCCGGCGGCCGCCGCCGACAACGGGCAGTGGTCCGTGCTGCCCGTCGCCACCGCCGTCGGGCAGCGCCCGTACTTCTACCTCGCCGCCTCCCCCGGCGCCACCGTCCGGGACACCGTCACCGTCGCCAACCGCACCGACCGGCCGCGCACCTTCCGGCTCTACGCCGCCGACGCCCACAACACCGCCCGCGACGGCGGATTCGCCCTGCGCGGCCCCGACGAGCCGCGCGGCGCCCCCGCCGGGTGGGTGCGGCTGGAGCGGGACCGGGTCACCGTGCCGGCCCGGGGGACGGTGGACGTCGGCTTCGAGCTGACCGTCCCCGAACGGGCCGAACCCGGGGACCACCCGGGCGCCCTGGTGGCCCTGGAGGACGCGCCGGCCGCCGCGGGCACCGCCCCGGGCATCGGGATCCGGCAGGCCGTCGGGGCCCGGCTCTACCTGCGGGTCGCGGGGCCCACCGCGCCCGCCCTCGCGGTGGAGGACGTACGGGCCGTCGCCTCCGCGGGCGGCGCGGGCGCGGAGGTCTCGTACACCCTGCGCAACCTCGGCAACGTCACCCTGCGGCCCCGCGCCGTCCTCGCCGCCACCGGGGCCCTCGGCCGGCCCCTGCTGCACCGGGCGCTCACGGGCCTGCCCGCCGAGCTGCTGCCCGGTCAGCAGGCCCGCCTCACCACCCGCTGGGACGGTCCGCCGTCCCTGGAGTGGGCCCGGCTGACGGTGCGCGCCGAAGCCTCCGGGGTCACCGCCGCCGGCGGCGCCGACCACGCCGCGCACCCCCTGCTCGCACCCGTTCTGGCACTCGCCCTGACCCTCGTGGCGGTGGCCTGGTCGGCGCTGGGAGCGGCATCGGGGAGAATGGCCCGTATGAGCGATCGTTCCCCCGAGCCCACCGCCCCGCACCGCGCGGGCTTCGCCTGTTTCGTCGGCCGCCCCAACGCGGGCAAGTCGACCCTGACCAACGCGCTCGTGGGCACCAAGGTCGCGATCACCTCCAACCGGCCGCAGACCACCCGCCACACCGTCCGCGGCATCGTGCACCGCCCCGACGCCCAGCTGGTGCTGGTCGACACCCCCGGGCTGCACAAGCCGCGCACCCTGCTCGGCGAGCGGCTGAACGACGTCGTCCGCACCACGTGGGCCGAGGTCGACGTCATCGGCTTCTGCCTGCCCGCCGACCAGAAGCTCGGCCCCGGTGACAAGTTCATCGCCAAGGAGCTCGCGGCGATCAAGAAGACCCCCAAGATCGCCATCGTGACCAAGACCGACCTGGTCGAGTCGAAGGCGCTGGCCGAGCAGCTCCTGGCCATCCACCAGCTCGGCGCCGAACTCGGCATCGAGTGGGCCGAGATCGTCCCCGTCTCGGCGGTCGGCGACACCCAGGTCCAGCTGCTGGCCGACCTGATCGCCCCGCTGCTGCCCGAGAGCCCCCCGCTCTACCCGGAGGGCGACCTCACCGACGAGCCCGAGATGGTGATGGTCGCGGAGCTGATCCGCGAGGCCGCCCTCGAAGGCGTGCGCGACGAGCTCCCGCACTCCATCGCGGTCGTGGTCGAGGAGATGATCCCGCGCGAGAACCGGCCCGCGGACCGGCCGCTGCTCGACATCCACGCCAACGTCTACATCGAGCGCCCCAGCCAGAAGGGCATCATCATCGGCCCCAAGGGCTCGCGCCTGAAGGAGGTCGGCATGAAGTCGCGCAAGCACATCGAGGCGCTGCTCGGCACCCCGGTCTTCCTCGACCTGCACGTGAAGGTCGCCAAGGACTGGCAGCGCGACCCCAAGCAGCTGCGCAAGCTCGGCTTCTAGACCAGGCGCCGTACCTTCACCGCGTTGTCCGTCCGGGTCCCGGGCGTGCCGTCCGGCATGCTCTGGACCCGTTCGTGTTCCTCGGCCAGCAGCACCTCCCAGGCCCCCTCGGGCAGCTCCAGCTCCGCCACGACCCGGTCGGGGGTGGGGAAGCGCACCGCGCGCCGGACCGGGTCCATGGCCGCGGTGTCCTGCCAGGGCGCCCAGCCCGCGTGGCCGGCCACCAGCAGCACCCCGCCGGGGGCCACGGCCGCGGCGGCCGTCCGCAGGATCCGCTCGCGCGGGAACTCCCCCAGGGTGTGCAGGAAGCAGGCGGAGACCAGGTCGAACTCCCCGGCGGGGAAGGACTCGGCCAGGTCGTGCCGCTCCCACCGCACCCGGTCGGCGACCCCGGCCCCGGCGGCGTGCTCGGCCGCCCGCTCCAGGGCCACGCCGGAGATGTCGGTCCCGGTCACCCGCCAGCCGCGCCGGGCCAGCCAGATCGCGTCGCCGCCCTCGCCGCAGCCCAGGTCCAGGGCCCGGCCGGCGGTCAAGTCCGCGGCCTCCCGGACCAGGACGGCGTTGGCGGCGCCGCTCCAGACCCGCTCGCTCTCGCGGTAGCGGCCGTCCCAGTACGCCCGGCCGAAGCCGCTCTCGGGGGTGTGCTGACGGTCGTGCGGCTGGTGGTCGGCCACGGGGCCTCCTCGGTGGTGCCGGCAGGGACACCGGCGATGCTGCGCCCGGCGGGGCCCGGCGGCAAACATCGTTGCCGTTCCGGCAAAAAGCGCCCGCCCCGTCGCCCCGCTGTCCCGCCCCGCCGCCCCGTCGCCCCGCTGTCCCGCCCCGCCCCGCCCCGCCCCGCCGTCCGCCGGCTCAGGCGTCCTGCGCCGCGGGCTCCGCGATCAGGGCCGTGCCCACGCGGCGGAAGCCGGCCCGGCCGTAGATCCGGGCCACGTCCTCGTCGCCGGCCGACAGGAACACGGTCCGGGCCCCCCGCTCCAGCGCGTGCGCGACCAGGGCCGCCGTCACGGCGAGGGCCAGCCCCTGGCGGCGGGCGGCGGGCAGCGTGCCGACGCCGACGACCTCGGCGACCTCGCCGACCGGGTTGTACTGGCCGGAGCAGAGCACCACCCCGTCGCGTACCGCCGCCGCCATGCCGGTGCGGCCGTCCGCGAGCATTCCCGAGACGCGGGCCCGGCGGGCCTCGGTCCCCGGGTCCTCCAGCGCCGCCGCCAGCTCGGCGGTGCCGGCCTCGCCCGTGGCCGTCCCCGGCGCGGCGAAGGCCAGCGCGGGCACGGTCACCGCGGCCCGCAGCAGCGGGTCGTCGGCGCCCAGCAGCCGTACCTCCGGGTGCGGGGGCAGGGGCCGCGCCCCCGCGTCCAGGACCATCAGGGGGTGCGCGTGAACGTGCAGCCCGGCCGCCTCCACGGCGGCCCGCAAGGAGGGGCTGGTTTCGGCCACCCATTCGAATGCCTCGGGCACCCCCAGTTCCCGTTGCCTCTCCAGCACCTTCCGTACGTCCCCGACGCGCACGTCGGCGGGGCCGCCCAGCGCGGGCCGCGCGTAGTAGGGCCAGCCCTCGCCCTCCTGGACGAAGAGGGTCAGCGGGCCGAAGTCCTCGCCCCGCGCGCCGCCCACGCGGGGGACGGTGTCGTAGTACCGCTCCAGGGCAGCCAAGATCGTTTCGCTCATCCGGCCATCCAAGCAAAACCGCCCCGCCCGGTCACCCGCTTTCCGGGACCCCGCTCAGGCGCCCTCCTTCAGCAGCCGCGAGATCAGGCTCCGCTGGGCGTCCGAGAGGTGCGGGTCCTGGCAGGACACCGTCCGTCCGTCCACCGTGATCCGGTACGAGAACCCGTCCCGCACCCCTCCCGCACCCCGGCCGGCCGCCGGGTCGGGCCGCAGCGCCAGCAGGGCCAGCGCCCGCAGTTCGTCCTCGTCGGGCCGGCCCGAGGTGTCCACCTCGGCCCGGCGCTCGATCCCCGCGAAACCGCCCGTCCGCACCACTTCGATCCGCATGCGGCCCTTCATACCCCAGGAGGGCCCGCTACCCCAGGCCGACGGCCGCCCACGCCTTCTGGAGGGCCTGGTGCTCGGCGCCGCCCTCCCCGTAGCGGGCGACGGCGGCCGCCGTGGACAGCCGGGCGAAGGCCGCGAAGTCCGCCCGCGCCTCCAGCTGCCCGCCCGTGAGCGCGTCGTACCAGATCTGCCCGGCCCGCTCCCAGGCCTTGCCGCCGAGCTCGCTCGCCACGATGTAGAAGGCGTGGTTGGGGATGCCGGAGTTGATGTGGACCCCGCCGTTGTCGCGCGAGGTGGTGACGTAGCCGTCCATCGTGGCCGGCTGGGGGTCCTTGCCGAGCTCGTCGTCGTCGTACGCCGTGCCGGGCGCCTTCATCGAGCGCAGCGCGACCCCGGTCACGTTCGGGCCGAGCAGCCCGGCGCCGATCAGCCAGTCCGCCTCGTCGGCGTTCTGGCCGAGGGAGTACTGCTTGATCAGGGAGCCGAACACGTCGGACATCGACTCGTTGAGGGCCCCGGACTGGCCGTGGTAGTCGAGGTTGGCGGTGTACTGGGTGACGCCGTGGGTCAGCTCGTGCCCGATGACGTCCACGGACACGGTGAAGTCCAGGAACAGGTCGCCGTCGCCGTCGCCGAAGACCATCTGCTGCCCGTCCCAGAAGGCGTTGTTGTAGTCCTGGCCGTAGTGCACGCTCGCGTCCAGCGGGAGCCCGGAGCCGTCGATCGAGCGCCGCCCGAAGCCCTTGAGGAACAGGTCGTACGTCGCCCCCAGCCCGGCGTACGCGCGGTTCACGGTGGCGTCCTTGCTCGGCTCGGCCCCCTCCCCGCGGACCTTCTTCCCGGGCAGCCGGGTGCGGTGCTGGGAGTCGTAGATCGTCCGCCGGGGCCCGTCCGCCGCGGGCGCTTCCGGCGCGGGCGGGGCGATCCCCCGGACGGCGCTGATCCGGCGCCGGGTCCGCAGGGAGGCGTCCAGCTCCAGGGTGCGCTGCGCGGCGTCGGCGCGGGCGGAGTCCGCGGACCGGGCGGCCCGGTCGAGCAGGTGCGGCGGCACGACGGTGCAGAAGACGGGGTGGAGGCGGGCGTGGTCAGGGGTGTGGGAGGCATCCATGCCGGAAATGTGGCAGTGGGTCACCTCGATGTCACTAGCCGCAACCATGATTCATTCGACTGTCTGAAAGCCGTCATGCCGCGTTGACGGATCCGCCGGACCTCACCGGAGAGACCGAGACGTAACCCACAAAGGGTGCAAAACGGACGTGGGGGTCTTGCATACTGAAACAGGTCCTCGCGATACGGCGCGGCTCGGCTAGGCTCGGTGCATCATGCGTTTCGGGCTGCTTCTCCTTAGCTGCCGCGGCGAGGGTCTGTAGTCGTAGGCCGACCCCCTCCCCGCGGAGTTTGGTGTTGCGGTTTTCACTACCGCCGTCGGCCGTCCCAGCGAACTACGCGGACACGCGAGGAGCCCAACGCCATGAGCCAGCAGCCTTTTGTCGGTCGCCCCACGCCCATCACCAACGCGACCCACTCCCAGAAGCCCTCCGGGATGCCGATCCACAAGTACGGCCGGTACGAGCAGGTCGACATCCCCGACCGCACCTGGCCGGACGCCCGCGTCACCAAGGCCCCCCGCTGGCTCTCGACCGACCTGCGCGACGGCAACCAGTCGCTGATCGACCCGATGACCCCCGCCCGCAAGCGCGAGATGTTCGACCTGCTGGTGCGCATGGGCTACAAGGAGATCGAGGTCGGCTTCCCCTCCTCCGGCGAGACCGACTTCGCCTTCGTGCGCTCCATCATCGAAGAGGGCGCGGTCCCGGACGACGTCACCATCTCCGTACTGACCCAGGCCCGCGAGGACCTGATCGAGCGGACCGTGGAGTCCCTGGTCGGCGCCAAGCGCGCCACCGTACACCTGTACAACGCCACCGCCCCCACCTTCCGCCGCGTGGTCTTCCGCGGCTCGAAGGAGCAGATCAAGCAGATCGCCGTCGACGGCACCCGCCTGGTCATGGAGTACGCCGAGAAGCTGCTGGGCCCGGAGACGACCTTCGGCTACCAGTACAGTCCGGAGATCTTCACCGACACCGAGCTGGACTTCGCCCTGGAGGTCTGCGAGGCCGTCTGTGACGTCTGGCAGCCGGCCGAGGGCCGCGAGATCATCCTGAACCTGCCCGCCACCGTGGAGCGCTCGACGCCCTCCACCCACGCGGACCGCTTCGAGTGGATGGCCCGCAACCTGACCCGCCGCGAGCACGTCTGCATTTCCGTGCACCCCCACAACGACCGCGGCACCGCCGTCGCCGCCGCCGAGCTGGCCCTGATGGCCGGCGCCGACCGCATCGAGGGCTGCCTGTTCGGTCAGGGCGAGCGCACCGGCAACGTCGACCTGATCACGCTGGGCATGAACCTGTTCTCCCAGGGCATCGACCCGCAGATCGACTTCTCGCAGATCGACGAGATCCGTCGCACCAGCGAGTACTGCAACCAGATGGAGGTCCACCCGCGCCACCCCTACGCGGGCGACCTGGTCTACACCGCCTTCTCCGGCTCCCACCAGGACGCCATCAAGAAGGGCTTCGACGCCATGGAGGCCGACGCGGCCGCCCGGGGCAAGACCGTCGACGACATCGAGTGGGCCGTTCCGTACCTGCCCATCGACCCGAAGGACGTCGGCCGCTCCTACGAGGCGGTCATCCGCGTCAACTCGCAGTCCGGCAAGGGCGGCATCGCCTACGTCCTGAAGAACGACCACAAGCTGGACCTGCCGCGCCGCATGCAGATCGAGTTCTCGCGGATCATCCAGGCCAAGACCGACGCCGAGGGCGGCGAGGTCACGCCGAAGGCGATCTGGGACGTGTTCTCCGACGAGTACCTGCCCAACCCCGAGAACCCGTGGGGCCGCATCCAGCTGCGCTCCGGTTCGACCGCCACCGACAAGGACGGCACGGACACGCTGACCGTCGAGGCGGTCGTGGACGGCGTGGAGACGGTCCTGAACGGCACCGGCAACGGTCCGATCTCGGCCTTCTTCGACGCGCTGGCCGGCATCGGCGTCGACGCCCGCCTGCTGGACTACACCGAGCACACGATGAGCGAGGGCGCCTCCGCCGTGGCCGCCTCGTACATCGAGTGCGCGATCGACGGCCGCGTCCTGTGGGGCATCGGCATCGACGCCAACACCACCCGCGCCTCCCTGAAGGCGGTCATCTCCGCCGTCAACCGCGCGGGCCGCTGACGCCCCGTACGACCCCCGTACGAGAACCCCGCCCCCCGCCGCACGGCAGGGGGCGGGGTTCCGCCGTTCCGGGGAGCCGTACGGGCCCCTCAGCGGGCCAGGTAGCCGCCGTCGACCGGGAGCACCGCGCCCGTCACGAAGGAGGCCGCGTCCGAGGCGAGGAACGCGATGACCCGGGCCACCTCCTCCGGCTCGCCGAGCCGCCCCATCGGATGGGCGGCGGTCACCTCGGCCAGGTACTCCGGCCCGCCCGGCTCGCCCTCCAGCGCCAGCACCCGCTCCGTGAGGATGGTTCCGGGTGCCACCGCGTTGACGCGGATCCCGTGCGCGGCCCACTCCACCGCCAGGTGCTTGGTCAGCCCGGAGGCCACGAACTTCGCGGGCCCGTACGCCGCCTGGCGCGCCTGCCCGGCCACTCCGGAGATCGAGGACACGCACACCAGCGCCCCGCCGGGACGGGGCTGCGCGGTCATCGCCTCGATCGCGTACTTGCAGGTCAGGAACATTCCCCGGCCGTCGACGGCCATCACGTGGTCCCAGTCCTCGGGACTGGTCTCCCGTACGTCCGAAAGGGGGAGCACCCCGGCGTTCGCCACGGCGACGTCGAGGCGGCCGTAGGCGCCGACCGCCGCCGCGACCATCGCGCGGTTGGCCCCGGGATCGGACACGTCACCGGTGACGACGGTGATGCTCCGGCCCTCGGCGGCCAGTTCCGCGCGCAGGGCCTCCAGGCCCGGGGCGTTGACGTCGGCGGCGGTCAGCAGGGCCCCCGAGCGGGCCAGAAGCAGGGACGTGGCCCGGCCGATGCCGCTCGCGGCACCGGTGACCAGACAGGACTTCTCGTTCATGGCGCCGAGGGTAGGGACTGCGGGAAGGGCCCGGGGGGCGCACACGGCGGCGGGGGCGCAACTCGGCCAACTGCGCGCCCCCGCCCGATGTTGTCTTGTCACACGGCTGACGCATCCTCACCGATGTGGCTAACATCACGCCAACCCGGCGGTGCTGCCGGAAGGTGACGGAGGTGCGACGTGCTGCCAGTTCGGGGTGGGGACGGCCGGAAGCTGACGGCCTGGGGCATCCGTACCACCTGGAGCACCGTGGGCGACGGGGAGTTCTTCTGCCCCGGCTGCGGCGGTGACCGCAACTACCGCCGGCGCACCGGGCGCCGCCGCTTCACCGTGCTCGGAGTGCCGCTGCTGCCGCGCGGGGACGCGGGCCCCGTCGTCGAGTGCCAGGCCTGCCGGGACCGCTTCGGCACCGAGGTGCTCGACCACCTCACCACCACCCGTTTCTCCGCGCTGCTGCGCGACGCCGCGCACACGGTGGCCCTCGCCGTACTGGCGGCCGGCGGCACCTCCTCGCGCAGCGCGCTGGAGGCCGCCGTGACGGCCGTACGGGCCGCCGGGTTCCAGGACTGCACGGAGGAGCAGCTGGAGTCCATGGTGGAGGCCCTGGCCACCGACGAGGGCCGGCTCGGGCTCTACGACGGGCCCGAGTGCTGCGGGGCGGCCCTGTCGATAGAGCTCCACGAGGCGCTGGAACCGCTGGCTCCGCACCTGGCCGGACCGGGCCGCGAATCGATCCTGCTCCAGGGTGCCCGGATCGCCCTCGCGGACGGGCCGTACATCCCCGCCGAGCGCGAGGTGCTGGCCACCGTCGGTGCCGCGCTGCGCATGGACGCGCAGGAGGTGGCCCGGCTGCTGTCGGCGGTGCGGGCGCCCTAGACGACGCGCGCGCGGGCGGATCGGGGCCCGGCGGGGCAGTCGCCCGCCGGGCCCCGGCGCGTCCCGGGCCCGGTCGGGACCCCGCGGCCGGGCCCGGGCGAGGGCCCCGCGGCGGCCCCGGCGGCCCGGAACGAGGTAACGATCCGGCCTTACGGCGGTGAACCGGGGCCCCACGGGATCCGTGCAACGGGGTGGAAGTGCCCCCTCCCTATCCGGCCATCCAGCATGTGGACGGCCGAAATCATGCGCTCCCCTTTGCCGGGTCGACGCCCCTCGCGGAATGTCCGGGCACGTCAGAGCCGTGGCGCTTCGCCGCCGCACAGCCGGAGCGGGCGTTTTCGGGGCCCGGAGCCATACGCCCCTCGCCCCGCTCGCGCCACTGGCGGAACCTCCAGATCGAATGTCCCTGGACGTCAACACTTTGTGGAAGTCGACGATATCTGTGAGCGCGCCCACAGGCGTTCAATTCCGGTCACACGACGAGACACCGCCGGAAACACAGCGGGGCTTCGATCTCCGTGTTCCCCCTGAAGACCCCGGCGGACCAACGGGTTAGCGACCCACTCCGACCAGGGACAACCAGCTTCCTCTCCATCACCTACCTCATTGAAGGGCAAGGCAGAGATGGCACGTGTCGCCGCCCGGCTTTCCGCCAACGGAGAGCAGAGCTCGCACCCGGTCGACGAGGTGCTCCCCCTCCCCAAGCTCGCGCTGTACGGCTTCCAGCACGTACTCGCCTTCTACGCCGGTGCGGTGATCGTCCCGATCATCGTCGGCAGCGCACTCAAGCTGAGCCCGGAACAGCTGGTCTACCTGATCAACGCGGACCTCTTCACCTGCGGTATCGCCTCGATCATCCAGGCCTGGGGCATCGGCCGCGTCGGCGCGCGGCTCCCGCTGATCCAGGGCGTGACCTTCACGGCGGTCTCGCCGATGATCGCCATCGGTCTCGGCGCCGGCGGCGGGACCGCGGCCCTGCTGGTGATCTACGGCGCGGTCATCACGGCCGGTCTGGCCACCTTCGCCTTCGCCTGGCTGCCCGCCAAGGCCTTCCGCGCCGTCATGCGGCTCTTCCCGCCGGTGGTCACCGGCACGGTCATCACGGTCCTCGGCATCGTCCTGATCCCGGTCGGCCTCAAGGACGCGGCCGGCGGAGCCCCGACGATCGCCGACGGCGGCGTCCCGACGCAGCTGGCCTACGCCGGCGGCACCATGCTCTTCATCCTCGTCCTGATGAAGTTCGGCGGACCGTTCCTGCGCAGCATCAGCATCCTGCTCGGCCTGGTCGGCGGCACGGTGGCGGCCTTCCTGCTCGGGGACGCGAAGTTCGGCAGCGTCGGCCGGTCCGACTGGATCGGCGTCACCACGCCCTTCCACTTCGGGGCCCCGAAGTTCGAATGGTTCCCGATCCTCCTCATGCTGATCGTCATGCTGATCACCATGGTCGAGACCACCGGCGACACGTACGCGGTCGGCGACATCGTCGGCAAGGAGGTCGACAGCGAGACCGTGGCCCGCGCCCTGCGCGCCGACGGCGCCGCCACCGCCCTCGGCGGCATCCTGAACTCCTTCCCGTACGTGGCCTTCGCCGAGAACGTCGGCCTGGTGCGGATGACCAAGGTCAAGAGCCGCTTCGTGGTCGTGGCCGCAGGCGCCTTCATGATCGTGCTCGGCCTGATCCCCAAGGCCGCCGCGATCGTCGCCTCCGTCCCGCCGGGCGTCCTCGGCGGCGCCGCCACCGTGATGTTCGGCATGGTCGCTCTGGCCGGTATCCAGACCCTCGCCAAGGTGGACCTGAAGGAGGAGAAGAACGCCCTGATCGTCGGCGTCTCGCTGGCCTTCGCCCTCTTCCCCGCCACGGTTCCGGCCTACTTCGACAAGCACGTCAGCCCGGACGTCTCCTCGCTCCTCAACAGCGGTGTCACCCTCGGTGCCACGGCCGCGATCCTCCTCAACCTGGTCTTCAACGGCCTGGCCAAGGACGACGCCGGGTCCGCGCCGCAGGCCGAGCCGGCCGCCGGGCAGGCCGCCCCGCCGGCCGTCGAGCCGGCCGAGGCGGTCGCCGAGCCGGCCGCCAAGCCGGCCCCGCCGGTCGAGCTGCCCGCACAGCCGGTGGCGGCCCCGGCCGGGGCCGAGAAGGCCGACGGAGCCGGAACCACCACCTCCTGATCCTCCTGATCCTCCCAAGGGGTGCCGTCCCCGCCCGGACCGCGGTCCGGGCGGGGACGAGCGCTGTTCCCCGCGGGCGGGGGCGCCGCCGCACGCCGCCGTCCCCGTACGGGGTTCCGTACAGGTGACAATGGGCGCATGAGTCTGTTCCGCGACGACGGCATCGTGCTGCGCACCCAGAAGCTGGGTGAGGCGGACCGCATCATCACCCTGCTCACCCGCGGTCACGGCCGCGTACGGGCCGTCGCACGCGGGGTGCGCCGTACGAAGTCCAAGTTCGGCGCCGGGCTGGAACCTTTCTCCCACGCCGACGTGCAGTTCTTCGCCCGCGGCAGCGAGCTCATCGGCCGCAGCCTGCCGCTGTGCACCCAGACCGAGATCATCGCCCCCTACGGCAACGGCATCGTCACCGACTACGCCCGGTACACCGCCGGCACCGCGATGCTGGAGACCGCCGAACGCTTCACCGAGAACGAGGGCGAACCCTCCGTCCAGCAGTACCTGCTGCTGGTCGGCGCCCTGCGCACGCTCGCGCGCGGCGAACACGAACCGCACCTCATCCTCGACGCCTTCCTGCTGCGCTCCCTCGCCGTCAACGGCTACGCGCCCAGCTTCGAGGACTGCGCGAAGTGCGGGATCCACGGCCCCAACCGGCACTTCTCCGTCGCCGCGGGCGGGGTCATATGCGGAGACTGCCGCGTCCCCGGCTCCGTCGTACCCTCGTCGGAGGCCATCGCACTGCTCAGCGCGCTGCTGACGGGCGACTGGAAACACGCGGACGCCTGCGAGGCGCGCCACGTGCGGGAGGGCAGCGGGCTGGTCTCGGCCTATTTGCACTGGCATCTGGAGCGCGGGCTACGCTCCCTGCGTTACGTCGAGAAATAGGAGCTGGGCACATGGCACGACGCGGGATTCTGGGACGCTCTCGCCGCGAGTACAAGGTTCCCGAGCCGCACCCGTCCGGTGCGCGCCCGCCGAAGATCCCCGGTGAGCTGGTCCCGAACCACGTCGCCGTCGTCATGGACGGCAACGGCCGCTGGGCCAAGGAGCGCGGCCTGCCGCGCACCGAGGGCCACAAGGTGGGCGAGGGCGTCGTGCTCGACGTGCTCAAGGGCTGCCTGGAGATGGGCGTCAAGAACCTGTCCCTGTACGCCTTCTCGACGGAGAACTGGAAGCGCTCGCCCGACGAGGTCCGCTTCCTGATGAACTTCAACCGCGACGTCATCCGCCGCCGCCGCGACGAGATGAACGAGCTCGGCATCCGGATCCGCTGGGTCGGCCGCATGCCGAAGATGTGGAAGTCCGTCGTCCAGGAGCTCCAGATCGCCCAGGAGCAGACCGTCGACAACGACGCGATGACCCTGTACTTCTGCGTGAACTACGGTGGCCGCGCGGAGATCGCCGACGCGGCGCAGGCGATCGCCCGTGACGTGGCCGCCGGCCGGCTGGACCCGTCGAAGGTCAACGAGAAGACCTTCGCGAAGTACATCTACTACCCGGACATGCCGGACGTGGACCTGTTCCTGCGTCCCAGCGGCGAGCAGCGCACCTCCAACTACCTGCTCTGGCAGAGCGCGTACGCCGAGATGGTCTTCCAGGACGTGCTGTGGCCGGACTTCGACCGCCGCAACCTCTGGGCGGCCTGCCTGGAGTACGCCCAGCGCGACCGCCGCTTCGGCGGCGCCGTCCCGAACCAGTCCGAGGGCTCCACGGGCTGACCGGTCGGCCGGGCTCCGCCGCCACGGACACGCCCCGACCGGGCGGTGGAGCCGCGTCACCGCGCCCGCCGTCCGGAGGGCGCGCAGGCGGGCGGCAGGAGCGGCAGACAGGGCTCGCCTTTCGGATCCGGCCGATGTCGACCGGATCCGATCGGTCTTCGGCCGGATCCTGACCAGGATCGGTCAGCCGGCCGCCGCGCAGTCGGCGCAGGTGCCGAAGATCTCGACGGTGTGGGCCACGTTCACGTAGCCGTGTTCGGCCGCGATGGCGTCCGCCCACTTCTCCACGGCGGGGCCCTCGACCTCCACCGCCTTGCCGCACTTGCGGCAGACCAGGTGGTGGTGGTGCTCCCCGGTGGAGCAGCGCCGGTACACGGACTCGCCGTCGCTGGTGCGCAGCACGTCGACCTCGCCCGCGTCGGCCAGGGACTGCAGGGTGCGGTACACGGTGGTCAGGCCCACGGAGTCGCCGCGGTGCTTGAGCATGTCGTGCAGCTCCTGGGCGCTGCGGAACTCGTCCACCTCGTCCAGCGCCGCCGCCACTGCGGCCCGCTGCCGGGTGGACCGTCCTCGTACTGGCGCGGTATTCGTCTCGCCAGGCGCAGTCGCCACCGGTTCCTCCTCGTTTCGGCCTCGGCCCATTGTGCCAGGCGGCCGTCCCTCTCAGACTGTCACGTCATCCCGCGTACAGACCTCCTCCGCCGCGCGGGCGGACGCCGCGCGGCGCCGGGCCAGGGGCGCCGAGACGGCCGTCAGGGCCATGAACACCGCGATGGCGAGCAGCACGATCGCGGCGCCGGACGGCGCGTTGAGGTAGTACGTGGCGGTCGTGCCGACCAGGGAGACGGTGAGGCTGATGCCGATGGCCAGCCCCAGCGTGGCGGCGAAGCCCCGGGTGATCCGCTGCGCGGCCGCGACCGGGATCACCATCATGGCGCTGACCAGCAGCAGTCCCACGATGCGCATGGCGACCGTCACGGTGACGGCGGCGGTGACCGCGATCAGCAGGTTCAGCAGGCGCACCGGCAGGCCGGTGACCTTGGCGAACTCCTCGTCCTGGCAGACGGCGAAGAGCTGTCGGCGCAGGCCGAGGGCGACGGCGAGGACGAAGGCGGCGAGGAGCGCCATCGCGGTGACGTCCTCGGGCGCGACGGCGGTGATCGAGCCGAACATGGGGCCCAGGAGCTTCGCGGTGGAGCTGCCGCCGAGGTTCACGATCATCACGCCGCCCGCCAGGCCGCCGTAGAACAGCAGCGACAGGGCGACGTCGCCGCTGGTCCTGCCGCGGGAACGGATCATCTCCATCGCGACGGCGCCGACGACCGCCACGAGGGTGGCCATCCACACCGGGCTGGTGTTGGTGACGAGGCCGAGCGCGACACCGGTCATCGCGACGTGGCCGAGGCCGTCGCCCATGATCGCCTGGCGGCGCTGGACCAGGTACGTGCCGATCGCGGGCGCCGTCACGCCGACCAGTGCGGCGGCGATCAGCGCGCGCACCATGAAGGGGTCGTTGAGGAAGCCCATCAGCTCAGCAGTCCCGTCCGCAGGGGTTCGGCGTCGTGCGCCGAGTGGGGGTGTACGTGGTCGTGGCCCGGCAGGGCGTGCTGCCCCACGGCCTCGGGGGGCGGGCCGTCATGCGTGACGCAGCCGTCGCGCAGTACGACCGCCCGGTCGATCAGGGGTTCCAGGGGACCCAGCTCGTGCAGGACCAGCAGGACGGTGGTCCCGGCCTCGACCTGGCGGCGTACGGCGTTGGCCAGGACCTCCTGGTTGCCCAGGTCCACGCCGGCCATCGGCTCGTCCATGATCAGGAGTTCGGGTTCGGCGGCGAGCGCCCGGGCTATGAGCACGCGCTGGTGCTGGCCGCCGGAGAGGGCGTTGACCGAGGCGTCGGCGTGGCCCTCCATGTCCACCAGGGACAGGGCGTGCTCGACGGCGGCCTTGTCGGCCCTGCGCAGGATCCCGAAGCGGGTGCGGGTCAGCCGGCCGGAGGAGACGACCTCGCGGACGGTGGCGGGTACGCCCCCGGCGGCGGTGGTCCGCTGGGGGACGTAGCCGATCCGCGACCACTGGCGGAAGCGCTTGAAGTCGGTGCCGAAGAGGGACAGCTCGCCGGAGGTCAGGGGGACCTGGCCGACGACGGCGCGGACGGCCGTGGACTTGCCCGAGCCGTTGGCGCCGAGCAGGGCGACGACCTCACCCCGGTGCACGGTGAGGTCGACCCCGCGCAGCACGGGGCGCGAGCCGAGCGAGGCCGTGGCCCCGCGCAGGGATATGACGGTCCGGTCCTGGCCCTCTTGCGGCGTGGACTGCATGGTGCGCGCCTCCGTTACTGCCATTACTTGCTCCCGAGTGCCTTCTGCAGGTTCTTCAGGTTGGAGCGCATGACCTCGAAGTAGTCGGCGCCCTGGGACGAGTCGGTGATGCCTTCGAGGGGGTCCAGGACATCGGTCTTGAGGCCGGTGTCCCGGGCGAGGGCCTTGGCCGTCTTGTCGCTGGCCAGGGCCTCGAAGAACACGGTCGTCACATTGTCCTTCTTCGCGACGGCCTGGAGTTCCTTCATCCGGGCCGGGCTGGGCTCGGCCTCGGGGTCGACGCCGGAGATGCCCTCCTGGTGCAGGCCGTAGCGCTCGGCGAGGTAGCCGAAGGCGGAGTGCGTGGCGATGAAGGTCTTGGTGGCCGTGTTCTGCAGGCCGTCCTTGAACTCGGTGTCCAGGGCGCCCAGCTTGGCGACGAGTTCACCGGCGTTCTTGCGGTAGTCGGCCGCGTTGGAGGGGTCGGCCTTCTCCAGTGCGGCGCCGACGCCCTGGGCGATCTCCGCGTACTTGACGGGGTCCAGCCACACGTGGGGGTCGGTTCCGGCCTCGCCGTGGTCGTGCCCGTGGTCGTGCCCGTCGTCCTCGCCCTCGGCCGCGTGGTCGTGGCCCTCGTGCCCGGCGGCGGAGTGGGTCTCCAGCTTGGTGAGGGTGGCGGCGTCGACGACGTTCTTCGCGCCGGACAGCTCGACGGCCTTGTCCACGGCGGGCTGGAGGGTCTTGAGGTAGAGCACCACGTCGGCGTCGCCCAGCTGCGAGGTCTGCCGGGGGGTGATCTCCAGGTCGTGCGGTTCGACGCCCGGCTTGGTGAGGCCCGTGACCTTCACGTGGTCCTTGCCGATCTGCTCGGCGAGGAACTGCAGCGGGTAGAACGACGCCGTCACACCCAGTCTGCCGCCCTTGTCGTCACCGGGCTGGGCTCCGGCTCCGGAGCAGGCGGTGAGGGCCGTCGCGGCCAGGGCGACGGCACCGGCGAGGGCGGCGGTGGGTATGAGGCGTCGTACGTTCATGACATCCATTTTCATCAAAGATGGAAACGATTGTCAAAAGCCCCGGTGAGCGGACTGCCGTCCTCCGTAGAAGGGGTCCCCGATTTGATAGGCGGGGTGCGGGCGCCGGTAACCTAAAGACTTCGCCGTTCGTCCTCGTAATGAAGAGAGCACCGTGGCCGCCGACAAGATCGAAACCATCGTCAGCCTGAGCAAGCGCCGTGGCTTCGTTTTCCCGTGCAGTGACATCTACGGCGGCTCCAGGGCTGCCTGGGACTACGGCCCGCTCGGTGTCGAGCTCAAGGAGAACATCAAGCGCCAGTGGTGGAAGGCGATGGTCACCGGGCGTGAGGACGTCGTCGGCCTCGACTCTTCCGTGATCCTGGCCCCCGAGGTGTGGGTGGCCTCCGGCCACGTCGCGACCTTCTCCGACCCGCTCACCGAGTGCACCTCCTGCCACAAGCGCCAGCGTGCCGACCACCTGGAAGAGGCGTACGAGGCCAAGCACGGCCGCCTGCCCGCCAACGGCCTTGCCGACGTCAACTGCCCCCACTGTGGCGTGAAGGGCCAGTTCACCGAGCCCAAGCAGTTCTCCGGCATGCTGGAGACCCACCTCGGCCCGACCCAGGACACCGGTTCCAAGGCATACCTGCGCCCGGAGACCGCCCAGGGCATCTTCACCAACTTCGCCCACGTGCAGACGACTTCGCGCAAGAAGCCCCCGTTCGGCATCGCGCAGATGGGCAAGTCCTTCCGCAACGAGATCACGCCGGGCAACTTCATCTTCCGCACGCGCGAGTTCGAGCAGATGGAGATGGAGTTCTTCGTCAAGCCGGGCGAGGACGAGCAGTGGCAGGAGTACTGGATGGCCGAGCGGTGGAACTGGTACCGCGGCCTCGGTATCCGCGAGGAGAACATCCGCTGGTACGAGCACCCGAAGGAGAAGCTGTCCCACTACTCGAAGCGCACCGCCGACATCGAGTACCGCTTCAACTTCGGTGGCAACGAGTTCTCCGAGCTGGAGGGCGTGGCCAACCGCACCGACTTCGACCTCAAGGCGCACTCCGCCGCCTCCGGCCAGGACCTGACGTACTTCGACCAGGAGGCCGGCGAGCGTTACACGCCGTACGTCATCGAGCCGGCGGCCGGTGTGAACCGCGCCATGCTCGCCTTCATGCTCGACGCGTACAACGAGGACGAGGCCCCCAACGCCAAGGGCGTCATGGAGAAGCGCACCGTCATGCGCCTCGACCCGCGCCTGGCGCCCATCAAGGTCGCCGTCCTGCCGCTGTCCCGCAACGCGACGCTGTCGCCGAAGGCCAAGGGCCTGGCCGCCGACCTGCGCAAGAACTGGAACATCGAGTTCGACGACGCCGGTGCCATCGGCCGCCGCTACCGTCGCCAGGACGAGATCGGTACGCCGTTCTGCGTCACCGTCGACTTCGACACCCTGGACGACAACGCGGTGACCGTGCGCGAGCGCGACACCATGAAGCAGGAGCGCGTCTCCCTGGACCAGATCCAGAGCTACCTCGGCAGCCGTCTGCTCGGCTGCTAGGTCCCGACGCGAGAAAGCCGGTGGCCCGGTGCGCGATCCGCGCACCGGGCCACCGGCTTTCGTGTGTTCCTGCGCGGCGGGTCAGGCCGCGGGGGTTCCTCCGGCGGTCTGCACGGCCGGCTGCCCGGCCGCCTGCGCCGCCGCCTCGGCCGCCCGCCTCTCACCCTCGGCCTGGGAGCGCTTGCCGTAGCGGGTCGTCCACACCGCCAGGCCGATCATGGTCCCGTAGATCATGAACGGGCTGATCACCACCATGGTCGAGGTGCTCAGGGCGAAGGCCAGGGCGATCCGGACCAGGGCCTCGATGACGTAGGCGGCGCCCCACACCAGGGTCATGCGGCGCATCGTGGTGCGGAAGCCCTCGTACTGCCACAGGCCGTTCCACCAGGCGGTGCTCTCCGGAGTGCCGTCCGTGGCGAACTTGCGGCCGAAGTAGAAGATCAGCGGGCGGGCCGTGGCCAGGGTGGCCAGGCAGAGCAGCCCGAACAGGCCCGTCACGCCCGAGTCCTTGATCAGCAGGGCCCGCGCCGAGTGGGCGCCGATGAGTGAGACGACGGCGGTGATCACCAGGAACACGATGGTGACCAGGGCGAATTCGTCGAGCTTGCGCCGCCAGGCCACGACGATGGCGGTGTCGAGAACCGCCCAGGCGCCACTGATGAGCAGCGCCGCGAACTCGCTCCAGCCGTGGTCCTTGAGCGCGTTGTACGTGAGGATCGGCGCGACCACATTCAGGCCGATCGTCAGGATCCAGCTGACGGCGGCGGCCGCGCCGGAGCGCGCGGGAGGTGCGGGACGTGAGACGTCGGTGGACAAGGTTCCCCCTGGAACGTACATGGTGAAGTGTGCGGTAAGGGGACCGTAAAGAAATGACAGGGACATGTACAAGTTGGCTGACCCAAAATGATCGCCAAGCCGTCCGGAGGGTTTCATTCCGGATGGTGGGTTTCGTTCCGGACAGCGGAGTCCCAGGTCAGGCGCGCAGGCCTCGGATGATGAGCGAGGTGACGGCCTCGAACTCGGGCACGATCGTCGGCGAGATCCAGTCGGCCGCGTACTGCGGATCGTGGAAGCGCCCGGTGGCGTCGAACACGGCGCGGGCGGCCGCGGGGACATCGGGAGCGGCCAGGGTGCCGGCCGCGACGCCCTCGGCGATGATCCGTGTCAGCTGGTCGATGAGCTGGGTCAGGTGGGCGTCGACCACCCCGCTGTTCTCGGCCAGCAGCACGGTGTAGGTGGCGAACAGCTCGGGATCCGCCCCGGCCTTCTTCCGCTTGGCCTCGAAGAGGGCTTCGAGCCACGTCTCCAGCTTGGTGGGGGCCGCCTCGGCCGGAGCCGAGGCGATGCGCTCCAGCACGACCACGCTCTTGGCGAGCCAGCGGTCCGTGACGGCCTCGCGCAGTGCCGCCTTCGACGGGAAGTGCCGGTACACGCTGCCGTGGCTGACGCCCAGGGCGCGCGCCACGTCCACCACGGTCGCCTTGCCCGGGCCGAAGCGCCGCAGCACCTCCTCGGTCGTTTCGAGGATGCGCTCGGGGGTCAGGGGCTCGGCGGCAGCGGAGGGCATGGGTACGACCGTACCGCCCGCTCAGTGCTCGCTGTCCAGGTGGGCCATCTGGGCCGCCGGGTAGCGATCGCCGGCCGCCGCTCCCGCCGGGACCGCCGCTTCGACGGCCGCCAGGTCCGCCGGGGTCAGCTCCACCCGCATGGCACCGAGTGCCTCCGCCAGCCGGTCCCGGCGCCGGGCCCCGACCAGCGGCACGATGTCGACGCCGTGGCGCGGCCCCTGGGCGAGCACCCAGGCGATGGCGGTCTGCGCGACACTCACGCCCTTCTCCGCGGCCACCTTGCGCAGTACCTCGACCAGGTCGAGGTTGCGCTGGAGGTTCTCGCCCTGGAAGCGGGGGCTCATCCCGCGGAAGTCGCCCGGGGCCAGCTCGCGGTCGCGGGAGAAGTGGCCGCTGATCAAGCCGCGGGAGAGCACCCCGTACGCCGTGATCCCGATGCCGAGTTCTCTGGCGGTCGGCAGGATCTCGTCCTCGATGCCGCGGGAGATCAGGGAGTACTCGATCTGGAGGTCGGAGATCGGGGCCACGGCGGCGGCCCGGCGCAGGGTGTCGGCGCCGACCTCGGAGAGGCCGATGTGCCGTACGTGTCCCGCCTGCACGGCCTCGGCGATGGCCCCGACGGTTTCCTCGATCGGGACGTCCGGGTCCACGCGGGCGATCCGGTAGACGTCGATGTGGTCCCGGCCGAGCCGCTGCAGGGAGTAGGCCAGGAAGTTCTTCACGGCCGCGGGCCGGCCGTCGTACCCGGTGAAGCCGCCCTCGACGGTGCGCAGGGCTCCGAACTTGACGCTGGTCAGCGCCGCCTCGCGGGCGGCCGCGGGGGCGGTGCGCAGGGCTTCGTTGATCAGCAGCTCGTTGTGGCCCATTCCGTAGAAGTCGCCGGTGTCGAGCAGCGTGTTCATCCCGGCGGGAGCCGCTTCGAGGAAGGCGTGGACGGTCGCGAGGGACTCGGAGCGGTCGGCCTCGCCGTAGAGCGCGGACATGCCCATGCAGCCCAGCCCCAGGGGGAAGACGGTGGGGCCCGTGGCGCCGAGCGTGCGGGGGGTGGCGGTGGTGTTCTCGTGTGTCGTCATGGAACAACAATGGCATGACGGGTGACAGATTTCAATATCTGTCACCCGTCGGTGTGAAGCGCCCGCGGTCCCGCCGCGGACCGGTGGCCCGTCAGGCCATGGGGGGAGCGGCCGCCGCCGCGGGGCTGGGGGCCGGTTCGAGCTCGCGGGCCGTGCGCCGGGCCGTGGCATCGGCCCACGCGCCGGTCGTCGCCGCGCCCACGAGCAGGACCAGCAGCCCGCAGGCCGTGATGATCCACCAGGCGGGCCGGGTGGCCGCCGCGAAGTCCCCGCCGCCCGCCGTCCCGGCCGCCAGCACCGCGCCGATCACCGCGACGCCCAGCGCCCCGCCGGTCTGCCGGCTGGTGGAGGCCACGGCGGCCGCGACCCCCGCCTGGGCGCGCGGCATCCCGGAGATCGCCGTATTGGTGATCGGGGCGTTGACCAGGCCGAAGCCGATGCCGAAGAGCACGTACCCGGCGAACATCAGGGGGGTGGAGCCCTCCGCCGAGAACGCTGCGAACAGCAGCCCGCTCGCCCCCATCGCCACCCCCGCGATCAGCAGCGGGAGCCGCGGCCCCCGGGTGGCGACCAGCCGGCCGGCCAGCGGCGCGCACAGGAACGCCGGCACGGCCATCGGCAGCATGTAGAGCCCGGCGTCGAGGGCGCCCAGCCCCCGTACGTCCTGGAGGTAGAGGGTGTTCAGGAAGAGGAACCCGGACAGCGCGGCGAAGGCGCTCACCGCCATCACCGTCGCCCCGCTGAACGGCGCGCTCCGGAAGAACCGGGGGTCGATCAGCGGCTCCGCGCGCCGGGGCTCGTAGACGATCAGCGCGGTCAGCGCGGCCACGGCGGCCAGGGCGCAGCCGACGATGACCGGGGAGGTCCAGCCGGCCGCCGGGCCCTCGATGATCCCGTACGTCATCGCGCCGAGCAGGACCATGACCAGCAGCTGGCCCACCGGATCGGACCGGCGGGGGTGCTCGGCCCGGGACTCGGGGAGGTAGCGCAGGGTCAGGGCGAGGGCGAGGAGGCCGACGGGCAGGTTCACCCAGAAGATCGACCGCCAGCCGACGGAGTCCACCAGCAGGCCGCCGATCAGGGGCCCGGCGGCCATGGAGATGCCCACCACCGCACCCCAGACGCCGATGGCGCGGGCGCGTTCCTTCGGGTCCGTGAACGTGTTGGTGATGATCGACATGGCGACCGGATTGAGCATCGAGCCGCCGACGGCCTGGACCATCCGGAAGGCGATCAGCCATTCGAGGGTGGGGGCGAGCGAGCAGAGCGCCGAGCCCGCGGTGAAGAGGACCAGGCCCGCCGCGAAGACCCTGCGGCGCCCGATCCGGTCGGCCGTGGACCCGGCCAGTATCAGCAGCGAGGCCAGGACCAGGGTGTACGCGTCGATCGTCCACTGCATGCCCGAGACCGAGGCGTGCAGTTCGTGGCGCATCGAAGGGAGCGCGACGTTCAGGACGGTGTTGTCGAGACTGACGATGAGCAGGCTCATGCAGCAGATCGCCAGGACGAGCACGCGCCGCCGGTGACTCATGTGATGCATGCCGCCGATAGTACGTCTAACTAACAACAAGGGCATGCGCGACAATGGGGGGATGACCACGCTCCCCCCGCCGCTCGCGATCGGCCCGCACACCGTGCAGCCCCCGGTGGTGCTCGCGCCGATGGCCGGCATCACCAATGCCCCGTTCCGCACCCTCTGCCGCGAGTTCTCGGGCGGCAAGGGGCTGTTCGTGAGCGAGATGATCACGACCCGCGCCCTGGTCGAGCGCAACGACAAGACCATGCAGCTGATCCACTTCGACGCGACGGAAAAGCCGCGCTCGATTCAGCTGTACGGGGTGGACCCGGTGACGGTCGGCAAGGCCGTCCGGATGATCGTCGAAGAGGACCGCGCCGACCACATCGACCTCAACTTCGGCTGCCCCGTCCCCAAGGTCACCCGCAAGGGCGGCGGCTCGGCCCTGCCCTACAAGCGCAACCTGCTGCGGGCGATCCTGCGCGAGGCCGTCGCGGGCGCGGGCGACCTGCCGGTGACGATGAAGATGCGCAAGGGCATCAACGACGATCACCTCACCTACCTCGACGCCGGCCGGATCGCCGTCGAGGAAGGGGTCACCGCCATCGCCCTGCACGGCCGCACCACCGCCCAGCACTACGGCGGGACGGCCGACTGGGAGGCCATCGCCCGTCTCAAGGAGCACGTGCCGGAGATTCCGGTGCTCGGCAACGGCGACATCTGGTGTGCGGAGGACGCCCTGCGCATGGTCCGCGAGACGGGCTGCGACGGCGTCGTCGTGGGGCGCGGCTGCCTCGGGCGGCCGTGGCTGTTCAACGACCTGGTGGCGGCCTTCGAGGGCAGGCCCGAGGACTTCCACAAGCCCACGCTGCGCGAGGTCGCGGCCACGATGGTCAGGCACGCGCAGCTGCTGGGGGAGTGGATCGGCGACGAGGCGCGCGGGGTGATCGACTTCCGTAAGCACGTGGCCTGGTACCTCAAGGGCTTCGCGGTGGGGTCCGAGATGCGGGGGAAGCTGGCGGTCACCTCCTCCCTGGCCGAACTGGACGCTCATCTGAGCGAGCTCGATCTGGATCAGCCGTGGCCCGAGAGTGCGGACGGTCCGCGCGGCCGGACGTCCGGAAACAACCGGGTTGTCCTGCCCGAGGGCTGGTTGAACGATCCGTACGACTGCGCCGGCGTGAGCGAGGACGCCGAGCTGGACACCTCCGGGGGCTGACAAATCGCCCTCCGTGCGGCGTGATATACGCCACGCATGGGAGGGGTTTCGCTCAGATGAGCACATAAGTCACGGGTAAGACTTTCAAAGGGTGGCACTGGGTGCCACCCTTTGTGCGTTCAAGACTTGAACGCAAATGTATCGATGATCGCTCATCCGAGCGTGATCAGGCCTCAAAACCCCCCTCTCCCTTCGGGTTCTGAATGCTGCGGGCCGGTTTTCCTTACCCGTGAGTTACTTTCGATGTGGTGGCGCACGGGTGGTTACAGCCGCATGACGGCCAAGTGGACGTACCCAGAAGCCTTCGATCTGGGTATGTTCCTGGCCGTCAGGGCAGCCACCCGAGTCCTCGAGGAGTCGAGACCCGTGTCGGAAAACAAAGATCAGAAGTTCGTCTACGACTTCACCGAGGGCAACCGGGACCTCAAGGACCTTCTCGGCGGCAAGGGAGCCAACCTCGCCGAGATGACCAACCTTGGTCTCCCCGTGCCCCCCGGCTTCACCATCACCACCGAGGCCTGCAAGGTCTACCTGGAGAGCGGCTCGGCCCCGGCCGAGCTGCGCGACGAGGTCGGCGCGCACCTCGCCGCCCTCGAGGCGAAGATGGGCAAGAAGCTCGGTCAGTCGGACGACCCGCTGCTGGTCTCCGTCCGCTCCGGAGCCAAGTTCTCCATGCCGGGCATGATGGACACGGTCCTCAACATCGGCCTCTCCGACGAGTCCGTCACCGGCCTCGCCGCCCAGGCGGGCAACGAGCGCTTCGCGTGGGACTCGTACCGCCGTCTCATCCAGATGTTCGGCAAGACCGTCCTCGGCGTCGAGGGCGAGCTCTTCGAGGACGCCCTCGACGAGGCCAAGGCCGCCAAGAAGGTCACCGTCGACACCGACCTCGACGCCGCCGACCTCAAGAAGCTGGTCAAGGCCTTCAAGAAGATCGTCTCGAAGGAGGCCGGCCGCGAGTTCCCGCAGGACGCCCGCGAGCAGCTCGACCTCGCCGTCGAGGCCGTCTTCAACTCCTGGAACACCGACCGCGCCAAGCTCTACCGCCGCCAGGAGCGCATCCCGAGCGACCTGGGCACCGCGGTCAACATCTGCTCGATGGTCTTCGGCAACCTCGGCCCCGACTCCGGCACCGGCGTCGCCTTCACCCGTGACCCGGCCAGCGGCCACGCGGGCGTCTACGGCGACTACCTGCAGAACGCCCAGGGCGAGGACGTCGTCGCGGGCATCCGCAACACCGTTCCGCTCGCGGACCTGGAGGCCATCGACAAGGCCTCGTACGACCAGCTCATGGCGATCATGACGAAGCTGGAGACCCACTACAAGGACCTCTGCGACATCGAGTTCACCATCGAGCGCGGTCAGCTGTGGATGCTCCAGACCCGTGTCGGCAAGCGCACCGCCGGCGCCGCGTTCCGCATCGCCACCCAGCTCGTGGACCAGGGCCTGATCGACGAGGCCGAGGCGCTGCAGCGCGTCACCGGCCACCAGCTGGCCCAGCTGATGTTCCCGCGCTTCGACGAGGACGCGAAGACCACCCTGCTGGGCCGCGGTATCGCCGCCTCCCCGGGTGCGGCGGTCGGCAAGGCCGTCTTCGACTCGTACACGGCCGTCAAGTGGTCCCGTTCCGGCGAGAAGGTCATCCTGATCCGCCGCGAGACCAACCCCGACGACCTCGACGGCATGATCGCCTCCGAGGGCATCCTGACCTCGCGCGGCGGCAAGACCTCGCACGCCGCCGTCGTCGCCCGCGGCATGGGCAAGACCTGCGTCTGCGGCGCCGAGGAGCTCGACGTCGACACCAAGCGCCGCCGGATGACGGTCGGCGAGACGGTCATCGAAGAGGGCGACGTCGTCTCCATCGACGGCTCCACCGGCAAGGTCTACCTCGGTGAGGTACCCGTCGTACCGTCCCCGGTCGTCGAGTACTTCGAGGGCCGCATGCACGCCGGCGCCGACGACGCCGACGAGCTGGTCGCCGCCGTGCACCGGATCATGGCCTACGCGGACCGCGTGCGCCGCCTGCGGGTGCGCGCCAACGCCGACAACGCCGAGGACGCGCTGCGCGCCCGCCGCTTCGGCGCCCAGGGCATCGGCCTGTGCCGCACCGAGCACATGTTCCTCGGCGAGCGCCGCGAGATGGTCGAGCGCCTGATCCTCGCGGACACCGACGAGGAGCGCGAGGGCGCCCTGTCGGCCCTGCTGCCGCTGCAGAAGAAGGACTTCACCGAGCTGTTCGAGGCGATGGACGGCCTGCCCGTCACCGTCCGGCTGCTCGACCCGCCGCTGCACGAGTTCCTGCCCGACATCACCGAGCTGTCGGTCCGCGTCGCCCTCGCCGAGTCCCGCAAGGACGCCAACGAGAACGACCTGCGCCTGCTCCAGGCCGTGCACAAGCTGCACGAGCAGAACCCGATGCTGGGTCTGCGCGGCGTCCGCCTCGGCCTGGTCATCCCCGGTCTGTTCGCCATGCAGGTCCGGGCGATCGCCGAGGCCGCGGCCGAGCGCAAGAACGCCAAGGGCGACCCGCGCGTCGAGATCATGATCCCGCTCGTGGGCACCGTCCAGGAGCTGGAGATCGTCCGCGACGAGGCCGACGGGGTCATCGCAGAGGTCGAGGCCGCCACCGGCACCAGCCTCAAGCTCTCGATCGGCACGATGATCGAGCTGCCGCGCGCCGCCCTGACCGCCGGCCAGATCGCCGAGGCCGCGCAGTTCTTCTCCTTCGGCACGAACGACCTGACCCAGACGGTGTGGGGCTTCTCCCGGGACGACGTCGAGGCCAGCTTCTTCACCGCCTACCTGGAGAAGGGCATCTTCGGGGTCTCGCCCTTCGAGACCATCGACAAGGACGGCGTCGGCTCGCTCGTGCGCCACGCGGTCGAGCAGGGCCGGGCCACCCGTCCCGACCTCAAGCTCGGCGTCTGCGGTGAGCACGGCGGCGACCCGGAGTCGGTGCACTTCTTCCACGAGGTGGGCCTCGACTACGTCTCCTGCTCGCCCTTCCGGATCCCGGTGGCGCGCCTGGAGGCCGGCCGTGCGGCCGCCGAGGCGAAGGGCTCCGACAGCCGCTGAGCCCCGCCGGGAGCGGCCGTGGCCGCTCCCCCCTGACCGCGCCTGTCCCCGGTTGCCTGACCTCCGGGGGCAGGCGCGCCTTCATTTCGAAGGCGGCGGCGAAGCCGGGTATCGCCGCATATTCAACGAAGTCTTTACGGCGCCAGGCGGTGGACGGATCCCCACCCGTCCACCGCCTGCCGCCTATCCGCCAGGCACGTCGGCGCTTCCCTGTGCGACCGACCGCCAGGCCCCGCAAAGCCCCCCACGGCCTTCACGGAGCGTTTCGGTCGCACCGGAGTGTGCCTGGCGGAGTACAGGATTTCGCTTGTCACGCCCCTGCCGAAAGGGGTTTCAACTGTGGCCGAAAGGGCGTGGTGACCACGTGTGACGGCATGCATACTCATAGGGCGGGGGGATTGCGGTTGCACAGCTGGGGGTTCGGTGCTTCGTATCCATTTCACTGGAGTGGACCTGGCACGCGTACGGATGGCAGGACGTCCCGATGCGTTGTGGGAAACGATTCTGAGTTTTCACCGCTTAAGAGACCGGCGTGATGCCCGGTTGTTCGGTGAATGGCGTACGGAAACCCGTAGCCGGTTGAATGGTGAAACAAGGCTGCTGGGTGCGCTCATACCCGCGCGCGGCTATTTCCCGGATTTCCTGACCCCCGCCGAGGGGCAGTACGGATGGGACGTGGGCCTAGACGCCCTGCGCGCGCTCCGGCCCGAACGGCTGCGGCGCGAGCTGTCGCTCGTGGGCGCGGGCGCCGGGACGGGCTTCGGGGCGGCCTTCGGGACCCCCGCGCCGGCCCGGCTGCGGGAGTTCATCGACGGCGGCACCAAACACCTGCCCCGGCTCCTGGGCGAGCTGCGGGGCTACCACCGCGCGGCCGTGGAGCCGTACTGGACCCACATCCAGGCCCAGATAGAGGCGGAGCGGGCGGCGCGCGGCCGGGCGCTGCTGGACGGCGGCGCGGACGAGCTGCTCGCCTCGCTGCCGCCGATGCTGCGCTGGCGGGCCCCGGTGCTGGAGTGCGAGTACCCGGTGGACCGGGACGTACGGCTGCGGGGGCGCGGGCTGCTGCTCCAGCCGTCCTTCTTCTGCCGGCGCACGGCGGTGACCCTGCACGACCCGGAGCTGCCGCCCGTGCTCGTCTACCCGGCCGCGGCCCAGCTGGCCTCCTCGACGGCCGGCGGCGAGGCCGCCCGGCCCGCGGAGGAACAGCGTCAGCGGACCCTGGGCAAGCTGGTGGGCCACACGCGTTCCGTGGTGCTGCGGGCCATCGGCGACGGGGCCACCACCAGCGAACTGGCCCGCCGGGCCGGGGTCTCCCTGGCGTCGGCGAGCCAGCACGCCTGCGTGATGCGCGAGGCCGGCCTGGTGACCACCCTCCGCCACGGCAACGCCGTCCTGCACACCGTCACCCCCCTGGGCGCGGCCCTCCTCAAGGGGGGCGCCGTGGTGTCCTGATCCGGTGCGCACGGCTCTGACCTGCGGTTTCGTGGCGCTGCAAAGAAACTTCGAAAAAGTTTCCCGCGGAGCGATGAGTTCGCCGGGGGGCCACGGTCTACCTCTCGAAAGCACCACACGAGAGAAGAGAGAGACCGAGATGGCCACCATGATCTTCGTCAACCTGCCCGTCAAGGACCTGGAGGCGACCAAGGCCTTCTGGAGCGCGCTCGGTTACTCCTTCAACGCGCAGTTCACCGACGAGAACTGCGCGTCCATGCCCATCACCGAGAGCATCGTCGCGATGTTCCTCACCGAGGCCCGCTACAAGGACTTCACCCACAAGGCCATCGCCGACGCCACCACCACCTCCGAGGTGCTGCTCTGCCTGAGCGCCGAGAGCCGCACCGCGGTCGACGCGCTGGTCGACGGGGCCCTGGCGGCCGGGGCCACCGAGCCCCGGCCCGCCCAGGACCACGGCGTCATGTACGGCCGGGCCTTCGACGACCTCGACGGCCACACCTGGGAGATCATGTGGATGGACCCCTCGATGGTCCAGGGCTGACCTGCGCTACGAGGCCGCGGCGGTCCGCACCGGATACGTCCGGACCGCCACCTCCTCGTCGTCCAGGCAGCGCCCCGACTCCAGGTCGAAGCGCTGCTTGAGCAGCGGCGAGGCCACGAACGGCCGGCCCGCCGCCCACCCCAGGAGCCCGCGCGACAGGACGTGCGCGCCGGTGAAGGGGTCCTGGTTGCCGATCGCGTACGGGCGCCCGGCGCGGTCGAGGAACACGGCGGCCTGGCTCCCGTCCGGCAACAGGGCGGCGACCCCCCGCCCCGGGGTGAGCGAGGACAGCTCGCACACCGTCAGCCAGCCTTCCGCCACCCGCAGTTCTACGCTCATCGGACGGGACCTCCCACGGTCAGGACGGCCAGGTCGGGCTTGACCTGGTCGCGTTCGGGCACGAACTTCACGGTCGGGTCGGGGGCGCCGGGGGCGTTGACGAAGGACACGAACCGGCGCATCCGCTCCGGGTCCCGGAGGGTCTCGGCCCACTCGTCGCGGTAGTGCGCGACGTGGTCGGCCATCAGCGCCTCCAGTTCCGCGCACAGTCCGAGCGAGTCGTGCACGATCACGTCCCGCAGGTGGTCCAGGCCCCCCTCCAGCCGGTCCAGCCAGGTCGACGTGCGCTCCAGCCGGTCCGCGGTGCGGATGTAGAACATCAGGAACCTGTCGATGAGCCGGACCAGTTCGGCGTCCGACAGGTCCTGCGCCAGGAGGTCGGCGTGGCGCGGGACGGCCCCGCCGTTGCCGCCGACGTAGAGGTTCCAGCCGTTCGCCGTGGCGATGATCCCGAAGTCCTTGCTCTGGGCCTCGGCGCACTCGCGGGTGCAGCCCGAGACCGCCGACTTCAGCTTGTGCGGGGCGCGCAGGCCCCGGTAGCGCAGCTCCAGGTCGATGGCCATGCGGACGCTGTCCTGGACCCCGTAGCGGCACCAGGTCTGCCCCACGCAGGACTTCACCGTCCGCAGGGCCTTGCCGTAGGCGTGGCCGGATTCGAATCCTGCGTCGACCAGGCGCGCCCAGATGCGGGGGAGCTGGTCCACGCTCGCGCCGAAGAGGTCGATGCGCTGGCCGCCGGTGATCTTCGTATAGAGGCCGAAGTCGCGGGCCACCTCGCCGATCACGATCAGCTTGTCCGGCGTGATCTCCCCGCCGGGGATGCGCGGGACGACCGAGTAGGAGCCGTTGCGCTGCAGGTTCGCGAGGAAGTGGTCGTTGGTGTCCTGGAGGGCGGCCTGCTCCCCGTCCAGGACGTAGCCGCTCGCGCCCAGGGTGGGGGCGAGGGAGGCGATGACCGAGCCGACGGCCGGCTTGCACACCTCGCAGCCCTCCCCGCCCCGGGCCTCCTCGCGGCCGTGACCGTCGAGGATCTCCCGGTACGAGGTGAGGCGACGGGTGCGGACGATCTCGTAGAGCTCGGCGCGGGTGTACGGGAAGCAGCCGCACAGCCCCTTGTCGGCGGCGGCCGGCAGCAGCTGGCCGATCACCTTCAGGCAGCCGCCGCAGCCCGTGCCGGCCTTGGTGCACTTCTTGACCTCGGGCAGGGTCGCGCAGGCGGTGATCGCCTTCTTGGTGACGTTGTGGCAGGAGCAGATCACCGCGGTGTCCGGGAGCGCGGCCGGGCCCAGCTGGGTGGCGGGGCCGAGCCCGGCGGGCAGGACCAGCTGCTCCGGGGCGACGGGCGGGACGCTGCCGGTGAGCGGGCGCAGCAGCCCGTACGCGTCGGCGTCGCCGACCAGCACCCCGCCGAGCAGGACCCCGTCCGCGGAGACGACGAGCTTCTTGTAGACGCCGCTGCGCGAGTCGGACCAGACCACGTCCAGGCTGTCGGGGGAGGTGCCGTGCGCGTCGCCGAAGGAGGCCACGTCCACGCCGAGCAGCTTCAGCTTGGTGGACAGGTCGGCCCCGGTGAACTCCCGTTCGCGCCCGAGCAGGTCCTCGGCGGCCGTCTCGGCCATTTCGTAGCCCGGTGCGACCAGGCCGTACACCCGGCCGTCGCAGGCCAGGGCGCACTCGCCGATGGCGTAGATCCGCGGGTCGGAGGTGCGGCAGCGGGAGTCGACGGCGATCCCGCCGCGTTCGCCGACGTCCAGGCCGCTGTCGCGGGCGAGCCCGTCGCGGGGACGGACCCCGGCGGAGAAGACGACGAGCTCCGTGTCGACGGTGGAGCCGTCGGAGAGCCGCATCCCCGTGACCGCGCCGTCCTCGCCCGTCAGCACCTCCTGGGTGCCGACGCCGGTGTGCACGGTCAGTCCCATGGATTCGATGGTCCGCAGCAGGGCGGCGCCACCGCCCTCGTCCACCTGGACGGGCATCAGCCGGGGCGCGAACTCCACGACGCGGGTGGCGAGTCCGAGGCCCTTGAGCGCCCCGGCCGCCTCCAGGCCGAGCAGGCCGCCGCCGACGACGGCGCCGGCGGTGCGCGTCCTGGCGTACTCCTCGATCGCGAGGAGGTCCTCGATCGTGCGGTACACGAAGCAGCCCGGGGCGTCCTTGCCGGGGACGGGCGGCACGAAGGGGAAGCTGCCGGTCGCCAGGACCAGGACGTCGTACGGGAACACGTGCCCGGAGCGCGAGGTGACGGTGCGCGCGTCCCGGTCGATGCTCTCGGCGGGGTCGTCGAGGTGCAGCGCGATGCCGTGCCGCTCCATGAACCCGTCCGGGACGAGGGACAGGTCCTCGGGGGTGCTGCCGGAGAAGTACGAGGTCAGGTGTACGCGGTCGTAGGCGGGCCGGGGCTCCTCGCAGAGCACGGTGATCCGGTGCGTGGCGGTGGCGCCGCGTTCGGCGAGGGCCTCCAGGTAGCGCTGGCCGACCATGCCGTGGCCGATCAGCACGATCGCGGGCAGGGGCTCGGTCATGTCAGTGGCCTCCGTCGTCGGTGAGCAGGTGGAACAGGTCGTCCAGTGATTCGTCGCCCTCCCAGCTGCGGGCGAGGGCGCCCACGGTGGAGAGCTCGCCCAGCAGCACCCCGCCGACGAGCCGGTCGCCGCGGACGACGACCTTGCGGTAGGTGCGGCGGGTGGCGTCGGCGAGACGGACCACGTCGTCGCCGGGGAGCGGGGTCGGCTCGCCGAAGGCGGCGAGGTCGAAGGGGCCGGTGCCTGCGGCGCTCAGGGTGAGGCGGGTCAGGGCGCGGGTCCCGGTGTAGCCGGCCGCGCGGTCGCCGGCGGGCCCGCGGCCGGTGGCGTCCGCGCCCGTCAGGACCGCCGCCAGGGCGTCGGCCTGTTCCAGGGCGGGGCCCGCCAGGCCGTACACCCGGCCGGCGTGCTCGGCGCAGTCCCCGATGGCGTGGACGCGGGGGTCGCCGGTGCGCAGCCGGTCGTCGACCACCACGCCCTTGCGGACCTCCAGCCCGGCGGCGCGGGCGAGTCCGGTACGGGGGCGCACGCCGCAGGCGAGCACGACGAGGTCGGCGTCGAGGCGGTAGCCGTCGGCGAGTTCGACTCCGGTGACCCGGCGGGCGGCGTGGCCCGGCCGGGCGGCGGGGGTGCCGGGGGCGGTGGTGGCGGCGGTGGTCAGGCCGCGGACGCGGCAGCGCGTGTGGATCTCGACGCCGAGGGTGGTCAGGTGTGCGTGCAGCAGCGCGGAGGCGTCCGCGTCCAGTTGGCGCTCCATCAGGCGCTCCGCCTGCTGCGCCAGGACCACCTGCGCGCCCCGGGCGGCCAGCGCGCGGGCGGCGGAGACGCCCAGGAGCCCGCCGCCGATCACCACCGCGCGCAGGTCCGGCCGTACGGCGGCGGCCAGGGCCAGGCAGTCGTCCATCGTGCGGAACGCGTGTACCCCGTCCGGGAGTTCCCGCCCGCCCGGGGTGAACAGCCCGCGCAGCGGCGGCAGCACCGGGTTCGAGCCGGTGGCCAGCACCAGCGTGTCGTACGTCTCCACGCTGCCGTCGTCGCAGTGCACCCGCCGCTCGGCGCGGTCGACGCGCACGGCCCGCACCCCGCGGCGCAGCACGGGACCGGGGTCCGGGAGGGCGGTCACCGCGGGGGCGTACCGGCCCGCCAGGACCTCGGCGAGCAGGACCCGGTTGTAGGGGGCGTGGGTCTCCTCGCCGAGGACGCTCACCTCCGCGGCCGGGCCCAGCCGCGCGGCGAGCCGCAGGCCCGCCAGGCCGCCGCCGATCACCACCACACGCTGTTGCGAGGTCATGGCACGAGCGTGCGGGCTCGCTGTTTCCCTGCCGCATCACCTCTGTTACCCGGGCGGAACGCCGACCTCAGCGCCCGGATTAAGGGCCGGTGAGGCCTTCCTCAAGGCGCCCTTAAGGACCACCGGGAGGGCTGCGGAGGCCCTTAGCGTGGGCGCCATGCGAGATGTGGCGGTGCGGGTCAAGGGCGGGATGCTGGGCGGCGCGGGGCTGGTGGTCCTGCTCTGGGCCGCCCAGGTGCGGCCCTCGGCCCGGCTCGACGCGCTCTTCGCCACCGCCGCGCACCTGACCGGGCTGCTCGCCGGGTACGGGATCCTCGTGCTGCTGTTCCTGATGGCCCGGGTGCCCGCCGTGGAGCACGGCGTCGGCGGCGACCGGCTCGCCCGCTGGCACGCGCTGGGCGGCCGCCACGTGCTCCTCCTCTGCTTCGGGCACGGGCTCCTGGCCCTGCTCGGCTACGCCGTGCACGAGGGGGTGGACGTGCTCTCCGCCGGCCGGGGGCTGCTCGGCTACCCCGCGCTCGCGGCCGCCGCGGCCGGGACCGGTCTCCTGGCCGCGGTCGGGGCGACCTCCGCCCGCGCCGTACGCCGCCGCCTCGCGCACGAAACCTGGCGCGGGGTGCACCTGGTCGTGTACCTCGCCGCCGCCCTGGCCTTCGGGCACCAGCTCGCCGGGCCCGATCTGGCGGTGGCCGCCTGGTTCTGGGCCCTGGCCCACGCCCTCGTCGGCGTGTTGCTGGTCTGGTACCGGGCCGTGGTGCCCGTACGGCAGGCCCTCCGGCACGCGCTGCGCGTCGCCGAGGTGCGCGCGGAGGGCCCCGGGGTGGTCTCCGTCGTCGTGCACGGGCGGGACCTCGCGGAGCTGCGGGCCGAGCCCGGACAGTTCCTGCGCTGGCGGTTCCTGCGGCGGGGGCTCTGGTACACGGCGCTGCCCTTCTCGCTGTCCGCGCCGGTCAGCGGCGCCACCCTGCGGATCACCGTCAAGGGGCTCGGCGGGCACTCGCGGCGGATCCGCCGGCTGCGTCCCGGTACGCGGGTCGTCGCCACGGGGCCGTTCGGGGCGCTCACCGCCGCCCGGCGGACGCGGCCCAAGGTGCTGCTGATCGCGGGCGGGGTCGGGATCACCCCGATGCGGGCCCTGTTCGAGACGCTGCCCGGCGGGCCGGGCGACATCACCCTGCTCTACCGGGCCGGGGCCGAGGAGCAGCTCGTGCTGCGGGACGAGCTGGAGGCCATCGCGGCCGGGCGGCGGGCCGGGCTGCACTACCTGCTCGGACCGTCCGACGGCCCCTACGACCCCCTGGCCCCGCGGGCGCTGACCGCGCTCGTCCCGGACCTGGCGGAGCACGACGTGTACCTGTGCGGGCCGCCCGCGATGGCGGAGGCGACACGCGCGGCGCTGCTGCGTGCGGGGGTGCCGGCCGGGCGCGTCCACAGCGAGTGCTTCAGCTTCTGACCCGGCCGCGGACGGCCCCCGGCTTCCCCTTGCTCGCCCTTGCTGCCCGCCACCCGGCTTCCCCCGGCCGCCCGCCCCGCGTCTTCGATCCGCTTCCGAGAGGTCCCCCGCACCATGCGCCACCCCCTGCACGTCGCCGTGCCCGTGTCCCCGCCGGACGCCGCCGCGCCGCGCGCCGCCGCCCGGCACCGCAAGCCGCGCCGGGACTCCGTCCTGCGGGCCGGGACGGCCGGGCTGGTCCGCGTACCGCCCGCGCGGCGGCTCGCGGCGGGGCTGGGGCTGGCCGGCGTACTGGCCGCGACCGCGCTGACGGCATGGGTGGAACCTGCTGCTCCGGTGGCCCCGGACCGGGTGCCGGCCGGGCGAAGCTCAACCTTTGCGCAAGTTTCCCGGGATTGATGGATGGTGCATGGAACCTGTCCCTAGGGTCGGGTCCGTGCCTGACATATCAATCACCATGATCATCGTGCTGTGCGTGGCCGCAGCCGCCGCCGGCTGGATCGACGCGGTGGTGGGCGGCGGCGGACTGCTGCTCCTGCCCGCCCTGCTGCTCGGCCTGCCGCACGCCCACCCCGCCACCGTGCTCGGCACCAACAAGGCGGTGGCCATCGTCGGCACCACCGGAGCGGCCGTCACCTACGCGCGCAAGGCCCCGGTCGACGTGAAGCTCGCCGTCCGGATCGGTCTGGCCGCCCTCGCGGGATCGATGGGAGGCGCGGCCCTCGCGGGCGGGATCAGCAAGGACGCGCTGCGCCCGCTGATCATGGGGGTGCTCGTGGTGGTGGCCGCCGTGGTGATCTTCAAGCCCGGTTTCGGCGCCGCCCCCTCCGCCGCGCCCGTCTCCCGGCAGCGGGTGCTGCTCGCGATCGGCCTGGCCGGCCTGGGCATCGGCTTCTACGACGGCCTCATCGGGCCCGGTACCGGCACCTTCCTGGTGCTGGCCCTCACCGCCCTGCTCCACCTCGACCTGGTCACCGCCTCCGCCACCGCCAAGATCGTCAATGTGTGCACCAACGCGGGGGCGCTCGCGATGTTCGCGTACCAGGGGATGGTGCTGTGGCAGCTGGCCGCCCTGATGGCGGTCTTCAACCTGGCCGGGGGGATGATCGGCGCCGGGATGGCGCTCAAGAAGGGCAGCGGTTTCGTCCGCGGCGTCCTGCTGACGGTGGTGGGCGCGCTGGTGATCAAGCTGGGTCTCGAACAGTGGGGGTGACCGGGGTGACCGGGGTGGCCGGCGGGGGTCAGTACGTCCCGGTGAGGTGCGCGAAGACCACCACGTTGCCCTGGTAGCCGGTGCGCGGCGAGAAATCGCCGCCGCAGGTGATCACCCGCAGCTCCGCGCGCGGCGAGGGGCCGTAGACGCGCGCGTCCGGGAACGCCTTGGCGTCGTAGACCTCGACCGCGTGGACCGTGAAGACGGCCGTGCGTCCGTCCGCGCGGGCGACCTCGATCACGGCTCCCCGGCGCAGCGCGCCCAGGTGGTAGAAGACGGCCGGGCCGCTGGCGTCGTCGACGTGGCCCGCGATGAGGGCCGTGCCCGTCGCGCCGGGAGTGGTCCCGTCCCGGTACCAGCCCGCGAGGTCGCGGCGGGTCGGCGGGGGCACTTCGAGACCGCCGTCGCGGTCGAGGCCGAGCCCGGTCAGCGGGGCGTCGACGCGGATGGACGGGATCCGGATCCGGGTGGGCGGGGAGCCGGTGAGCGGGGCGATGGCCCCCGGGTAGCGGTCCTGCGTGCTCAGCGCCTCGGCGGGGGAGGGCAGCGGGGGCCCGACGGGCTCACGGGAGCCGCTGGTCACGAGCCAGATGCCGATGCAGGCGGCGACCGCGACCAGCCCGGCGGGACCGCGCCGTCCGGTCGGACCCCGGCCGGCCGCGAGGCGCCCGCGCGGGCGCCGGAAGCCGCCGTGCATGCCTACCCCCTCGTCGTGCCGTTCCGTTCCGTGGGTTGCCGTTCGGAGGACTGGCCGTCGCCCGGCCCCGCGAACGGGGGGGACCTCGCGGGGCGGGCGACGGGGGGCGGTACCGGTCGGACCGCGGCCGGGGCCGCGGTGGGCGCCCGTCAGCTCCGCGTGCCGCTCGCCCGGCGACGCAGGAGCCAGGTACCGCCGACGGCGGCCGCGGCCAGGGCGACCGCTCCCGCCGTGATCTTGGCGGGGTCGGTGGTGGTGGTCGTGCCACCGCCCACCCCGGTGTGCACGTGGCCCTGCGGGCCGTGCTCGGTGACGACCAGGTCACCGGTGGCGAACTTGCCGTTCGCGCAGGTCGCGCCGATGCCGTAGGTGCCCGGCCGGAGGCCGTGGTCGACCCGGAACTGTCCCTCGACCACTTCCTTGTGCGTGCCGGGGACCAGCTTGAAACGCCCTCCGCCGACGGTGCTGGCGTCTCCCTCGGCGAGGCTGCCCGAGCCGCAGGCCTTGGTGTTCACGGTGACCGTGGCGCCCGGGGTGGCGGACTTCGGCCAGACCTCCAGCACGGCGAAGTCCCCGGGTGCGAATCCGGCCATGCCGAGGTCCGCGGCGGCCACCGCTCCGGCGACCGGGCCGGCGAAGGCGACGGCGGTCAGCGCGGTGGCGGTGAGCACGTGGGCGGTGCTGCGGCGCATGGGTACTCCTGGGGACACGGGGTCGTGTTCCGAGGAAAACCGGCCGGTCCGGCGCGCGCCTGCTGAAGCATCGTCAGATTTCGCGCGAGGTGACCCGCGGGACGGGATCCGTGCACGTCAGACCCCCTGGAAGGGCATCAGGGTGCCCCCACCCCGTCCGGGTGACGGGCCCCTTCCTCAGGCCCGCGGAAGGGTCACCGTGGCTGCCGCGCCCGAGGGGTCCGGGTTCGACAGGGTCACGGCGGCGCCGATCACCTGGGCCTGGCCGAAGGCGATGGTCAGGCCGAGCCCCGTGCCCTGGCCGCGCTCCGCCGCACCCGTCTTGAACCGCTGCGGGCCCTCCCGCAGCAGGCTCTCGGGGAAGCCCGGCCCGTGGTCCCGTACGGTCACCGAGGCCCCGGACACCGTCACCGTGATCGGGCCGGCCCCGTGCCGACGGGCGTTGAGCAGCAGGTTCGTCAGGATCCGCTCCAGGCGCCGGGCGTCCGTCCGCACCAGCGCGCCGGCGCCCGCACGGCCGTCCGTCCGGCGGCCCGTCCCCTCGTCCGTGCGGCCGTACGTCCGGTCCCGCGCACACCCGGCCGGCCGCTCGTCGGGCGCGCAGTTCCGCCGCTCGTCGGGCCCGCCGTCCGGCCGCCCGTCCGGCCCGCCGCCCGCCGCGCCGGCCCGTACGTCCTCCGTGCCCGACAGCCGTGCGCTCACGCCCGAGCGCCGCGTGATCGAGGCGACCAGCGGCCCCAGCCGGTGCTCCTCCAGCTGCGCCTCCTCCCGGTTCGCGTCGAGCCGGGCCACCTCCAGCAGGTCCTCCGTCAGCGTGCGCAGCGCTCCCACCCGGTCGCGCACCAGCTCCGTCGGCCGTCCGGGAGGCAGCAGCTCGGCCGCCGTGTGCAGCCCCGTCAGCGGGGTGCGCAGTTCGTGCGCCACGTCCGCCGTGAACCGCTGCTCGGCCTCCAGTCGCTGCTGCAGGCTCGCCGCCATCGTGTCGACCGCCGAGGACAGCTCGGCGACCTCGTCGCGGCTCCCCGGGACCCCCGAGGCCCCGATCCGCGCGTCCAGGTCGCCCGCGCTGATCCGCCGGGCCGTCTCCGCGGCCGACCGCAGGTCCTTGCTGAGCCGGCTGGCCAGCAGCGCCCCGCCCACCGCGGAGAGCGCCACCACGCCGGTCCCGGACGCGATCAGCTGCCCGTCCAGCTCCGCCAGTTCGGCCTGCTCGGCGGTGAGCGCCTGCCGCACCGTCAGCACCCGGCCGCCGCCCACCGGCCGCGCCGCCCACACCGCCGGGTGCGGTCCGGACAGGTCGAGATAGGTGCTCCGCCGTCCGGCCAGGGCGGCCTCGCGCAGCGGCGCCGGCATGCCGGGGCAGTCGATCCGGGCGTGGGCCTCCCCGACCTTGTCGAAGTCGAGCCGGCCGGTGAGTTCGTAGACCTGCCGTACGCGGACCAGCTGCTCGGTGGCGCTCTTGCGGGCCGCGTCGGCCACCTGGCGCACCCGTGCCTGGTGGATCAGGACGCCGATGGTGACCGCGACCAGCGAGCAGCCGACGGCCAGCAGCACGGCGATCTTCCAGCGCAGTCCCAGGGCCCGCAGCGGCCGCCGGCCGCGGGCCGGCAGGACCCTCACCGCGGGGCCGGCCCGTCCGTGCCGGCGCGTTCCGAGGGACCGGGGGACCCGGGGCCGCGGCTCGGGCAGGACGTGTTGAAGTGCCGTTCGTCGCTGACCACCGTCATCCGTTCGCCGTCCCAGCGGTAGCGGACGGCCTGCTCGGATCCGTCGTCGGCGGCGATCCGGACCAGCAGGTCCGGGCCCAGGGACTCGACGGCCATCCGCCGCCCGACGGTGAAGAGGATGGGGACGATCCGCTCGCCCCGGGCGGTGTAGACGCTGAGGGCGGTCCGCCCGCTCTCGGTGTCGGTGGCGACGAGGAGGTCCTGCTTCCCGTCCCCGGTCACGTCGAGGTGGACGGCCGGGCGGACCCCGGCCCGCCCGGGAGCGTCGATCCTCCCCTTGCCCAAGAACGGCTTCATCCGCTTGTCCGCCCGTACGACGTCCAGCTCGTTCACCGCCGCGAGGCCCTCAGGACCCACCTCGGGCGCGCCCGCCAGCGGCGTCGGGGGCGGCTGCCGGGTCCCCGTCTCGACCCCCGCGGCCCTGGGCGAGTCGTCGGCCCAGGCCGGCCAGAGCGTCCGCGGCAGCGGCTGGAGGGAGACGGCAGCGACGGGCTCGCCGACGGCCAGTCCGCCGGGTGCGGCGCACCCGCCCAGGGCCAGCGCGGTGGCGGACAGCAGCAGGGCGGCGGTGGTGCGGCGGGGTGATCGCGTCATGGGGAGGGAACCGTCGGGGTGGGGAGGGGGGCGGCTTCCGACCGTAGTCGGCGACCGTCACGGGGGCCGGGAGAACGTGTAACAGCGGGGCGTACGGTGGTGGTCCGCGCGCAGGTCGGGACCTTCGGCCCGGAGCGCGGACTGCCCAGTGTGAGCCGAGGGAGGGCCCTGTGACATCGGTCGATCGGCCGCAATCCGGCGTACTGCCGTTCTTCGTGTACGGGACGCTACGGCCGGGGGAGGTCAACCACGCCCTGTTCCTGCGGGGCCGGACGGCGGCCGAGGAACCCGCCCGGCTGCCGGACGCGGCGCTCTACGAGGGGCCCGGCTACCCGTACGCCGTCGAGCGGCCTGGCTCCGCCATCGCCGGGGAGCTGATCACCCCGGCGCCCGGCGCGTACGGGGAACTGCTGGCCGCGCTGGACCTGCTGGAGGAGTACGCGGGCCCGGACCGCCCGGGGAACGTCTACGACCGGGTCGCCCGCGCGGCCGTCCGCCCCGACGGCACCCGCGTCCGCGCCTGGGTCTACCTGGCGGCGGCCCCGCTGGCCCGGCGCCTCGCCGCATCGGGCACCGAGATCCCGGGCGGCGACTGGCTCCGCCGCGGCGACCGGGTGTAGCAGCCGGGACGGCCCGGCCGCCGGCCCCGGCTCAGAGCCCTTCGGCCCCGCGGTTGCGCAGGCGCTGCCCGTACTGCTGGAGGACCCACAGTTCCTGCTGGACCGCCGCGTGCTGCTCCGGCGGGGCCTGCGGGCTCAGGCGGGTCAGGGCGCCCTGGATCTCCAGGACGCGGCGGTCCACGGCACGCAGCCGGACCTGGACCAGCTGCACCCCCGCGTACACCTCGTCCACCGTCTTGGCGTGGATGGCCTCCACCGCCAGCTCCGTGACCATCGCGCGGACGGTGTCGTTCGGCGCGGCCTCGCGGACCCGGACCAGGTAGTCCTCCGTGCCCTGGGCGGCGCCCCCGGCGTCCTGGATCGCCTGGCGGACCGCGGCGTAGGGCGGGGCGGTGAACTCGTCGATCCCGTAGGCGTCGAAGGCGGGGGAGACCAGCGCGGGGCGCTGGAGCGCCAGCTTCAGCAGCTCGCGCTCCGTGCGGTGGGCGGGGCTGCGCAGGTTCAGTGCGGGACCGCCCCGGTCCGCGGCGGGCGGCTGCGCGGCCGGGGCCTCCTGGGGCGCCCGCCCGCCACCCCGGCCCTGCTGCGGCTGGTTGCCGCGCTCGCGGGCCCAGCGCGCCAGTTGCGCGACCCGCTTGACGACGAACTGCTCGTCGAGGATGCCCAGCATGCCCGCCAGCTGGACGGCCGACTCGTGCTGGATCGACAGGTCCTTGATGCTCGCGACGACCGGAGCGGCCTCGGCCAGCGCGGCCGCGCGGCCCGCCGGGTTCTCCAGGTTGTGCCGGCCCACGATGTGCCGCAGCGCGAACTCGAACAGCGGGGTGCGGGAGTCCACCAGCCCGGACACGGCGGCGTCGCCCTGAGCGAGCCGCAGGTCGCAGGGGTCCATCCCGCCCGGGGCGATGGTGATGGAGGTCTCCGCGGCGAACTTCTGGTCGTCCTCGAACGCCCGCAGGGCCGCCTTCTGCCCGGCCGCGTCACCGTCGAAGGTGAAGATCACCTCAGCGGTCGCGTTGTCCATCAGCAGCCGGCGCAGGATCTTGATGTGGTCCCCGCCGAAGGCCGTGCCACAGGTGGCGATGGCGGTGGTGACCCCGGCCAGGTGGCAGGCCATGACGTCGGTGTAGCCCTCGACGACCACGGCCCGGGAGGTCTTGGCGATCTCCTTCTTGGCCAGGTCGATGCCGTACAGCACCTGGGACTTCTTGTAGATCGCCGTCTCGGGGGTGTTCAGGTACTTCGGGCCGTTGTCGTCGTCGCGCAGCTTGCGCGCGCCGAAGCCGACGACCTCGCCGCTGATGTCGCGGATCGGCCACATGAGCCGGCCGCGGAACCGGTCGATGGGCTTGCCGCTGCGGCTGTCCTGGGCCAGGCCGGAGAGGATCAGCTCCTTGTCGCTGAAGCCCTTGCCGCGCAGGAACCGGGTCAGGTGGTCCCAGCCGGCCGGGCTGTAGCCCACGCCGAAGTGCTCGGCCGCCGCCTGGTCGAAGCCGCGCTCCGCCAGGAACCGGCGGCCGATCTCCGCCTCGGCCCCGCCGAGCTGCTCCGCGTAGAAGAGGGCGGCGGCCTTGTGGGCCTCGACCAGGCGGATGCGCTCGCCGCGGCCGCTGGTGCCGGCGGTGTAGCCGCCCTCCTCGTACCGCAGGGTGATGCCGGCCTGGCCGGCCAGCCGCTCGACCGCCTCCGAGAAGGAGAGGTGGTCGATCTTCATGATGAAGTCGAGGGTGTCCCCGCCGGCCTGGCAGCCGAAGCAGTGGTAGAAGCCCTTGCTGGGGCTGACCTGGAAGGACGGGGACTTCTCGTCGTGGAAGGGGCACAGGCCCTTGAGGTTGCCGCCGCCGGCGTTGCGCAGCTGGAGGTACTCGGAGACCACGGCGTCGATCGGGACCGCGTCCCGTACCGCCTTCACGTCGTCGTCGTTGATCCGTCCTGCCACGCGTGAAGTCTACGGCCGGGCGCGGACAAACCCGTCAGGCCCCCTGCGCAGGCAGCAGCGAGGTGAGCGGAACCTCCGGGTCCGTGAGCAGGTCGGCCTGCACCGGACGTCCCGACCTGATCAGGGCCTGGATCTGTTCGGTGACGTCCCACACGTTCACGTTCATGCCGGCCAGCACCCGGCCCCCGGAGAGCCAGAAGGCGATGAACTCCCGCTTGCCCACGTCCCCGCGGATCAGCACCTGGTCGTAGCTCCCGGCCGGGGCGTACCCCGAGTACTCCAGGCCCACGTCGTACTGGTCGGAGAAGAAGTACGGCACCCGGTCGTAGCTGACCTCCCGGCCCAGCATCGCCCGCGCGGCGGCGGGGCCGCCGTTGAGGGCGTTGGCCCAGTGTTCCACCCGCAGCCGGGACCCGATCCACGGGTGGTGCGCGGCGGCCACGTCCCCGGCCGCGTAGATGTCCGGATCGGAGGTGCGCAGCGACTCGTCGACCGCGATCCCGCCGCCGTGCTCCCGGTCGACCAGGGCCAGGCCGGAGGTCTCGGCGAGCGCGGTCCGCGGCGCGGCGCCGATCGCCGCGAGCACCGCGTGCGCCGGGTGCTCCTCGCCGTCCTCCGTCCGTGCGGCCAGCACCATGCCGTCCTGGCCGACGATCTCGGTGAGCCGCGCCCCGAAGTGGAAGCGGACCCCGTGCTCGGCGTGCAGGTCCGTGAAGAGCCGGCCGACCTCCGGGCCCAGCACCGCGTGCAGCGGGGTGGCCAACGGCTCGACCACGGTGACCTCGGCCCCGTACTCGCGGGCCGCCGCCGCGACCTCCAGGCCGATCCAGCCGGCGCCCGCGATCAGCAGGTGGCCGTTGTCCCGGCCCAGGGAGGCCAGGACGCCCCGCAGCCGCTCGGCGTGCGCGAGGCGCCGCAGGTGGTGCACGCCGGCCAGGCCCGTTCCCGGGACGTCCAGGCGGCGCGGTTCGGCGCCGGTGGCCAGCAGGAGCTTGTCGTAGTGCAGCAGGGTGCCGTCGCCCAGGCGCACCGTCTTGGCGGCCCGGTCCAGGTGGACGGCGGGCTGGCCCAGGTGCAGTTCGATCTCGGCGCTCGCGTACCAGGACGGCTCGTGGACGAAGACGCTGTCGCGGTCCTCCTTGCCCACCAGGTAGCCCTTGGACAGCGGTGGCCGCTCGTACGGATGCTCGCGCTCGTCCCCGATCAGGATCACCCGCCCCGTGAACCCCTCCGCCCTCAGCGTCTCGGCGGCTTTCGCCCCGGCGAGCCCTCCGCCGACGATGATGAACGTCTGGTGTGCGTCGACCACCTGATGCCTCCTCATAACCTCTTCGCCACATGCGACCACATGCGAGCGTCCCGCACCGAGCCTGCCGCGTGAAGGGGGAATGGCCCGATCGGCTCACCCCCCGGTGCGCCGCCCGCGTCTGGTGAGGCGTGCGTGCAGGGAGCGGGCGGAGGCATCGGTCAGGCACGCGATCTGGTCGATCACCGCGCGCTTGCGGGCCCTGTCGTCCGGGGCGGCGTCGAAGATCGCCCGGAACTGGGGGTCCAGCCCCTCGGGTGCGCGGGCGCTGAGCGCCTCGGCGAGTTCGGCCAGGACGATGCGCTGGTCCGCGCGCAGCCGCTCCTGTTCGTCGCGCTGCATCACGTACAGGTCGGCGACGGCCTTGAGGACGGCGCATTCGTTGCGCGCCTCGCGCGGCACCACCAGCTCGGCGCCGTAGCGGGTGAGGCGGCCGGAGCCGTACGCCTCACGGGTGGCGCCCTCGGCGGCCAGGCAGAAGCGGCCGACCAGCTGGCTGGTGGCGTCCTTCAGCCGGGCCTGGGCCACGGCCGAGCCGTCGTAGCCGTGCGGCCACCAGTCCTCCTCCATCAAACGGTCGAGCGCCTCGCGCAGTTCCTCGGGCTCGGTGTCGGCCGGGACGTAGCGGCCGATGGCGACCCGCCAGATGACGGCCCGCTCGGGCTCGGCGAACAGGAGGTTGGGGTCGAGGTGCCCGGCGTGCAGACCGTCCTCGAAGTCGTGCACCGAGTACGCGACGTCGTCCGCCCAGTCCATGACCTGGGCCTCGAAGCACTTGCGGTCGGCGGGCGCGCCGCGGCGCAGCCATTCGAAGACCGGCAGGTCGTCCTCGTAGGCGCCGAACTTCACCGAGCCGGGGTCGGTGGGGTGGTTCCCCCGGGCCCAGGGGTACTTGGTGGCGGCGTCCAGGCAGGCGCGGGTGAGGTTGAGGCCGACACTGACGGGTTGCCCGCCCGCCGGGTCCGGCACGAACCGCTTGGGCTCCAGCCGGGTCAGCAGGCGCAGCGACTGGGCGTTGCCCTCGAAGCCGCCGCAGTCCTTGGCGAACTCGTTGAGCGCCTCCTCGCCGTTGTGCCCGAAGGGCGGGTGGCCCATGTCGTGGGAGAGGCAGGCCGCCTCGACGAGGTCGGGGTCGCAGCCCAGGGCGGCGCCGAGCTCCCGGCCGATCTGCGCGCACTCCAGGGAGTGGGTCAGCCGGGTACGGGGGCTCGCGTCCCACTCGTAGGAACGTGTCCCCGGGGTGACCACCTGGGTCTTCCCGGCGAGCCGGCGCAGGGCGGCCGAGTGCAGCACGCGCGCGCGGTCGCGCTGGAAGGCGGTGCGGCCGGGGCGCTTGTCGGGCTCGGGGGCCCAGCGCTCGGTGGCGGCCGTGTCGTAGGACTCGTAGGCGGGGGCGTGCGGGGTGCCTTCCATGCTCAGACGTTAACCGGAGTCACCGACAATCCGAGCAATCCGAACGAACACCGCCTTTATGCGCTGGCCAGTTCGCGCCGGTCGGCCTCGCGGGCGAGGGCCTCGTCGTAGCGCTGGAGGACCAGCCTGGCCAGCGCCGGATGGGCGCCGAGCGGGGCGGACGCCGGACCGGGCGCGGCGGCGGCGCCCGCGGAGGCGAACCGGCCCGGGGCGGCGAAGTACGAGGCCACCGCGATCCGGTGGTGGCCGCGTGCGGTCAGCGCGCGCACGACCTCGGGGACGCCCGGTGTGGCGGCGGTGTTGGCGGAGGCGTAGGCCGGCGCCACGGGTATCCCGCCGAGCCGCTCGGACAGCTGGGCGGCGGTGCGCCGGGTGTCGGCGGCGGATTCGGGGTCGCGGGATCCGGCGGCGGCCAGCACGACGGCCGCGCCGTCGCGTCGGCCCGGGTTCCAGCCGGCCTCCAGGAGACGTTCGAACAGGGCCTCGACGAGCAGCGGGTGCGGCCCCAGCGGCGCGGCGACGCGGACCCGCAGGTGTGCGGCCCGGGCGGCGGAGGCGGGGAGGTCCCGTTTGACGTGGGTGCCGCGCCCGAGCAGCAGCGGCACGAGCACCGCCTCCCCGGACAGTGCGCGCAGGGTGTCGCCGAGCAGGGGCCGGTTCAGCTCGATGTGGCCGAGGCGGACGTCGAGGCGGGGGCGGAGCTCGCGGACCCGTTCGAGGAGGGCGAGGACGGTGCGCGGGGCGCGCGGGTCGCGGCTGCCGTGGGCCACGGCGACGAGGGTGGGCTGCATGGGTGGGCTCCGTGGTGCCGGGCGCGTGGCGGGCGCAGTCCGCTGAGCTGGGTGCCGAGCTGGTCGGTGATCCGGGACAGCAGCTCGGCCGCGCTGCCGAAGGGGAGGGGGAGGGGAAGGGTTTCGGGAGGGTGCACCGGCTCCGTCATGAACCGATACTGCGCGCCGGAGGTTGCGTGGGCGTTGCGCCGGGGTGACGGGTCGTTTCGGCCGGCTCACTCGCTCATTCGTACGGGTGAAAGCGGGGGCGGGTGGAACTGGCGGGCCGGGGCGGTTCGTCAATCCGTGCGAACGAGGCGTGGAGCGAGGGGGGATCGGTCATGGGGAAGCCGGAGCAGGTCAGGGGCGCGGGCGCGGGCAGGGGCGCGGGTACGGACGCGGGCACGGACCTGAGTGCGGACGCGGGTACGGACGCGGGTACGGACGCGGGTACGGACGCGGGTACGGACGCGGGTACGGGCATGGGTAAGGGCGTGGGCGCCGACATGGGCGCGGGCGGGAACGCGAGCGCGGGGACGGGCGCGGGGGCGAGTTCGGGCGTGGTGAGGGACGGGGTGACGGACCGGGTGACGGACGGGGTGGTGGTTGCCGGGCCAAAGCTCGGTGCGGGGTCCGGGCGGTCGCGGGCGGGGTGGCCGCGGACGGTGCGGGCGAGGCGGCGGGCTGTGCGGGTCGTGATGGGGCTGTGCGTGCTGGCGCTGCTGCCCGCGACGTGGACCCACGTGAGCGCGGCCGACCGGCTGCGGACCACCGCCCGCGCGCCCGCGGCGGAGGTGGCCGTGGTCTTCGGGGCGGGGCTGTGGAACGGCCGCCCGACCCCGTACCTGGCCAACCGGCTCGACGCGGCCGTGGAGCTGTACCGCGCCGGCAAGGTGAAGGTGGTCCTGGTCACGGGGGACAACAGCCGCCGGGAGTACGACGAGCCCGACGCGATGCGGACCTACCTCACCGCCCACGGGGTCCCGGACGGGCGGGTGGTCAGCGACTACGCCGGCTTCGACACCTGGGACTCCTGCGTGCGGGCCCGGGAGATCTTCGGGGTGCACCGGGCGGTCCTGGTCAGCCAGGGGTTCCACATACACCGGGCCGTGGCCCTGTGCCAGGCCGCGGGTGTGGACGCGTACGGGGTCGGGGTCGACGACGCGCACGACGCGACCTGGTACTACGGCGGGGCCCGCGAGGTGTTCGCGGCGGGCAAGGCGGCGCTGGACGCGGTCCTCCGACCGGATCCGACGTTCCTCGGGCCGAAGGAGGAGGGGGTGTCGCGGGCCCTGGGCGGTCTGGCAGACTGACGCCGCGATCGGCTATGCCGATTAGTCATATACCGATCTGTCTGGCAGGGGCGTGGAACCGTGGCTGTTGTGGATCTGAGCGGCAAGGTCGTCGTCATCACCGGTGGGGCCCGGGGGCTCGGCGCGGCGGTCGCGCAGGCCGTCGTGGACGGCGGCGGCCGGGTTCTGATCACCGACGTGCTGGAGGCGGAGGGCGCCGCGACCGCGGCGAAGCTCGGCGACGCGGCCCGCTTCCTGCGGCACGACGTGACCAGCGAGGACGACTGGCAGGCGGCCCTGGAGCACGCGGTCGCCGAGTTCGGCCGGATCGACGGGCTCGTCAACAACGCGGGCATATCCACCGGCCGGTTCCTGGAGCACGAGAGCGTCGAGCACTTCCGCCGGGTCGTCGAGATCAACCTGGTCGGCGTGTTCATCGGGATCAAGGCGGCGATCCCGCTGCTCCGGGCGAACGGCGGCGGTTCCATCGTCAACATCTCCTCCGCGGCCGGGCTCACCGGACTCGCCCTCACCGCCGGGTACGGGGCCTCCAAGTGGGGCGTGCGCGGCCTGTCGAAGATCGGCGCGGTCGAGCTCGCCGAGGCGGGGATCCGGGTGAACTCGGTGCACCCGGGCATGACGCTGACCCCGATGACGGCCCCTATCGGCATCCAGGCCGGCGAGGGCAACTACCCCGGCGCCCCCCTCGGCCGGGTCGGTGTCCCCGAGGAGATCGCCGCCGCCGTCGCCTTCCTGCTCTCGGACGCCGCCGGATACGTGACCGGCGCCGAGCTGGCCGTGGACGGCGGCTGGACGGCCGGCCTGACGGTGAAGTACCTGACCGGCCAGTGACGGGGCGTGCGGCTGTGCGGACGACTTCTGCCAGAGCATCCGGGGTGCCCGGCACGCACGTGCCGGGCACCCCCTACGGCCCGGCTTCCGCAACGTGCCCCTGCTCCCCGACCGGGGCATGCTGATCCTCGACGTCCTCCACGGCCGGATCGAGTACGTCGAGGTCCCGGACCGGCCCGAGTACCGCCTGCCGTTCTCCTCGCCGTCCCCCTCACCGTCCCCGCGGGACGGCGCTGAGGGGGAGAACCCCTGTCCGTAACGCGGGGGCGCGACCCGTGTAACACCCCCGGAGCAGGCTGGACGCATGTCCACGCCGGAAGCCGCCGCCCCCACCGCCACCCACTGCCCGTACTGCGCGCTCCAGTGCGGGATGCTGCTGCGTCCCACCCCGGACGGCACCACGGTGACGGTCGAGGAGCGGGCCGACTTCCCCGTCAACCGGGGCGCGTTGTGCGGCAAGGGCCGCACCGCCCCCGCCGTGCTCTCCTCCCGGGTGCGCCTGACCGAACCGCTCGTCCGCACCCACGCCGGGCGGCTCGTCCCGGCCACCTGGGAGGAGGCCCTCGACGTCGTCGCCGCGGGCCTCGCCCGCACCGCCCGCGCGCACGGCCCCGACGCGGTCGGCGTCTTCGGCGGCGGCGGGCTGACGAACGAGAAGGCGTACGCCCTCGGCAAGTTCGCCCGCGTCGCCCTGCGGACCTCCCAGATCGACTACAACGGCCGGTTCTGCATGTCCTCGGCCGCCGCCGCGCACCAGCGGGCGTTCGGGCTCGACCGCGGCCTGCCCTTCCCGCTGGAGGACGTCCCGCGCACCGGCTGCGTGATCCTCGTCGGCTCCAACCTGGCCGAGACCATGCCCCCCGCCCTGCGCTATCTCACCGAGCTCAAGGCGAACGGCGGCACCCTGATCGTCGTGGACCCGCGCCGCACGCGCACCGCCGAGCAGGCCGACCTGCACCTGGCCCCGCGCCCCGGCACCGACCTCGCCCTCGCCCTCGGGCTGCTGCACCTGGTGGTCGCCGAGGGCCGCACCGACGAGGAGTTCATCGCCGCGCGCACCACCGGCTGGGAGGAGGCGCGGGCCGCCGCCATGGCCCACTGGCCGGAGCTGGTGGAACGGATCACCGGGGTACCGGTGCCCCGGCTCCGCGAGGCGGTGGGGATGTTCTGCGACGCCCCCTCCGCCATGGTCCTCACCGCGCGCGGCCCGGAACAGCAGTCCAAGGGCACCGACACCGTCGGCGCCTGGATCAACCTCTGCCTCGCCACGGGCCGGGCCGGCCGCCCCCTGTCCGGCTACGGCTGCCTCACCGGCCAGGGCAACGGCCAGGGCGGCCGCGAGCACGGCCAGAAGGCCGACCAGCTCCCCGGGTACCGCAAGCTCACCGACCCGGCGGCCCGCGCGCACGTCGCGGGGGTCTGGGGAGTCGACCCCGACACCCTGCCAGGCCCCGGACGCAGCGCCTACGAACTCCTCGACGCCCTCGGCACCGACGTACGGGCCCTGCTCCTGATGGGCTCCAACCCGGTGGTCTCCGCACCCCGCGCCGCCCACGTGGAGGAACGCGTCCGCGCCCTGGACTTCCTCGCCGTCGCCGACGTCGTCCTCTCCGAGACGGCCGCCCTCGCGGACGTGGTCCTGCCCGTGACCCAGTGGGCGGAGGAGACCGGCACCACCACCAGCCTGGAGGGCCGCGTCCTGCTGCGCCGCCGCGCCCTCACCCCGCCGCCCGGGGTCCGCAGCGACCTGGAGGTGCTGCACGGGCTCGCCGGCCGCCTCGGAGTGGAGAAGGGCTTCCCCACCGACCCGGAGGAGGTCTTCGAGGAACTCCGCCGCGCCTCCGCCGGCGGCCCGGCCGACTACTCCGGCATCTCCTACGCCCGCGTCGAAGCCGAACAGGGCGTCTTCTGGCCCTGCCCCGAGGGCTCGCCGGGAGAGCCCCGGCTCTTCCTGGACCGCTTCGCCACCGACGACGGCCGGGCCCGTTTCGTGCCCGTCGCCCACCGGGACGCCGCCGAGACCCCCGACGCCGACTACCCCCTGCTGCTCACCACCGGCCGGGTCGTCGCCCAGTACCAGTCCGGCGCCCAGACCCGCCGGGTGCCCGAGCTCAACGCCGCCGCGCCCGGCCCCTTCGTGGAACTCCACCCGCGCCTGGCAGCCCGGCTCGGGGTGAGCGACGGCACCCCGCTCGCGGTGACCTCCCGCCGGGGACGGGCGGTGGCCCCGGCCCGCGTCACCGACACCATTCGGGCCGACACGGTGTTCATGCCGTTCCACTGGCCGGGGGAGGGGCGCGCCAACTCCCTCACCAACCCCGCCCTGGACCCCGTCTCCCGGATGCCGGAGTTCAAGGTGTGCGCGGTCCGCGTCGAGCCGGCGTAGCCCGCCCGACGGTACCGAGACCATCTCTTGCCGCAGTCTTGGCCGACGCTTTGGCGCGGGGTCGAGAGCCCCGAACTACCGTTCCGGCCATGGTATTCCGCCCCCAGCAGCCTCCGGCCTCCCGCGCCCTCCCGGTGCTTCCGTACCGCAAGCCGACCCGAGGCCGCGACTACTGGGTCCTGGACGACGTGCTGCCCGACGTGGACGCCGTCCGGGCCCGTTGCCTGGCCAAGGAGGACTGGGTCCAGGGGGCCCCGCACAAGCCCGAGCCCTGGCCGGGACTGCGGGCCATGCCCGGTCTGGAGCCGCCCGAACTGGCCCGCGTGGAAAGGCTGGTGCGACAGGCGACGGGCGCCCGGCGGATCTGGCCCGAGAACCCGGAGGGCGCCGGCACCTTCAACCACAACTGCGTCCAGGTCGTCGGCGAGGGCGAGTGCGATCCCCGCCCGCACACCGACTCCCGCACCCTGTGCCGCTACGCCGCCGTGCTCTACCTCAGCCCCGGCACCCCGAAGGACTGCGGCACCAGCTTCTACCGCCAGAGCCTCCCCGGCGGCGTCCTCGGCGGCAACCAGGTCCTCGCCCCGCACAACAACCTGGTCGACGCCCTGGGCACCCGCTTCGTCCCCGAGGACTCCTTCACCGAGGACGTCCGCGTCCCGCACCGCTACAACCGGCTCCTGCTCTACTCCGCCAACCTGATCCACAGCGCGACCGGTTACTGGGGCACGACCCTGGAGGACAAGCGGATGACGGCCGTCTTCTTCTGGATGGCCTAAAGCCCCTCCCCGGCCCGCCCCTCCCCGGCCCGCCCCTTCCCGGGCCACCCCTTCCCGGCCCGCCCCTCCCCGCTCCGCCGCTCGCCGCCCGGCTCCTCGCCGCTCGGCTCCGGCCCGTCCGCCGGGCCCGCCGGCGACAGGTCGCTGTCGTAGAGCACGAGTTCGCGCAACTCGCACGCGATCTCGTAGCCGGCCGCCACCAGTTCCGCGATCAGCGTGTCGCAGGCCGCCGCCGCCCGCGAGGCGCTGCCGCGCACCCGCTGGGTCACGTACCGCTCCTGCTCCGCTCCCGCGCCACCGGACCCCGGCCGGCCGCCGCCGGCCGTCCACGACAGACGGGCCCCGTGCGGGAGCACCAGCGCCTCCAGCGCCCCGTGGTCGTACCCGGGCGGCAGCAGCAGCCGCAGGTGGTGTTCGTGGTAGCCCCCGCCCGGGCCCGCCGGCTCCGTGCTCCAGGGCACCGTCTCCACCTTGACCCGGACCGGGTCGAAGCCCGCCGCCCGCAGCTGCGGCACCAGCCTCTCGTGACCCGTGCGGTCCGGCAGCGTCAGCATCGACCGGGAGCGTGCCCGGCCCCGGACCGGCGTGATGTGCGTGACCTTCAACTCCCGTGCCCCAGCCCATGATTCGAGCCGGGCCAGCTCCGCCGCGTCCGGACACAGGACCGTCACGTGGGTTTCGTAGGTTCCGTACGAAGACATGATGTCGATCATCTCGGACATGCGTCCGATCCGCATCGGGGTTCCCGGCGGGGGGTAACCATCCGGTCACGCACCGGACTCAGAAAGTGCTCGCACGCCCCTCGTGGCGGCGATGTGTCGTACCCCACACTGAGGTGCGGTGCTTGAGTCCTCGCCAGCCCTGGAGGTCGCCCCCGTGCAGACCCAGACCCTGACCGTGAACGTGAGCCGGCCGGTCGACGAAACCGCCGATGCGACCGGCACGGCCCGGACCGCCGCCGCTCCCGAGGCCCGAAGGGCGGACGAGGCCGTGGACGAGGCCGTGGACGAAGCGGCGGATCCGGCGGCCGAGGCGGCCGAGGACGGAGCGGCCGAGGACGGAGCGGCCGACGAGGGGCCCGAGGTCCTGGAACCGATCGAGCACGCGCCCCCGCCCCGGGCCCGCGGCGCGGAGGGCGGCGGGGCCGGACCCTCCGCGGACCTCTTCCGGCAGTACCTGCGCGAGATCGGCAGGATCCCGCTGCTCACCGCCGCCGAGGAGGTCGACCTCGCACGGCGGGTGGAAGCCGGGCTCTTCGCCGAGGAGAAGCTCGGCGGCGCCGCCGACCTCGACTCCCAGCTCGCCGTGGACCTCGACAGGCTCGTCGTCATGGGCCGGATGGCCAAGCGCCGGCTGATCGAATCGAACCTGCGCCTGGTCGTCTCCGTCGCCAAGCGCTACGTCGGACGCGGCCTCACCATGCTCGACCTGGTCCAGGAGGGCAACCTCGGACTGATCCGGGCCGTCGAGAAGTTCGACTACGCCCGCGGCTACAAGTTCTCCACCTACGCCACCTGGTGGATCCGGCAGGCGATGTCACGGGCCCTCGCCGACCAGGCCCGCACCATCCGCGTGCCCGTCCACGTCGTGGAGCTGATCAACCGTGTCGTGCGCGTCCAGCGCCGGATGCTCCAGGAGCGCGGCTACGAACCCACCGCCGAAGAGGTCGCCGTCCACCTGGAGCTGACCCCCGAGCGGGTGCTGGAGGTGCTCCGCCTCGCGCAGGAGCCGGTCTCCCTGCACGCGCCGGTCGGCGAGGAGGACGACGTGGCCCTCGGCGACCTCATCGAGGACGGCGACGCCGCCTCCCCCGTGGAGTCCGCCGCGTTCTTCCTCCTGCGCGAGCACCTGGAAGCCGTGCTGTCGACCCTCGGGGAGCGCGAGCGCAAGGTGGTCCAGCTCCGCTACGGGCTCGCCGACGGGCGGCCGCGCACCCTGGAGGAGATCGGCCGGATCTTCGGCGTGACCCGCGAACGGATCCGCCAGATCGAGTCCAAGACCCTCAACAAACTGCGCGACCACGCCTTCGCCGACCAACTGCGCGGCTACCTCGACTGACCGGCCCGCCCGGACGTGCGGAAGGGGGCGCCCGAGGGGCGCCCCCTTGTCGCAGCCCGGCCGAAGCTAGTCGACCTCGGCGACCGCCTGGGCGAACTGCGCCGCGTACAGGCGCGCGTACGCGCCGTCCGAGGCCAGCAGCTCTTCGTGGGTGCCCTGTTCCACGATCGAGCCGTTCTCCATCACCAGGATCACGTCCGCGTCGCGGATCGTGGACAGCCGGTGCGCGATCACGAAGGACGTACGGCCGTGCGCCAGGCGCGCCATCGCCTTCTGGATCAGCACCTCGGTACGGGTGTCCACCGAGCTCGTCGCCTCGTCGAGCACCAGGATCACCGGGTCCGACAGGAACGCCCGGGCGATCGTGATCAGCTGCTTCTCGCCCGCGCTGACGCCCGCGCCCTCGTCGTCCAGCACCGTGTCGTAGCCGTCCGGCAGGGTGCGGACGAAGCGGTCGGCGTGCGCCGCCCGCGCGGCCTCCTCGATCTCCGCGCGGGTGACCTCGCGCGAAGCGCCGTAGGCGATGTTCTCCGCGATCGTGCCGCCGAACAGCCAGGTGTCCTGGAGCACCATGCCGATCCCGGAGCGCAGCTCCTCGCGGGTCATCTTCGCGATGTCCACCCCGTCGAGGGCTATCTCCCCGCCCGTGACCTCGTAGAACCGCATCAACAGGTTGACCAGCGTGGTCTTGCCGGCGCCCGTCGGCCCGACGATCGCGACCGTCTGGCCCGGCTCCACGCTCAGCGAGAGGTTCTCGATGAGCGGCTTGTCGGGCTCGTAGCGGAAGGCCACCTTGTCGAGGGTGACCTGGCCGCGCAGCTGCTCCGGACGCTCCGGAACCTCTGCGTCCGGCTCCTGCTCCTGCGCGTCCAGCAGCTCGTACACCCGCTCGGCCGACGCGACGCCCGACTGCACCAGGTTCGCCATCGAGGCCACCTGCGTCAGCGGCATCGAGAACTGGCGCGAGTACTGGATGAAGGCCTGCACGTCACCGATCGACAGGGTGCCAGAGGCCACCCGCAGACCGCCGACCACGGCTATCAGCACGTAGTTGATGTTCGAGATGAAGAACATCACCGGCTGCATGATGCCGCTGACCAGCTGCGCCTTGAAGGAGGCCCGGTAGAGCTCCTCGTTCTGCTCGGCGAAGACCGCCGCCGACTCCTTCTGCCGCCCGAAGACCTTCACCAGGGTGTGGCCGGAGTACATCTCCTCGATGTGCGCGTTCAGCGCGCCGGTGCTCTTCCACTGCGCCACGAACTGCGGCTGCGACTTCTTGCCGATCTTCGCCGCGACGAAGATCGAGACCGGTACGGTCAGCAGCGCGACCAGCGCCAGCAGCGGCGAGATCCAGAACATCATCGTCAGCACGCCGACGATCGTCAGCAGCGAGTTCAGCAGCTGACCCATCGTCTGCTGCAGGGTCTGCCCGACGTTGTCGATGTCGTTCGTCGCCCGGCTGAGCACCTCGCCGCGCTGCTGCTGGTCGAAGTACGACAGCGGCAGCCGCGACAGCTTCGCCTGGAGCTCCTCGCGCATCCGGTACACGGTGCCGTTCATGACGTGGTTCGACAGCCGCGTCGCGACCAGCATGAGCAGCCCCGCCAGCGTGAACACCACCAGCGCCCAGATCGCCACGACCCCGACGGCGCCGAAGTCGATGCCCTCGCCCGGGGTGAAGTCGGTGCCGGACAGCATGTCCGCCATCCCGTCCTGACCCTTGGCGCGCAGACCCTCCAGGGCCTGCTCCTTGGATATGCCGGCCGGCATCTGCCGGCCGACGATCCCGGCGAACACCAGGTCGGTGGCCTCGCCGAGGATTTTCGGTCCGACCACCGCGCAGGCCACGCTCGCGAACACGGCCGCGACCATGCCCCAGAGCTTGGCCCGGTCCTGCGCCAGCTGCCGCAGCAGCCGCTTGCCCGACCCCTTGAAGTCCATGGACCTCTGGGCCGGGCCCATCATCATCCGTCCTCCGGGCCCGCTCATGCGGCCTCCGCCTCCGTCAGCTGGGAGAGCACGATCTCCCGGTAGGTCTCATTGCCGGCCATCAGCTCGTGGTGGCGGCCCTCGCCGACCACCTGGCCCTCGTCGAGGACGATGATCCGGTCGGCGTCGCGGATCGTGGAGACCCGCTGCGCCACGATGACCACCGTCGCCTCCTCGGTCTCGCGGGCGAGCGCCGAGCGGAGCGCCGCGTCCGTCGCGTAGTCCAGGGCGGAGAAGGAGTCGTCGAAGAGGTAGATCTCGGGCCGCTGCACCAGGGTGCGGGCGATCGCCAGACGCTGGCGCTGGCCGCCGGAGACGTTCGTTCCGCCCTGGGTGATGGGCGCGTCGAGCCCGCCCTGCAGCTCGGAGACGAACTCCCTGGCCTGGGCCACCTCCAGGGCGTGCCACAGCTCTTCGTCGCTGGCGTCCGGGCGCCCGTAGCGGAGGTTGGAGGCGACCGTTCCGGAGAACAGGTACGGCTTCTGCGGGACGATGCCGACCGTCCTGGCCAGCAGCTCCGGGTCGAGCCGGCGCACGTCCTCCCCGTCGACCAGCACGTCGCCGCCGGTCGCGTCGAAGAGCCGGGGGACCAGGCCGAGCAGCGTGGACTTGCCGCTGCCGGTGGAGCCGATCACCGCGGTGATCTCGCCGGGGCGGGCCACCAGGTCCACCCCGCGCAGCACCGGCGCCTCGGCGCCCGGGTAGCGGAAGTCGGCGCCGCGCAGTTCCAGCTGCCCGCGCCGCAGGAGCTTGCGGACCGGCTCGGCCGGCGGGACCACGCTGGACTCGGTGTCCAGGACCTCCTGGATGCGCTCGGCGCAGACCTCGGCGCGCGGCACCATCATGAACATGAAGGTGGCCATCATCACGGACATGACGATCTGCATCAGGTAGGCCAGGAAGGCCGTCAGCTGGCCGATCTCCATGCCGTTGCTGTCCACGCGCATGGCGCCGAACCAGATGACGGCCACGCTGGAGATGTTCACGACGACGATGACGGTCGGGAACATCAGCGCCAGCAGCTTGCCCGAGGCGAGCGAGACGCCGGTCAGGTCGGAGTTCGCGGTGCGGAACCGCTCCTCCTCGTAGCCGTCGCGGACGAACGCGCGGATCACGCGGTTGCCGGTGATCTGCTCGCGCAGCACCCGGTTCACGGTGTCGAGGCGGTCCTGCATCTGGCGGAACAGCGGCCGCGTCCTGAAGACGATCGCACCGACCGCGAGACCGAGCACGGGCACCACCGCGAGGAGCACGCCCGACAGCTTCACGTCGAGGGAGAGCGCCATGGCGATGCCGCCGACGCACATGATCGGCGCCGAGACCATCAGGGTGAAGGTCATCAGGGTCAGCATCTGGACCTGCTGGACGTCGTTCGTCGTCCGGGTGATCAGCGAGGGTGCGCCGAACTGGCCCAGTTCGCGGGCGGAGAAGCTCTGCACCCGGTCGAAGACGGCGGCGCGGACGTCCCGGCCGAGTGCGGCCGCGGTCCGGGCGCCGTAGTAGACGGCGCCGACGTTGCACACGAGCTGGACGAGGGAGACGCCGAGCATCAGCGCGCCGAAGCGCAGGATGTAGCCGGTGTCGCCGCTGACGACACCGTTGTCGATGATGTCCGCGTTGAGGGTGGGCAGGTAGAGGCTCGCACTGGTCTGCAGCAGCTGCAGCAGCACCAGTACGGTGATCGGTTTCCGGTACGGACCGAGGTGGGTCCGCAAAAGTCGTATGAGCACGCGCAGGCTCCGGTCGGCATGATCGAGGGGGTTCGGTCCATCTTGTGCCAACCGGACGGGTGATCCCCACCCGTTTTCGCAAAGCCCGGTCAAAAGGAGTAGGCCACCGCGCACCCCGCGACCTACGCCGCGCCGGGTCCGGTGGAGGGCCCCGGCGCGGGGCCGGCGGTGCGGGCTAGCCCTGGAAGGCGCCCGGGTGGAGCTGCTCGCGCGTCGTCGCGTACTGCTGGCGCACCGCCTGCCAGGCCGGGAGTTCGTCGCCCGGCTCGAAGACCTGCGCCGCCGCGGCCGGCCAGACCGGCGGGGTGTGCGGGGCCAGCGTGCCCTGCCGCACCCCGAGCGCCCAGGCCGCCTGACGTGCGGCGCCGAGCGCCGCGTAGTCCGCGGGCGCGGGGACGACGACCTGCGTGCCGAACAGCCCCGGGGCCGCGGCCTGCACGGCGGGCAGTTCGGCCGCCGCGCCCAGCAGGAACACCCGCCGGATCGGCACCCCCCGGTGGCGCAGCACGTCGAGGGCGTCCACCAGCCCGCAGAGCATGCCCTCGAAGGCCGCCCGCGCGAGGTGTTCGGGCTTCATCGAGTCCCGGCGCAGCCCCGACAGGGTGCCCGCGCTGTGCGGGAGGTTGGGGGTGCGCTCCCCCTCCAGGTACGGCAGGAGCACGAGTCCGTGTGCACCGGGGGTCGACTTGAGCGCGAGCGCGCTGAGACCTTCCAGGTCGGTGCCCAGCATTTCGGCGGTGCCGCGCAGGACCCGTACGGCGTTCGAGGTGTTCACCACCGGCAGGTGCATGCCACCCGCGTCGGCCAGGGAGGTGATCAGCCCGCTCGGCTCCAGCAGCGCCTCGTGGTGCACCGCCATCACCGAGCCCGACGCGCCCAGCGAGACCACCGCGTCGCCGGGCCCCAGGCCCAGGCCGAGCGCGGCGGCCGTGGTCTCCCCGGTCCCGGCCGATATCAGCAGTCCCTCGGGGGTCGTCCCGGCGGCGTCGGCGGGCCCGAGCACCTCGGGCAGCAGCGCCTGGTGCCCGAGCGCGAGCTCGACCAGGTCGGGACGGTAGGCACCGGTGGCCGCCGACCAGTACCCGGTCCCGGACGCCCCGGCCCGGTCGGTGGTGCGGCGGGCGGGGCGGCCGAGCAACTGCCAGACGAGCCAGTCGTGCGGGGACATCACCACCGCCACCCGGCGTGCGGCCTCCGGCTCGGTACGGGCCAGCCAGGCGAGCTTCGTGATCGGCTGGGCGGAGTGCGGGACGGAGCCGACGGCCGAGACCCAGGCCTGCCGGCCGCCCAGCGCCTCGACGAGATCGGCGGCGGCGACCTGGCCGCGCTTGTCGTTGCCGACCAGGGCGGGCCGGACGAGCGCGCCCTGAGAGTCCAACGGCAGGACGCCGTGCTGCTGCGCGGAGACGCCGATGGCCTGGACGCCCTCCAGCAGCCCGCCGCCGGCGGCTTCGCCGAGGGAGAGCAGCCAGGCCTGCGGGTCGGTCTCGTGGGGGACCGTCTCACCGGCGGGCTGCGGATGGGGCGCGTAGCCCTGGCGCAGCACGGCGCCCGTGTCGGTGTCACAGACCACGATGCGAGTGAAGGTGGAAGAGCTGTCCAGCCCGGCGACTATCCCCATGCGGAGAATTCTGCCGCACGCCGGGCCGGACTCGACTCGTCCGGAACGGCCCTCAGGTGTTGCTGGTGCCCCACTCGTCCTCGGAACCGGCGCCGCCCCGGCCGCGCAGACCGCGGACACGCTCGGAGAGGGAGTCCGGCACGGCGTCGCCCACCTTGTCGCCCACCGCGGCGAACGCCTTGCCCGCGAAGGCGCGCCCGCTCTGGCCGGCCGTCTCGGCGGCGTTGCGGACAGCCGGGTTCTGCACGAACCCCCGGACCGACTTCTTCAGCTGCTCGTACCGCTCCCGTCCGGCCCGGGTCCCGAGCACGTACCCGAGGGCCAGTCCGACCACGAACGTGACCTTGTACCGCATGCCTGTCACCCTTCGTCGTGTGGTGCCCGGCCTGCCGTCGATACCGATTGGCGGAGCACCCCCCTGCTTGCGCTAATCTATGACTCGCAACGGGCACTCGCCCCCCGGCAAGGCCGGAGGTGGGCTGTTCGATGCACCGCAGCAATCCCCTGTAGCTCAATTGGCAGAGCAGCCGGCTGTTAACCGGCAGGTTACTGGTTCGAGTCCAGTCGGGGGAGCGCGGTCCCCTGTAGCTCAATTGGCAGAGCAGCCGGCTGTTAACCGGCAGGTTACTGGTTCGAGTCCAGTCGGGGGAGCAGGAGAGAAGAGGACCCCGGGCGGGTCCTCTTTCTTTTTGCCCTGAACGGGGAACCGGGCAGCACTCGGCGCGGTCTCTCTGAGCAGGCGAAGCCGATCATGCGAGGCATCCGGAGCAGGAGATCGTATGAGCGGCTATGCTGCGGCAGACGGCGCGCACACATGTACGCGCCACGCCGTAAAGGGGCGGTAGCTCAGCCGGTTAGAGCAGCGGACTCATAATCCGTCGGCCGTGGGTTCGAGTCCCACCCGCCCCACCTCTGCACACACGGCATGCAGAAACGATAAGGCGGCCCCTCGGGGCCGCCTTTCGCGTGTGCGGGGGCGGCTCGGGGCCGCAGGGGGGTCAGTCCCAGCCGATGACGGCCTTGTCCGCGGGCGCCGAGTCCCAGCCGATGACCTGGGGGGCGGCCGGGCCCGCGGCGCGGACCGAGTCCCAGCCGATGACCGCCGTGTCGGCGGGCGCCGAGTCCCAGCCGATGACGGCCGGACCGGCGGCGCGGACCGAGTCCCAGCCGATCACCTGGGGGGCGGCGGTGGCGGCGACCGCGAGGGCGGTGAAGGAGAACACGGTGGTGAGGCCGGCGGCAGCGATCAGGCGAGCGGTGCGAGACATGGAATCCCCCTGGAAACACGAGCGGACGAGACGGGGCGCGCTGCTCCGGTCCGGCCTTTCGGCCCTGGCCTGGGGTGGGGCTCCGTGCCCCGCCGTCCCGGTGAACACAATCCTGCTGGCCGTCGGGGGAGTGCAGAAGGGGAAGCGGGTGGCACCAAAGTGCCCTGTCACCTTGGTGCCGTCCACCGTTCTGATCAGGCCACCTTTAGGATCATGACACCGACGGGCCTCAGTCCGTCGGCAGGGGATTCGTGCCGGGGGGCTGAAGCATGCTCGAAGCGCTGGGACTGGACTCGCACGTGGAGCGCGTCTACCGCGAAATGCTCGCGGATCCGACCGGGGGAGTGGCCGAACTCGGCGCCCGGCTCGGGCTGACGGAGGAGCAGGTGCGCGACGGGCTCGACCGGCTCGTCGACCTCGATCTGCTCACCCCCTCCCGGGAGAACTCCGGCGGACTGCGGGCCGTCAGCCCCGAGGCGGGGCTGGAGCAGATCCTGCGCCGCCAGGAGGAAGACCTGATCCGTCGACAGCAGGAGCTGGCGCTCAGCAAGGCGGCCGCCGCCCGCGCCGTCGCGGAGTTCGCGACCCTGCGGCCGAACACGGAGACCGACGGCGCCGAACGGCTCGTCGGGCTCGACGCCATCCAGTCCCGGCTGGAAGTGCTCGCCAAGGGACTCGTCCGGGAGTGCCTCGCGATCATGCCGGGCGGCGCGCAGTCCCAGGCGAGCCTGGACGCGTCGCGGCCCCTGGACGAGGACGCGCTCAACCGGAAGGTCGCCATGCGGGTGGTCTACCAGGACAGCGCCCGCAACGATCCGGCCACCCTCGCCTACGCGCAGTGGACCACCGAGCGGGGTGGCCAGGTGCGCACCAGCCCGGTCCTGCCGCCCCGTCTGGTGATCTTCGACCGGGCCACCGCCGTGGTCCCCATCGACCCCGAGAACTCCAGGCTCGGCGCGCTGTGCACCACGGCCCCCGGCATCGTCGCCTCGCTCGTCACCCTCTTCGAGCAGACCTGGGGGACGGCCGTCCCCCTCGGCGCCGCACGTGAGCAGGCCGGGGATGACGGGATCACCGCGGCCGAGCGGGAACTGCTGAAGCTGCTGGCCTCCGGGATGACCGACGAGGCCGCCGGCAAACGCCTCGGGGTCTCCCTGCGCACCGTGCGCCGCCAGATGTCGGGGCTGATGGAACGCCTCGACGCGACGAGCCGCTTCGAGGCCGGTCTCCGCGCCGCCCAGCGGGGCTGGCTCTGAGAGAGACCCCGTCCGGGGTCGCACCGGGTCGCCGCCGGACCGCCTTCGGCCGCCCCCGGTGCGGCCGTCACCCCCGGCCCGCGCCCGTACGCGACGGGGCCGCGGGTGCCCGTCCCGCGCACCAGCGGCCCCGTCACCCCGCGCCCGGGGTCTAGAAGTTCTCCGTCTCCTCCACCAGGTGGCGCAGTACGTCCGTCAGGTCGTGCCGGCGCGCGAACGCCGCGCGCTGGCGGGCCGCGCCCGAGCCGTCGCGCAGCAGACCGCCGAGGGTCTTCGCCGCGTGGTCGAGGTCACCGGCCGCGGCCAGTTCCGGGGCGACCAGGTCGAGCAGCGCCTCCGCGAGATCGGCCGCGGGGAGCTCGGCGCCCGTGTACGGGTCCAGGCCGAAGCCCTCCAGCCCGTCGTGCGCCGCCCGCCAGCGCGCGAGACGCAGTACGTCGTCCCGTACGGGCGGATCGGGCCGCTGCTCCGCGAGCTCGCGCAGGGCCGTCGCCACCAGGGCGCGGCCCAGCTCGGCCTGGAGGACGGCCGTGTCGATGTCCGGGGACATGTCGGGCGCCCGGATTTCGAGCGTGGGCCAGTTCCCGGAGGGGCGGAGGTCCCAGTAGACCATCTTCGTGTCCAGGGCCGCCCCCGAGCCGAGCAGGGTCTGCACCGAGCGCCGGAAGTGGGCCGTGGACGTGAAGTGCGGGGGCGGGCCCGCGGAGGGCCAGCCCGACCAGGCCATCGCCCGCCAGCTGGAGTGGCCGGTGTCGCGGCCGCCCCAGAAGGGGGAGTTGGCGGCCAGCGCGATCAGCGTGGGCAGCCATGGTCTGACCCGGTTGGACACGGCCACCGCCGTGTCCACGTCGAGGGTGCCGATGTGGATGTGGCGGCCGCAGCTGACCAGGGTGTCGGTCAGGGCGCCGAACCGGCGGTGCTGCTCGCGCTGGCGCGGCTCGTCGTCGGTCAGGTGCAGCGGCCCCTCCACGGCCACCACGGGTGAGGGGGCGGCCAGCAGCCGGCAGCCGTGCGCGCGGGCCGCCGCGGCGAGGGTGCGCCGCAGGCCCGCGAGGTCCGCGCGCAGGGTGGCCGCCGATGCGGCGACCGGGGTGGCGAGCTCCACCTGGTACCGGGTCCCCTCGGCGTGCACCTGCTGGGGGAGTCCGGCGGCGGTGGTGAGGACGAGCGGGGCGGCGGGGACCACCCGCAGGGTGTGGGCGTCGACGAGCAGGAACTCCTCCTCGACCCCCACGGTGAGGGGGGTGGTGACACCGCTCGCGACGCGCGTGCTTCTGCCGGCGGAGCCCGGGGCGCCGGGGGCGCCGGTACGGCCGGAGCGGCCGGTGTCACTGGTGCTCGTGGTGCTGTTGCCAGGTTCGATCACTACGCCTCCCTGGACATACGAGTCTTTCATCATGAGCCGAACGGGAGGCCGGACGGCTACGTCGATTCGGTCAAATGTCGGGTGATAGTGGCGGGTTAGCGGCAAGCTCCACCCCGTTGTGGGGCCGCGGGTCCGGGTGGGGAGGACGTTGCGGGTGTGTGAAGGACCACCCGCGCTCCAGGGCCGCCCGACGGGGCGGTGGTTATCATCCGTTGTGACCGGTACCGCCTCCCCGCCCCGCCCCCGGCGGCGCATATTCGCCGACCTGACCCCGCTGCGCAGCTCCGCCCACTACCGGCGGCTGTGGGTCGGCGGCACCATTTCCTGGATGGGTCAGGCGATGACCGCCCTGGCCATCTCGCTCCAGGTCTACGAGATCACCGGGTCCAGCTTCTCGGTCGGTCTGGTCGGCCTCTTCTCGCTCGTCCCGCTCGTCGCCTTCGGCCTCTACGGCGGGGCCATCGCCGACACCGTGGACCGGCGCAAGCTCGGCCTCTACAGCGCCTCGGGGCTCACCGTCCTGTCGATCGGGCTGGCCGCCGCCGCGCTGCTCGACTACCACCGGGTCTGGCTGCTGTACACCGTCGTCGCGCTCCAGGCGGTCTGCGGAGCACTGAACGGGCCCGCCCGGTCCGCCATGATCCCGAAGCTGCTGCCCCCGGAGCAGCTGCCCGCCGCCAACGCGCTGAACTCCGTCACCATGACGACCGGGACCATGGCGGGCCCGGTGCTGGGCGGGCTGATCGTCGGCTGGTGGGGCTACCAGGCGGCGTACCTGATCGACGCGGTGACCTTCGTCGCCGCCCTCTACGCCATGTGGCGGCTGCCGTCGATGCTGCCGGAGGGGCGTCGGGGGCGGGCCTCGGTCCTGGACGGGCTGCGCTTCCTCGGGACCCGGCCGAACATCCGGATGACCTTCTTCTCCGACCTGGCCGCCATGGTGCTGGCCCAGCCGAAGGCGCTGTTCCCGGCCATCGCCGTGCTCTGGTACGGCGGTGACGCCAAGACGGTCGGCCTGCTGGTCGCCGCGCCCGCCGTGGGGGCGCTGCTGGGCGGGCTGTTCTCCGGCTGGCAGGGGCGGATCCGGCGGCACGGGCTGGCGATCCTGCTCTCCGTCGCCGGGTGGGGGCTGGCCATCGCCGTCTTCGGGCTGACCCGCAACCTGTGGCTCGGGCTGCTGTTCCTGGCGCTGGCCGGATGCGCCGACACGATCTCGATGGTGTTCCGCTCCACGATGATGCAGACCGCGACCCCCGACGGGATGCGGGGCCGGCTCCAGGGCGTGTTCATCGTGGTCGTCGCGGGCGGGCCCCGGCTCGGGGACTTCCTCGCCGGAACCGTCGCCGACCTGACCTCTCCGGCCGTCGCCATCACCGGCGGGGGCCTGGGCTGCGTGCTGGTGCTGGGCCTGCTCGCCGCGCGCTGGCGCGCCTTCGCCCGCTACGACGCCCGCTCCCCGCAGGCCTGAGCCCGCGGCAGGGCCGGGGTTCGTCCGCGGCCGCTTCTAGGCGCCGGCCGCCGGGGCCACCACGCCCCGCGCCACCCCCAGGGCGACCAGGTCCTGGGGGCGGATGCGGAGCTGGTCCGCCGTCGCGGGGGCCTCGGCGGAAGGGCGCTTGAGGATGGCCGCCGCCAGCTCCGGGGCGATGACGGAGAAGTAGCTGTCGGGGGTGACCCAGGTGTTCCCCGGGGCGGCCAGGGCCAGCGCCCCGCCCGAGCCTCCCTCGCCGATGAGCAGGGTGGTCACCGGGACCGTCGCCGCCGCGAGCGCCGCGAAGGCGTCGGCGATGGCCGGGCCGGCGCCCGCGTGCTCGGCGGCGGCGTCGTTGGCCGCTCCCGGGGTGTCCACCAGGGTGAGCACCGGGATCCCCAGCCGGTCCGCGAGGCGGATCACGCGGGCCGCCGTACGGTAGCCCGCCGGGCGGGTGGCGGTGCCGCACTGGGCCGCGTACGCCACGGCCCGGCCCCCGCGCAGCCCGATCCCGCACAGCATGCCGGGATCGGCGCCGCCGGAGCGGTCCCCGCGCAGGGGCAGGCGCAGCTCGAAGTACGCCTCCAGGTAGGCCTGCGCGCGCGGGCGGTCCGGGTGCCGGGCCTGCCGGACGGCGTCCCAGCCGGTCTCCGGGGGCGCTACGCCGGCCAGCGCGGCCGGGGGTTCGACGGGCACGGTGGCCCGGGGTGCGGCCAGTACGCGCAGCCAGTCCCCGAGGACGGCCGGGAGCTCCCCGGGCGGCACGACGGCGTCCACGTGTCCGGCGGCGTACTGCCCCTCGGCGGTGTAGGCCGCCGGATCGGCGTCCGCTGGCCGCACCCGGGATCCGGCGAAGCCGACCTGGGCCCCCGGCAGCGCGAGCACCACGTCGGCCCCCGCACCGAGGGTGGCCCAGCCGCCGCCGGTGGTGGGGTCGCGCAGCACCGCGATCTGCGGGAGGCCGGCGGCGCGGGTCAGCACGCACTGCCGGGCCACGCGCTGGAGCTGCGTCAGCGCGAGCATGCCCTCCTGCATGCGGGAGCCGCCGGTCGCGATCAGGGACACCAGGGGCAGGCGGTGCGCGCGGGCATGGGCGTAGGCGGCTTCGAGGAGGTCCCCGGTGCGTTCGCCGAGCGACCCGCCGAGGAAGCCGAACTCGAAGGCGATCAGGGCGGCTTCGCGGCCCCCGACGCGGGCGGTGCCGGTGACGACGGACTCCCGCTCGCCGGTACGGGCCGTGGCGCGGGCGCGCGAGGCGTCGTAGCCGGTCCAGCCGAGGGGGCCGTCGTCGGCGGACTCCCTCTGGGGCGCCGGGAGTTCGGTGAAGCTGCCGGGGTCGGCGAGGGCGGCGATGGCCGCGCGGGCGGAGAGGCGGGTCGTCGTCACGGATTCACCCTATGGGGTCATGTCAGGTCCGGCAGGGGGAAGGCGATCTTCAGGGCGTAGGCCGCGACGAGGCCGTATCCGAGGCGGAAGGTCCAGGCGCGGGCGGCGGGGGAGATCTTGCGGCCGGCGAAGGCGCCGAGGGCGACGAGCGTCTGCTGCCACAGGAGGGAGGCGGCGGCGACTCCGACGAGGAAGGCGGTGGCGGCGGCGGGGGTGGTGAGGGCGGAGGCCTGGGCGGTGGTGAGGGCGGCGAAGTAGAGGGCGGTGGTGGGGTTCACGGCGGTGAGGCCGACGTACCGGCCGAACGCCCTGACGAGCCCGGCGCCGTTCCCGGTCCCAGTCCCGACCCCGCTCCCGACCCCGCTCCCGACCCCGCTCCCGACCCCGGTTCCGGCGCCGTTCCCGCCCCCCGGGTCCCGGGCCTCGTGCGGCGGCGGGGCCGAAGGGGTGGCGGGGGCGGGGCGGGCGGAACGGAGGAGGGCGTGGACGGCGATGGACAGGAGGACCGCGGCCGCGGCGAGGCGGATCCAGGCCTCGACGGGGGAGACCCGGGAGGCCACCCACGGTCCCACCGCGGTGGCCAGGGCCGCATAGCCCAGGTCGACCGCCGCGATGCCCGCCGCCGCGGCCACCGCCGTGCGGCGGTGGCGCATCGCCTCCTGGAGCAGCAGCACGCTCATCGCGCCCATCGGCATCGCCACGCCCAGGCCCGCGACCGCGCCCGACAGGGCGGGGGAGAAGAGTTCGCTCATGGAGGGGAGGGTGGGGTGCGGGGGCGCGCGGTGGACGGCCCTTATCGGCTCCGGCTGCGAGAATCGCGGTATGGACCGCCTCGACAGGGAAATCCTCGGCATCCTGCAGCAGGATGCGCGGATCTCGTACCGCGACCTCGGCGTCCGCGTCGGGCTCAGTGCCAACGCCACCGCCGACCGGGTGCGCCGGATGCGGCGGGACGGGGTGATCCGCGGGTTCACCGTCATCGTGGATCCGGCCGCCGACACCCGGGGCGGGCTCGTGGTCTTCATCGACCTCGTCCTGCGGCAGGACACGACCAACGAGGAGTTCGAGCAGCGGGTCGCCACCCTCGCGGGGATCACCGAGGTGGTGCACGTGACGGGGGAGTACGACTACCTCGTGCGGGCGCGGGCCGCGGACCCCGCCGCGCTCGACGCGCTGCTGCGCCGGCTCAAGCGGGAGGCCGGGGTGGCGCAGTCCAGTACCCGGATCGCGCTGCGGGCCGCCACGAGGCACCCGGCCGGGTGATGTCGCCCGGATGTCCGCGACCCGGCGGCCAGGACCGCGGCCCCGCCCGGGGCGGACGGTAGCGTGCCGGTGGAGGTCGGACGTTCGGGGCGGGCGTCCCGCGCCCGTGACCGGAGCGGGGGGACATCAAGCGGGGAGCCGGGGCGTACCCGTCTGTCCGGCGGCGCACTGTCATCCTCGGTGAGGGGCGATGATCGTATCGGTGGTGTCGATGCCGGAGGGCGTCGTCACGCGCACGGACCTGTCCCGGGCCCGGGAGCGCCTCGCGGGCTCCGACTTCGTGATCGTCGACATCGACCTGGGCGAGGAGCCCTCGTCCGGCGGGCAGCCGCTCGCCCTCGGGCTCGGGCTGGACGACGAGGTCTGGGGATGGTTCGGCAGGGCCCGCGAACCCGTGCGGGCCACGTACGACGAGGGCACCACCGGGTGCGTCGTGCCGGTGGTCGACGACGGCCGCGTCACCCGCATCCACCTGCTCGCGAGCGAGACCTTCCTCGTCACGGTCCACCACGGTCGCGTCGGGCTGATCGAGGACTTCGTCGAGCAGCTGCCGAAGACCCCGCCCTCCGACCTTGTGACCACGGCGTTCCTCCTCCTGCACGGTGCGCTGGAGGGCTTCCGCCGGGCCGCTTCCGAAGCGCTGCTGGAGGTCGAGGACGTGGAGGAGGCGATGTTCGAGCACTGGGAGCCGAGGGACGTCCAGCGCCTGGCCGACCTGCGGCGCCGCTCGGCCCGGCTGCACCGGGCCTTCCTCCCCTACGCCGCGGTCGCCCAGGAGTTCCTCACGCGCCGCAGGATGGCCTACCACGACATCCCGGAGGAGCGGCTGGCGTTGAACCGCCAGCACGAGAGCACGGTGCAGCTGGTGGTGCTGGAGATCGAGGCCCTGCGGGAGGAGACCCGGCGGGCCGCCGACAGCTACGCCTCGCTCGTCGCCGACCGGCAGAACCTCGTGATCAACCGACTCGCCATCGTCTCGGTGATCTTCCTGCCGCTGTCGTTCCTGACCGGCTTCTTCGGCATGAACTTCGGCTACCTGAGCACGCTGGTGACGAGCGAGCGGTCCTTCCTGACGCTCGGCCTCGGCATGCAGGTGTGCGCGCTGGTGGTGGCCCTCTACTTCGTGCTGTACCGCACGCACTGGCGCCAGCTGCGGGGCGGCCCGGTGGAGGACGCCGCCGGCCGCCGGCGCCGCTGGGCGCTGCGGGCCGGCCGCCGCCCCGGCGACGGGTACTAGTAGGGCTTTGTTAGGTGGTGTCGTAGGGCTGCCATGGGACGGTTTGCCGGCAGGTGGGGCAGGTTCCGGTCAAGGTGGCCAGCAGGTGTTGGAGGAGGTCCAGGGCCTGGTAGAGGGTCAGGCCCTGGCAGGGGCTTTTGGGCAGGTCCGCTGCTCGGTCAGGAACAGGTGGGCGGCGGTGACGAGGGTGACGTGCCTGTGCCAGCCGTTGAAAGAGCGGCCCTCGAAGTGGTCCAGCCCGAGGCAGGTTTTCAGTTCGCGGTAGTCGTGCTCGATCCGCCAGCGAGACTTCGCGAGCCGGACCAGGTCCTTCGCGGGGATGTCCGCGGGCAGGTTCGAGATCCAGTACTTCACCGGCTCGGCCTCACCCTCGGGCCACTGCGCGATCAGCCAGACCAGCGGGATCGTGCCGTCCTCGGCAGGCTTGGGCCGCCGCCCCGCGAGGCGGACCCGCAGCAGTACGAAGTGCGAGCTCATCGCCGCTTTCGAGCCCTTGCGCCAGGCCACGGCCCGGCCCTGGCGGCGTCCGGCGGCCAGCACGTGCTCGCGTAAGGAGAGCGGCCGGGTGCGGTAGCGGGGCAGAGGCCTGGGGCCGAGCCCCGAGTAGGTGGGCTGATGCGGCACCGCTTCCTCGCCATGCGCGGTCATCTCGGCCTTGACCTGCAAGACATAGGCCAGGCGGCGGTCTTCCAGGCCGTGGCGGAAGTCGGCGTTCGCGCCGTAGCCGGTGTCCGCGACCAGCACGGCGGGCCGCAGGCCGATCCCGGACAGCTCGTCCAGCATGTCCAGCGCCAGCTGCCACTTCGGGCGGTGGTGCTCGCTCTCGGGGATCCGGCAGGCGGTCCGGCGTGCCTCCGCTTCGGGTCCGTCCCACGACTGCGGCAGGAACAACCGCCAGGACAGCGGGCACGACGCCGTGTCCGTGGCGGCGTGGACACTGACTCCGATCTGGCAGTTGCCGACCTTGCCCAGGGTGCCCGAGTACTGCCGGGCCACCCCGGGTGAGGCGGTGCCGTCCTTGGGGAAGCCGGTATCGTCCACCACCCACACCTGCGGGCGGACCACCCGCACGGCCCGCCACGCCAGCCGGGCCCGCACCTGATCGACCGACCAGGTCGAGGACGTCATGAACTGCTGCAGCCGCTGGTGATCGACACCCAGGCGTTCAGCCATCGGCTGCATCGACTTACGTCGGCCGTCCAGCAACAGGCCCCGCAGATAGAGCCGGCCCTTCTCCAGCCAGTCCCGCCGTACCAATGGCACGAACACCTCGGAAGAGAACTCCTCCAACCGGCCCCGCACCATCGCAAGCTCCCCAGCCCTCATACCGCCAGCGAACTACCGAACACCCAAGGTGACAAGACCGGCTAACAAAGCACTACTAGAGCGCGGACTCCCACCGCAGCGTCGTCCCCCGGGCCCCCGCCTCGGTACGGCCGTCGTCCGTGACCGTCAGGCGGACCCGGGTCCGGGTCGCGTCCACCCGGACCTGGATGGAGGTGACCCCCGAGCGCCGGTGGGCCGCGGCCAGGGCGCCGCGCAGGGCGGAGAGCAGGTCGCCCGCCACCGGATCCGGGACCAGTGCGTCCACCGCCCCCGTGAAGTGCACCGACGGCTGGAAGCCCAGGGGCACCGCCGCCCCGCCGGTCTCGCGCAGGACCCGGCCCCGGAAGGTCGCGGGGGCGTCGCTCGGGGGCTGCTGGAGGGCGAAGATGGCCGTGCGGACCTCCTGGATGGTGGAGTCCAGTTCGTCCACGGCCCGGCTCAGTTCCTCCCCGACCGTGTCCCCCGACGGGGCGTTCGAGGAGCGCCGCCGGGTGCTCTCCAGCATCATCTCCGTGGCGAACAGCCGCTGGACCACCAGGTCGTGGAGGTCGCGGGCGATCCGGTCCCGGTCCTCGTACACCGCGAGCTGTTCGCGGTCGTGCTGGGCGTCGGCCAGGACCAGGGCCAGTGCCGCCTGCGAGGCGAACTGCGAGGCCAGCAGCCGGTCCACCGCGTCGTACGCGGGCCCGCCCCTGGCCCGCGGCAGGGCGAGGGTGCCGATCAGCTGGCCGCCGCTCTGGAGCGGCAGCATCATGCTGGGGCCGAAGCGTTCCCGTACGTGGGTGGTCATCCGGGGATCGGTCGCGGAGTCCTCGATGAAGACCGGCTCCCCGCCCAGGAGCTGCTCCAGCACCGCCGATCCGGGGGCGATGGCCGTGCCGACCAGGTCGCCGGGGTCCCCGTGCGTGGAGGCGGCGACGATCTCCATGCCGCCCTCCGGGGTCGGCTGGAGCACCACCCCGGCCGCGGCGTCCGCGAGGAGCCGGGCGCGCTCGGCCACGCACATCAGGGCGTCGGCCGCCGGACGCCCCGCCAGCAGGGTGGTGGTCACGGCCGCGGCGCCCTCGATCCAGCGCTCCCGGCGGCGGGCGGTCTCGTAGAGGCGGGCGTTGCCGATCGCTATGCCCGCCTGCGAGGCCAGGACCCGGACCAGCGCGAGGTCCTCCTCGGTGAAGGGGCCGCCGCCGGCCTTCTCGGTGAGGTAGAGGTTGCCGAACACCTCGGTGTGCACCCGGATGGGCACGCCGAGGAAGCTGCGCATGGGCGGGTGGCCGGGCGGGAAGCCCACCGAGCGGGGGTCCTTGGTCAGGTCGTCCAGCATCAGCGGCCGCGGGTCGTCGACGAGCGCACCGAGCACGCCCGAGCGTCCGTCGGGCAGGCGGGCGACGGCGGCCCGTTCGGCCTCGCTCATCCCGGCGGTGAACAGCCGGGTCAGCCGGGCGCGCTCGGGGTCGACGACCCCGAGCGCGCCGTACCGCGCCCCGCACAGTTCGGCGGCGGACTCCACGATGTGCTGGAGGGTGGTCCGCAGCTCCAGCTCGGAGCCGACGTTGAGGACCGCCTCCAGGAGCACGGGAAGGCTGGACGGCTCTTCCGGTGCCGCGGCCGGCCGGGGTTGCGGATTCTGTGGGTCCGGCGTCATTCGGACAGCGGGTTGAGGACCATGGGGGCGATCTTTCCTTCGAGGATCGCGCCGAGACCCATCACGGCGCACACGTCGGGCCGTTCCGCGATGGCCACGGGCATTCCGGTCGCGTCCCGCAGCATCTGGTCCAGGCCCGGCAGCAGGGCGCTGCCTCCCACCATCATGATCCCCCGGTCCGTCAGGTCCGCGACCAGGTCGGGCGGGCACTCCCGGAGGATCTTGCCGATGCCGTCCAGGACGGCGGTCAGGGGGGTGTGGATGGCGTCCCGGACGGCCGCGGTGTCCACGTGGACGGAGCGGGCGAGTCCCGTGGCCACGTCGCGGCCGTGGATGAGGGTGGAGGCCGGGCCCTCGGCGGTGATGCCGTTGCCGTGCAGGGCCAGTTGCAGGGGGCGCACCGCCTGGCTCGGCAGCATCAGCTCGTGCGCGTGCCGCAGGTGCTGGACCACGGCGTGGTCGATGGCCTCGCCGCCGACGGGGATCCGCTCGGCGGTGACGATCGAGCCGAGGGAGAGGACCGCCACCTGGGTGGCCGCCGCCCCGCACACCATGATCATCGTCGCGGTCGGCTGCTCCACGGGCAGGCCGCAGCCGACGGCCGCCGCGATCAGGGTGTCGACCAGTTCGACGCGGCGGGCGCCGAGCCCGACGAGGGTCTCGACGGTCGCCCGCTGGGCGAGCGGGTCGGCGTCGTGCGGGGTGCAGGCGGCTGCCCGCAGCCGCGGCTTGCGGCGCAGGGCGCGCCGCAGCTTCTCGCCGAGGAGGTGACGCAGCATCCGCTGGGCCATCTCGATGTCGACCACGGTGCCGCCGGAGACGGGCCGTACGACCCGGATGTAGTCGGGCGTGCGGCCCGTCATCCGCTCGGCGAAGGAGCCGACGGCGATGAGCGCGCCGGTCCGCGTGTTCACCGCGGCGACGCTGGGCTCGTCGACGACCAGTCCGGCTCCCTTGACGTAGACGCGGGTCCTGGCGGCCCCCAGGTCGACGGCGACGTGGCAGCGGCGCAACTGCTCAAGACTGACGGTCACGGCAGATCCTCCCGAGTGCGCTGACGCAAGAAGACCGGCGGTTGCCGGTCGCAATTCATATCTTCTCGGGTAAATGGGTCAACCCGCCCGTTGAAATGCTCCGGGTGGGGTGGGGCGCATGCGTCCCGGGGTGCTGCACTGGGGTGGATTTCTGTACCGACAGGCACCACCATGCGCGCACCGCCCGCGCTACCGGCGCGTAACAAGGTAAAGGGGACCCGATGCTGACGACCCGCCAGGCGATCCTGGCCCTCCCGGCCCTCTGCCTCGCCCTCCTCGCGCCCGTCCCGGCCCACGCGCAGGACGCCCCGGCCGTCCGGGCCGCGCCGCGCGTTCCGGTGGTCTTCGTCCACGGCTACAACGCCGACCCTGGCGTCTGGGGCGCCCTGCGCGAGGACCTGCGCGCCGACGGGTACGCGGACTCGGAGCTCTTCTCCTGGGGTTACGACACCCATCAGTCGGTCAACGAGGTGCTCTCCGGACGGCTCGCCGCCTACGTCGACCAGGTCCGCCGGCAGACGGGCGCGGCCCGGGTGGACATCGTCGGCCACTCCTTCGGGTCGCTCGTCAGCCGCTGGTACGTCAGGTTCGGGGGCGGAGCCGCGGCCGTGGACCACTGGGTCTCCCTGGCCGGCCCCAACCACGGCACCTCCACCGCCTGGGCGTGCGCCCTGTGGGACCAGGCGTGCCGGGACATGACCCCCGGGTCGTACGTGGTGAAGAACCTGGCCTCGGGGGACGAGACCCCGGGCGCGGTGAAGTACGCGACGTTCTGGTCGGCGTGCGACGAGGTGGTCAACCCGGACGACAGCGTCCCGCTCGCCGGGGCCCTCAACACGCCGGTCGGCTGCCTGAAGCACAACGACCTGCTCGGCGACGAGGCCACCTCGGCCGGTGTCCGGGCCTTCCTCGCCTCCTAGGCCCTGCGACCCCGCGGCCCCGCGGCCCCGCGGCCGGCCGGCCGGGTCCGGTCAGGCGGCCGGTCCTTCGGGGCGTGCCGCGTCCCCGGGCTGCACCCGCTGGAGCAGGCCGTACGTGAACTCCGCGACCAGCGGCCGCCCGGACGCGGTGAACGCCAGGCGCCAGCGGGTCGGCGCGGTGCCCTCCATCGGCCGCGCCGGGGGGAAGGCCCGCGCCACCTCGTCCACCGTCGCCGACCAGGGCCGCAGGTCCTCGGCCGCCGTGAGGACGGGCCCCGGTGCGCCCGGGGCCCGGACCAGCCACTCGTTCCACACCGCCCCGTCCGGCGCGGCCAGCACCTCGAAGCGCAGCCCCGGCCAGAGCCGCACCGGCCACAGCAGCGCCTCGCACTCCAGGTCCCCGATCCGGCGCCGCTCGGCGGACTCCGGCGGTCCCAGCACCGACCGGTAGCGGGCCAGGGCCCCGCGGGAGCGCGGCGAGCGGACCATCGCCTGCCAGCGCCGGTTGGCCTCCCGCTGTTCGGCGAGCGTGGCGCCGAGGCGCAGCCGGGCCTCCTCGGCCAGGTCCGGCTGGAAGTCCGCCATCCGCCGCAGCAGCACCAGCTGGAAGGCGGCGGGACCGAAGGAGCCGGGGGTCGCGGTCATGGAGGCAACGATTCCACACAGGATCCTTACGTTCCCGGAATGCCGTTGTTGCCGAGAGCGGCATAGCCTGCGGGCGCCATGAACTACTGCCCCGCCTGCCACAGACACCTCAACGGCGCGCTCGCCTGCGCCGGGTGCGGAACTCCGGCCGAGTACCTGACGGTCGCCCCGCCGCCCGGCCCCGCGGTGCCGCCGGCCCCGCAACCCGCCCTGGCGGAGGTGTTCGCCGACTCCCTCGTGGTGCTCTCGACGCCGAACGAGGGGCGCGCGGGTACCCGCCGCAGGGCAGTCACCCAGCGCAGGCGCCGCCGGACCGTGCTGACGGTCGGCCTCGGGCTGCTGCTGGCGACCGGGGGCTCGATGGCGGTGGCCCGGATCGTGACGGGTGACGAGGGCGTCGACCGGGCCGCCGAGGTGGTGCTGACGGACGACGGTCCGAAGGATCCGGAGCCGCTGCCCAGCCTGGGGGGCGGGCCCGCCGCGCCGTCGGCCCTGCCTTCGGCGAAGGCCGCCGCGGGGGCGGCGAAGTCGGCCGGGGCCGGGGGCGGGCCGAGCGGGTCCGCGCAGCCGTCGGCGGGAGTGAGCGCCTCCGCCACCGGGACGGCGGGGCCGTCGCAGGGCGCTCCCGGCGACGGGGCGTCCGTACGGCCGTCGACGTCGGGCAGGCCCGGGCCCGGTGCCACCGGTACGGCGAAGCCGCCCGGGAAGCCCCCGAAGCCGTCCGCGACGACCCCCGCGCCGACGCCCACGCCGAAGCCGACCAAGACCTGCGTGTTCTGGTTCTTCGGCTGCTCCTGACGCGTCCTGCCCTGACGCGCCTTGCCCTGACGTGGCCTGCCCTGACGCGGCCCGCGGGTCGCGCGGGCCGGTGCCCGCGCGTGCCGGGGTGCGCTAGGCCAGCATGCGCCTGAGCAGGTCCCGCAGGGCCGTGCGCTCCTCGACGGAGAGCCCGGCGAGCGGTTCGCGCGCGAAGTCCAGCGACTCGCGCAGCCGCTCCGCGGTCTGGAGCCCCTCAGCGGTGGGGGCGGCCAGCTTCACCCGGCGGTCGGCCGGGTCCGGGCGGCGTTCGACCAGGCCGCGGGTCTCCAGCCGGTCGACGATGCCGGTCACGTTCGAGGGCTCGCAGCGCAGCTTCTGTGCGATGCGGCGCATGGGGAGCGGCTCCAGGGACAGCAGCGTCAGCACCCTGGCCTGGGCGCCGGTGAGCTGGTGGCTGGCGGCCGCGTCCTCGTACTCCGTGTGGTAGCGGGCCACGACATCGCCGATGAGCTCGACGACCTCGACGGTCACTGGGTCTGCGCGACGACTGGGCATGGATCCAGCGTACCCATTTACTTGACAACATGAAATATCCAGGAGCATGGTTGTTTCACGTTGTGAAGTATTCCTTCGTCCCGCACAGCTTCCCCCAGGAGTTCCGCATGTCTCAGATCCCCGCCGTCAGCCGCGAGTGGCACCTCGTCCGCCGTCCGCAGGGGTGGCCGGTCGCCGAGGACTTCGCCCTGCGCGAGGCGCCCGTCTCCGCCGAGCCCGCCCCCGGCCGGATCCTGGTCCGCAACCTCCACATGTCCGTGGACCCCTACATGCGCGGCCGGATGAACGACGCCAAGTCCTACATCCCGCCCTTCCAGCTCGACGAGCCGATGCAGGGCGGTGCGGTCGGCGAGGTCGTCGCCTCCGCCGCCGAGGGCTTCGCGGTCGGCGACCACGTCCTGCACAGCCTGGGCTGGCGCGAGTACGCCGACCTCGACGCGCAGCACGCCGTCAAGGTCGACGCCTCCCTCGCCCCGCTCTCCGCCTACCTCGGCGTCCTCGGCATGCCGGGCCTGACCGCCTACGCCGGCCTCTTCGAGGTGGCCTCCTTCAAGGAGGGCGACGCCGTCTTCGTCTCGGGCGCGGCGGGTGCCGTCGGCAGCCTCGTCGGCCAGTTCGCCAAGATCAAGGGCGCCTCCCGGGTGATCGGCTCCGCCGGCTCGGACGAGAAGGTGGCGCTGCTCACGGAGAAGTACGGCTTCGACGCCGCCTTCAACTACAAGAACGGCCCCGTCGCCGAGCAGCTGCGGGCCGCCGCGCCCGAGGGCATCGACGTCTACTTCGACAACGTCGGCGGGGACCACCTGGAAGCCGCCATCTCCGCCCTGAACGTGCACGGCCGCGCCACCCTGTGCGGGGCCATCGCGGGCTACAACGACACCGAGCCCGCCCCCGGCCCGCGCAACCTCATGGCCGTCATCGGCAAGCGCCTGCGCCTCCAGGGCATCCTGGTCGGCGACCACTACGGGCTCCAGCAGCAGTTCGTCAAGGACGTGGCCGGATGGCTGGCCTCCGGCGAGCTGCGCTACGACGAGACGGTCGTCGAGGGCGTCGAGAACGCGGCCGGGGCCTTCCTCGGAATGCTGCGCGGAGAGAACACCGGAAAGATGATCGTTTCTTTCACCGGTTAGGCTCACTCCACACCGTCGCGATCGTGGGCGCGCATCGCGGCGATTCATCTGGAGGATCCACTTCATGTCCATCACGCAGTCCGACGTCGCGTACACCGCTGTCGCCACCGCCGAAAACGGCCGTGACGGCCGCGTCGCCACCAACGACGGGCAGCTCGACGTCGTCGTGAACCCGCCGAAGGAGCTCGGCGGCAGCGGCGCCGGCACCAACCCGGAGCAGCTGTTCGCCGCCGGCTACAGCGCCTGCTTCCAGGGTGCCCTCAGCGTCGCGGCCCGCAACGAGAACGTCGACGTCGCCGGCTCCACCGTGACCGCCGAGGTCGGCATCGGCAAGAACGACGAGGGCTTCGGCATCATCGTCAAGATCACGGCCTCGATCCCGACCGTGGACGCGGCCGTCGCCAAGGACCTGGTCGAGAAGGCGCACCAGATCTGCCCGTACTCCAAGGCGACCCGCGGCAACATCTCGGTCGAGCTGAACGTCGCCTGACCGCACGCCGCGTCCGCGTCCTGACGGAACGCGAGTGAGGGCCGCACCCCCTCGGGGGTGCGGCCTTCGCCGTCTAAACTGCCTCCATGCGTGATCTTGCGGGGGGATTCCGGTACTTGCTGGCCGGACAGAGATGGGTGTTCCGGAACGGCCGATGGCTGGGCTTCGGCCTGCTGCCGGGCCTGGTCTCGCTGCTGCTCTACGCCGCGGCCCTGACCGGGCTCTTCTACGGCGCCGACGACTTCACCGCCTGGGCCACGCCCTTCGCCTCGGACTGGTCCTCGCCCTGGCTCGGCCTCTTCCGCGGCTTCCTGACCGCGCTGGTCATCTCCCTCGGGCTGTTCCTCACGGTGATCACCTTCACCGCCGTGACCCTGCTCGTCGGCCAGCCCTTCTACGAGTCCCTCTCGGAGCAGGTCGACCGCACCGAGGGCGGCGAGGTCCCCGAGTCGGGGCGCTCGTTCTGGGAGGACCTGTGGATCTCCGCCCGGGACAGCCTGCGGCTGCTGGTGCGCGTGCTGCTCTACGGGATCCTGCTGTTCGCCCTCGGCCTCATCCCGGTCGTCGGCCAGACCGTCGTCCCGGTGATCGGCTTCCTGGTCTCCGGGTTCTTCCTCACCCAGGAACTCACCTCCGTCGCCCTCCAGCGGCGCCGCGTCGACCTCGACGAGCAGCTGGCCCTGCTGCGCGGACGGCGTGCGCTGGCGCTCGGCTTCGGGGTGCCGCTGGTGCTGGTGTTCCTGATCCCGCTGGTCGCGGTCTTCCTGATGCCGGGTGCCGTGGCGGGGGCGACCCTGATGGCGCGCGAGCTGACCGGCGAGGACGGGGAGCGGGACGGGGAGCCGGCCGGCGAGCGCGACGGTGAGCCCCACACCGCGCAGGCCCCCGCGCCCGCCTGGGCCCCGGCTCCGGCGCAGGCCCCGGGATACCCGCAGGCGCAGGCGTACCCGCAGGCCCCGGGATACCCGCAGCCCCAGGCGTACCCGCAGGCATATCCCCAGCCCCAGGCCCAGGCGTATCCCCAGCCCCAGGCATACCCCCAGGCCCCCGCACACCCCCAGCCCCCGGCCCCCGGTTTCGGGCCGCCTCCGCCCTCGTACCCGTAGGGCCGCCCCCGGCCGGCGCCGCGCCCTAGGCGGCGCCGCGCCGCAGCAGGGTGATCGCCCCGACGGTGTCCTCCGCGCCATGACGGGCCGGGTCTGCCTCCAGCCGCTCCCGCATCAGGTCCAGGTACGGGGAGATCAGCTCGGTGCTGACTCCCTGGCCCTCGGCGGTGCGCAGGAGGGTGCCGCTCGCCGCGACCTGCATGGCCAGGTTGGACACCACCCCGGAGGTGAAGTCCCGCGAGGTCAGCCGCTCGGCGGCGTTCCCGACGAAGAAGCCCATGGCGCCCAGCCACTCGGACAGCAGCGGGGACAGGGCCGTCGGCGCGATGTCCTCGCCCTCGATCAGCGCGTAGGCGTGCGAGATCCCCGCGAACAGTCCCGTCATCGCGCTGAGCAGCGCCACGTCGTGCAGGGCCGCGTGGCCGGGGTCCTCGCCGACGAAGCGGGCGCCGGCCGGGACCTCCAGAACCCCCTGGTGGGCTTCGAAGAGGGCGCGGGAGCCGCTGTAGAAGACGTAGGCGCCGGATCCGGGCGTGTCGATCATCGTCGGGGTGCCCATGATCCCGGCGTCCAGGAAGCGGGCGCCGCGCTCCCGGGCCCAGGCGGCCCGGGCCCGGCCCTCGGCGGGGGTGCCGGTGGTGAGGTTGACCAGGTCCTTGCCGGTCAGGTCGACCCCGTCCAGGACGGCCGCGATGCTCACGTCGTCCAGCAGACAGAGGACGACGAGGCCGTTCGCGGCCACGGCCCCGGCGGGGTCCGCGGCGACCCGGGCGCCGTGGGGGGCCAGGGCCTCGGCTTTGGCGGCGGTGCGGTTCCAGACGGTCAGGGGGTGTCCGGCGGCGAGCCAGGTGCGGGCCAGGGCGGTGCCCATGTCGCCGAGTCCGAGAAGGGTGAGCGGACGCTTCGTCACGTGTGTGTCGGTCATGCCGTTTAGCCTGGTGGCGGGCGTCCGAGCGCTCAAGTACGCACTTCGGGGTGGGTGGTTACCCCGAGGTGAGCGAACAGGTGGGAGGGGTGCGCGATGACGGTGGCGCGGAGGCCCGGGGCCGATCACTGCGGAATCGCGGCGGCGATGTCCGTGATCGACGGGAAGTGGAAGGTCTCCGTCCTGTGGGAGTTGGAGCGTGCCCCGCGTCGCCGCTTCGGCGAGCTGCGCAGGCTGGTCCCCGGGGTGTCGGAGAAGGTGCTCGCCGCGCAGCTGCGCGAACTGGAGGAGGACGGCATCGTCCACCGCGAGGTCTACGACGAGGTCCCGCCGCGCGTGGAGTACTCCCTGACCCCCCTCGGCCAGGACCTGAACACGGCGCTGGAGTCGCTGGGCGAGTGGGGTGCCAAGCACCTGCTCCCGGACTCCGCCTGAGCCGGGATCAGCCGGCGGTGACCCCTGCCGTGACCTCGGCCGTGACCACGCCCGGGGTGTGGCCGTCGGCCTCGGCGAGCAGTTCCCCGCCGGGGGCCCACACCGCCGAACGGCCGCAGCCCGTCCAGGGGCCCGCCCGGCCGACGTGGTTGGCGAGGGCCGTGTACAGACCGGCCTCCCTCGCGATCCCCGGATGGACGGTGGCCCGCTCGGCGATCCCGCCGCCCGTGCCGTACAGGGAGCTCGCCAGGTGCACCCGGCAGCCGTCGGCGGCCGCGCGGCCGGTCAGTTGGGGGAAGTGGTTGTCGAAGCAGATCCCGAGGGAGAAGCGGATCCCGCCGAGCTCGAAGCGCCCGTCCGCCGTGCCCGCGACGAAGACGCCCTGCTCGTGACGGTACAGGTGCTGTTTGGCGTACGTCGTCACGTGCGCGCCGTCCGCGTCGTACACCAGGGTCGCGAGGGCGGGCCGCGGCCCCCCGGTGCGCAGGGCGACGTTGACGGCGGTGGCGATCCGCGCCGACCGCAGCGCGTCCAGGCGGGGGTCGTCGGGGCCGTCCAGCCACAGGCCCGGGTCCCCGACCAGCGCCTCCAGCTCGTACCCGGTGAGCGTGAGCTCCGGGAAGACCACCAGCCCGGCGCCCTCGTCGCGGGCCGCCACGGCCAGCCCGGCGGCCACGGCGGCGTTGGCGGGGACGTCGGCGGGGACGCAGCAGAACTGCGCGGCGGCGATCTTCACGTGCTTCAGGATGCCAGCCGGTCGGGCCGGTTCCGGGGCCGGTTCCGGGGCCGGCCCGTCCACCGGATCCCGGAAGCCCGTCAGGCCCGCTCCGCGGCCCGTCCGCGAACGGGCGGGGCGGGCTGCCCTTCGGGGGCCGGGCCGCCGGGGAGGCTGCCGTTCGCGCGCACGAGGGCCAGTTCCGTCAGGTTGAGGGCCGTCACCAGGAGGGACAGCAGCGCCAGTGCCCCCAGCGAGGGCAGCAGGGCCGCCACCGGGAGCACGGCCAGGACGACCGCGGCGGCCCCCAGCCGGGTCAGCGACCAGGAGCGGAACAGGTGCCAGCGGGTGTACCCGAAGGTGGCCAGGAAGAGCGCGCAGCCCCCGTACAGCAGGGCGGCGACGCCCAGCGGGAGCCGTTCGCCGGGGCGGGCCACCGCCTCGGCCATGCCGACGGCCACCGCGATGACCGAGGCGATCAGCGAGAGGTGCCCGTACGAGAGGACCTGCCGGGCCACGTCCGCCCGTACGGCGGCGGTCTCCAGGCCGTGGCGGACGGCGCTCGCGGCCAGGTGGAAGTACACCCACCACAGTCCGCAGACCAGGGTGAAGGCCACCGCGACGGCGGTCAGGGAACCCGCGCCCAGCTCGGGGGAGGTGGCCGCGGGCGCCCCGACGGCCACGATCGACTCGCCCAGGGCGATCATCACGAACAGCCCGAACCGTTCGGCGAGGTGCCCGGACTCGAAGGCCAGCCGGACCATGGCCCGGCGGGTCAGCCGGGGCGCGGCCAGGTCCACGGCCGCGGCCAGTGCCCACAGCCAGGTCCGGGTCCCGCCGTCGAGGAAGGCCCCGGCCAGCAGCAGCGGACCGCTGATCAGCACCGACAGGGTCACCGGGGTCGGGGTCAGCCGTCGGGAGCGGCCGTGCGCCAGGGCGGCGAGGACCACGCGGGCGCAGAAGTAGGCACCGGCGAAGAGCGCTCCGCGGTCCCCGAAGGCGCCGGGCAGGGCCAGGGCCATCATCAGGCCGCACAGGCCGGCGGCGAACAGACCGAGCCGGTTCAGCGGCCGGTCCGCGTCGTGCGTGTTGGCGTGGACGGTGTTGCCGACCCACACCCAGTAGACGGGCACGAAGACGATCAGGGCCCGGCCGGTGCCGGCCCAGCCGTGGTCGTGGTGGAGCAGTGCGGAGACCTGGGTCACCGCGAACACCAGCACCAGGTCGAAGAACAGCTCCGACCAGGCCACCTTCTTCTCCGGCGGCCCCTCCTCGGCGCCCTCCCGGCGCTGTTCCCGCCCGGGCTCCCGCTGTTCCCGCTCCGGCTCCGGCTCCGGCTCCTGCCCCGGCCCCGGCCCCTGCTCCCGCTTCTCCAACCCCACGGCGTGTCCCCCAGTTCCCCCGGCCGGTGTCGGGGGACAGGATGCCCGGCGGGCCGTGCGGCCTAGACGGCGGGGCCGCGCAGGAGGGTGAGGAAGGAGCGGAACGCACCGGGCATGTCCACCGATTCCGGGGCGAGCAGCCACTGGTACTGGAGGCCGTCCATCACCGCCGTCAGCAGCGGAGCGGCCTGTTCCGGGGTGAGGCCCGAGGGGAGGCGCTCGCCGAACTCGGCGCGCAGCACGGCGGTCATCTCCCCGCGCACCTGGGCGTAGCGCTCGGTGAAGAACTCCCGGGCCGGGTGGCCGTCGGTGACGCTCTCGCCGAGCAGCGCCGAGAAGGTCTGCACGATGCCGGGCCGCATGGCGTTGTACTCCACCAGCGAGGCCAGCAGGTCCAGGCGCCAGGTGTCCGCGGCGGCGCGCGAGCCGCCGCCCGTGTCCCAGCGGTCGCGCTCCTCCAGGACGGCCACGAGCAGGGCCTCCTTGGTGGGGAAGTAGTGCAGCAGCCCCTGCTGGGTGAGGCCCACGCGTTCGGCGACGGAGCCCAGGGAGGCTCCCCGGTAGCCGCGCTCCGCGATCACCTCGACCGCCGCGCGGACGATCTCGCCGCGCCGCTCCTCGCTCTTCGCCCTGGCCATCGCCCGGCACCCCTTCCGTTCGTACCCGCAAGAAGGACCGTACGACATAGGGATATCACGAAAAGATTACAACCCCTACCAGTCTACAGGTGGGAGGTCCACGATGGGGGCACCACACCGCACTCACGAGGAGGCACGGCCGTGACCGATGCCGATCAGGCCCGCGACCGCATCCGCGAAGACGCCGTGGAAACGGCGCTGGGCAAGCTGGATCTCGACACCAAGACCCGCCTCCTGGCCGGCCAGGACATGTGGTCCCTGCCCGCCGTTCCCGAGATCGGGCTCCGCTCCCTGGTCATGTCCGACGGGCCCGTCGGCGTGCGGGGCGTGCGCTGGACCGCGGACGACCCGTCCGTCGCCCTGCCCTCCCCGACCGCGCTGGCCGCCGCCTGGGACCCCTCCCTCGCCCGCCGGGCCGGCCGGTTCCTCGCCCAGGAGGCCCGCCGCAAGGGCGTCCACGTCCTGCTGGCCCCCACCGTCAACCTGCACCGCTCCCCGCTCGGCGGACGCCACTTCGAGTGCTACTCCGAGGACCCCTGCCTGACCGGCGCCATCGGCAGCGGCTACGTCAACGGCGTCCAGGACGGCGGCGTCGGCACCACCGTCAAGCACTTCGTCGGCAACGACGCCGAGACGGAACGCTTCACCGTCGATTGCGTCATCGCCCCGCGCCCGCTGCGCGAGCTGTACCTGGCGCCCTTCGAGGCGATCGTGACCAACGCCCACCCCTGGGGCATCATGACCGCCTACAACCGGGTCAACGGCACCACCATGACCGAGCACCGGTACCTGGTGAACGAGGTCCTGCGCGCCCAGTGGGGCTTCGACGGCTGCAACGTCTCGGACTGGACGGCCGCACGCTCCACCACCGGGGACATCCTCGGCGGAATGGACGTGGCCATGCCCGGCCCGCAGACCGTCTACGGCCCCGCCCTCGCCGCCGCCGTCCGGGCGGGGGAGGTTCCCGAGTCCGCCGTCGACGCGGCCGTGCGCAACGTGCTGCGCCTCGCCGCCCGCGTCGGCCTCCTGGACGGCGCCCCCGCCGTGGTCGCCGAGCCGCCGGCCCCCCTCGACGGGCAGGCCCTGGCCCGCGAGCTGGCCGTGCGCGGGTTCGTCCTCGTGCGCAACGAAGCCGGAGCCCTGCCGCTCGACGCGGACGCGGGCCGCACCGTCGCCCTCAGCGGCGCCGCCGCCCGCGACGCCCGTGTCCTCGGCGGCGGGTCCGCCACCGTCTTCCCCGAGCGGGTGCTCTCCCCGCTCGACGGGCTCACGGCCGCGCTCCCCGCCGGAGCGCTGACCTACACCGTCGGCGCCGACCCGAGCGGGGAACTCGTCCCCGCCGACCAGGGCTTCACACTGCGCGCCGTCTGCCGCGACGCCTCCGGGACCGTCCTGGGCGAGGGGGCTCTGCCCAGCGGCCAGGTCCAGTGGATCGGCGACGACCTGCCCGGCGACGCCTCGTACGAGACGATGGCGAGCATCGAGGTCACCGGCACCTTCGTGCCGCGCGAGAGCGGCGAGCACGCCTTCGGCACCCGGGGGCTGGGCGCCTTCGGCCTCGCCGTCGGCGGACGGGTCCTGTGGGAGGGGGTCCAGGGGCCGGGTGACGAGGCGGACCCCTTCGAGGCGTTCTTCGGCGCCCCCAGCGAACGCGCCCGCCTGTCCCTCGTCGAAGGGGAGCCCGTCGAGGTCTCGCTCACCTACCGGGTCCCCGACCTGAGCGCGATGCCGCTCAAGGCCGTCATGTTCTCCCTGCTCCACCTCGCCCCCCGGCACGACGCCGACGAGCTGATCGCCGAGGCCGTCTCGGCCGCCCGGGCCGCCGACACCGCCGTCGTGGTCGTCGCCACCACCGAGCGCGTGGAGTCCGAGGGGTTCGACCGCCGGGACCTCGTCCTGCCGGGCCGTCAGGACGACCTCGTGCGGGCCGTGGCCGCCGCCAACCCGAACACCGTGGTCGTCGTCAACGCCGGTTCCCCGGTGGAACTCCCGTGGCGCGAGGACGTCGCCGCGGTCCTGCTGACCTGGTTCCCCGGGCAGGAGGGCGGGGCCGCGGTGGCCGACGTCCTCCTCGGGCACGCCGAGCCGGGCGGGCGCCTGCCCACCACCTGGCCCGCCACCCTCGCCGACGCGCCCGTCACCGACGTGCTCCCCACCGAAGGGCGCCTGGAGTACCGCGAGGGACTCGACATCGGCTACCGGGCGTACGAGAAGCACGGCGTGACCCCCGCCTACCCCTTCGGGCACGGCCTCGGCTACACCGACTGGGCCTACGAGTCCCTGGAGGCCACCGCCGACCGCGTCCGGGTCCGCCTGGCCAACACCGGCGGCCGGCCGGGCCGCGAGGTGGTCCAGATTTACCTGGCGCCCGTGGCCGACGCCGTGGAACGCCCCGCCGGCTGGCTGGCCGCCTTCGCGGGGGTCGGGGCGGGCCCCGGGGAGAGCGTCGAGGTGGAGATCCCGCTGCCCGCCCGCGCCTTCGAGATCTGGGACGAGGCCACGAGCGGCTGGCGGCGGATCGGCGGGGCGTACGAGGTGCGCGCGAGCCACTCGCACGCCGACACGCGGCTGACCGTCACGCTCGACCTGTGAACGGCCGCCCGGCGCACCCGCTCGCCCGGTGCGCGGCGGGCTCCGACCGGCGCGACACGCCGTAGGGTCGAAATGGCCGGAAAACAACCATGAATCCGGTCGGTGAACCGGACCGGGGGCGGGCCCTGACACCCGCCCCCGGTCCTTCCGCGTCAACGCGGGGGCTGCGCCGCCGTCACCTGGCGGTGGGCCAGTTCCGCGAGCCGCGCCTGTCCGTCCCGGCCCGGATGGAACCAGTCCCAGCGGCTGAGCTGTTCCGCGGAGAAGGGGTACTGGAACACCGCGCCGCCGTCGTAGCGGCACAGCGGGTCTTTCGCGCAGACCTCGCGCAGCACCTCGTTGTACTCGACCACCCGCGCCCGCACCTTCTCCCGGCGGGCCGTCGCGCCCTCCGCCCCCGACAGCGGTTCGGCGAGCATGGACTGACAGATCCCCAGCTTCCAGATCTGCCGCACCATCGGGCTGTCCTTGCCCTGCTCCCACAACCGCTGGAGGTCCGGCACGGAGGAGACGTAGACCTGGGAGGCCGGCGAGGCGGCCCGCAACCCGCTCAGGGCCTGCTCGAAACCGGCCCGGAAGTCCGCCACCGAGGTCATCGACGAAGCCGTGGGCCGGCAGGCGTCGTTCGAGCCCACCATCACCGTGACCAGGTCGGGCTTGTGCTCCGCGGCCGAGGCGAGCTGCCCCGGCAGGTCCGCCATCCGCGCTCCGGTCACCGCGAGGTTCCAGCTGCGCGCGGGTACCGCGGCCGCACCGAGCAGCCGGGCGGCGAGCGACTGCACCGCGGGGTCGTCGCCCGTGGCCCAGGAGACCTCCGGGCAGTCGGCCAGCACCGAACAGGCGTCGAACCCGCGGGTGATGGAGTCCCCGACGGCCGCGATCGACGCGGGTGCGGTGTTCCAGCGCGGCCCCGCCGCGCCCGCGCCCCGCTCGCCCGCCGGCTTCGCGCCCCCGGAGTCACAGCCGGTGACCGTCGCGGCCATGACGGCCACCGCCACGCCCGCCGCCGCGACGGTCCGGCGCACGCTGCGGCGCGGAGCGGTGGTGCGCATCGACTGGTCCCTCCCTCGTCGCCCCCGCGTCCTTCCGGGGGCGTCCTGCTGAGTGAATGCTCCGCGTTTACGGGCCTCGGAGCGACCGTACGTCACACCATGACCCCCGGCGCACGGTAGCTTTTTCCCGTGGCGTTTCGGCCGCAGGTGCCGCAGCGCAATGTCAAATAATTTCCGTTACATTACATCACGTCACATACTGTCCGTTTTCTGGAGTTTATTCCCGACCTCGTCCCACACTGGAGGTCCCGGTGACGACACGTGGAGTTCTGTACGTGCATTCCGCACCGCGCGCGCTCTGCCCGCACGTGGAATGGGCTGTTGCGGGCGTGCTCGGGGTGCGGGTGAACCTCGACTGGATCAGGCAGCCCGCCTCCCCCGGTACCTGGAGAGCCGAGTTCTCCTGGCAGGCCGAGGCGGGAACCGCCTCGAAACTCGCCTCCGCCCTGCGCGGCTGGCACCTGCTCCGCTTCGAAGTGACCGCCGAACCCTGTCCGACCGCCGAGGGCGAGCGCTACAGCTCCACCCCGGAGCTCGGCATCTTCCACGCCGTCACCGGCATGCACGGCGACATCCTGATCCCCGAGGACCGCCTGCGGGCCGCGCTCGCCCGGTCGGCACGCGGCGAGACCGACCTGGAGGCGGAGATCGCCAAACTGCTCGGCAAACCCTGGGACGACGAACTGGAGCCCTTCCGCTACGCGGGCGAGGGCGCCCCGGTCCGCTGGCTCCACCAGGTCGTCTGAGCCCAGGCCACGAGAAAGGCCCACCCGGTGTCCGGGTGGGCCTTTCTCGTGGTGCCGGTCGCTACTGGACGCTGCGGAACGCCAGCGTCACGTTGTGGCCGCCGAAGCCGAAGGAGTTGTTGATCGCGGAGATCGGGCCGTCGACGGGCAGCTTGCGGGGCTCGCCGCGCACGATGTCCGCGTCGATGTCGTCGTCGAGTTCGTCGACGTTGATCGTCGGCGGGGCGATGCGGTGGTACAGCGCCAGCACGGTCGCGACGGTCTCGATACCGCCCGCGCCGCCCAGCAGGTGACCGGTCATCGACTTGGTCGCGGAGATCGCGATGTGGTCGAGGTCGTCGCCCAGGACCTTGCGCAGGGCCTTCAGCTCGGCCGTGTCACCCTGCGGGGTCGACGTGGCGTGCGCGTTCAGGTGGACCAGCTCGGCCGGGTCCAGGCCGGTGTTGTCGAGCAGGTTCTGCACGGCGGCCGCGACACCGCGGCCCGTCGGCTCCGGCTGCGCGATGTGGTGGCTGTCCGCGGACAGGCCCTGGCCCAGCACCTCGCAGTAGACCCGGGCGCCGCGCGCGGCGGCGTGCTCGGCCGACTCCAGCACCACGACGCCCGCGCCCTCGCCGAGGACGAAGCCGTCACGGCCCTTGTCGTACGGGCGGGAGGCCTGCGTCGGGTTCTCGTTGTTCTTGGACATCGCCATCATGTTGGCGAACGCCGCGATCGGCAGCGGGTGGATGGCCGCCTCGGTACCGCCGGCGACGACCACGTCGGCGCGGCCGGTACGGATCATCTCGACGGCGTAGCCGATGGCCTCGGCGCCCGACGCGCACGCGCTGACCGGGGTGTGGACACCGGCGCGGGCGTTGACTTCGAGACCGACGTTGGCCGAGGGGCCGTTCGGCATGAGCATGGGGACGGTGTGCGGGGAGACCCGGCGCACACCCTTCTCCTTCAGTACGTCGTACTGGTCGAGCAGGGTCGTGACGCCGCCGATGCCGGAGGCGATCACGGTGCCCAGACGCTCGGGGACGATGGACTCGTCCTCGCCGGCCGGGGCGGTGTAACCCGCGTCGGCCCAGGCCTCGCGGGCCGCGATGACGGCGAACTGCGCCGAGCGGTCGAGCTTGCGGGCCAGCGGGCGGGGGAGTACCTCGCTCGGGTCCACGGCGGCCCGGGCGGCGATCTGAACCGGCAGTTCGGCGAAGCGCTCGCCCTCCAGGGGCGAAACGCCGGACCGGCCGGCGAGCAGACCTTCCCAGGTCGAAGCGCTGTCGCCACCCAGCGGAGTGGTTGCGCCGATACCGGTGACGACCACGGTGCGATTGGTCGGGCTCACAGGAATTCTTTCTCCACGTCTAAGGGGGTGCTGAATTGTCACGGCGCCACCGCCAGGTGGCGACAAACGCTCGTCAGGCTCAGGCCTGGTGCTTCAGGATGTAGTCCGCGGCGTCGCCGACCGTCTTGAGGTTCTTGACGTCCTCGTCCGGGATCTTCACCTCGAAGCGCTCTTCGGCGGCGACGACGACCTCGACCATGGACAGGGAGTCGACGTCCAGGTCGTCGGTGAAGGACTTGTCCAGCTGGACGTCCTCCTGCGGGATGCCGGCGATCTCGTTGACGATCTCCGCGAGACCTTCGAGGATCTCTTCCTGCGTGGCGGCCATGTGGCGCTCCTTCTGTAGCTGAGTGGGTTGATCAGGGCGGGAAGTGGATCCCGGGCCCTAGGGGAGGGTAACGACCGTCGCGGCGTAGACGAGCCCCGCCCCGAAGCCGATGACGAGCGCGGTGTCGCCGCTCTTCGCCGCTCCGGTCGCCAGGAGCCGCTCCATGGCGAGCGGGATCGAGGCGGCCGACGTGTTGCCGGTGGTTTCCACGTCACGGGCGACCGTGACGTGTTCCGGCAGCTTCAGAGTCTTCACCATCGAGTCGATGATCCGCATGTTCGCCTGGTGCGGGATGAAGACGTCCAGGTCCTCCGCGGTGATCCCGGCCGCGTCGAGCGCCTGCTGGGCCACCTTGGCCATCTCGAAGACGGCCCAGCGGAAGACCGCCTGGCCCTCCTGCGTGATGGCCGGAAACTTCTCTCCGCCGTCCTTGCCGAGGTACTCGTCCCACGGCACGGTCTGCTTGATCGTCTCGGACTTGTCGCCCTCGGAACCCCAGACCGTGGGGCCGATGGCGGGCTCGTCCGAAGGGCCGACGATCACGGCGCCGGCACCGTCGCCGAACAGGAAGGCCGTCGCGCGGTCCTCCAGGTCGGTCAGGTCCGACAGCCGCTCGACACCGATGACGAGGACGTACTGCGCCGACCCCTCGACCACCAGGCCCTTGGCGAGCGTCAGGCCGTAGCCGAAACCGGCACAGCCCGCCGAGATGTCGAACGCCGCGGGCTTGCCCGCGCCGATCCGGTGCGCGATCTCCGTCGCGACGGCGGGGGTCTGCTTGAAGTGCGAGACCGTGGAGACGATCACCGCACCGATCTGCTCCGGGGAGATCCCGGCGTCGGCGAGCGCCTTGCCGGAGGCCTCCACGGACATCGCGGCGACCGTCTCCTGGTCCGAGGCCCAGTGCCGGGTCGCGATGCCGGAACGGGAGCGGATCCACTCGTCGGACGAGTCGATCGTCTCCAGGATGACCTCGTTGGGCACCACCCGGGTCGGGCGGTAGCCGCCCACACCGAGGATGCGGGCGTACGGGGAGCCCTTGGCCGGCTTGATCTTCGACATGCTTGTGGGCTCCTTCTCTCAGGCCGCCTGCGCTGCGATGAGCGCGGCGGCCTTGTCGAGATCGTCCGGGGTCTTCAGGGCCACGCTCGGAACGCCCTTCAGCGCGCGCTTGGCCAGACCCGTCAGGGTGCCGCCGGGAGAGAGCTCGATGATCCCGGTGACGCCCAGCTCGGCGAACGTCTCCATGCACAGGTCCCAGCGGACCGGGTTGGCGACCTGGCCGACCAGGCGGGCGACGACGTCGGCGCCCTTGTCGACGACGAGGCCGTCCCGGTTCGAGACGTACTTCACCGTCGGGTCGGCCGGCGTGAGGGCCTCGGTGGCCTTCTGCAGCGCGGCCACCGCGGGCGTCATGTGGTGCGTGTGGAAGGCGCCCGCGACCTTGAGGGCGACGACCTTCATGGAACCCTCGGGCTTCTCGGCCTCCAGAGCGGCGATCTGCTCCATGGTGCCGGCGGCCACGATCTGGCCCGCCCCGTTGATGTTGGCCGGGGTCAGCCCCAGCTTCTCCAGGTGTGCGACGACCACGTCCTGGTCGCCGCCCAGGACCGCGGCCATGCCGGTCTCGGTGACGGCGGCGGCATCGGCCATGCCCAGACCGCGGGTACGGACGAAGGAGAGCGCCTCGCCCTCGGTCAGTACGCCGGCGTAGGCGGCGGCGGTGATCTCACCGACGCTGTGCCCGGCGACGGCGCCGAAGGCCGAGGGGGAACCGAGGGCGGAAGCGGACAGCAGGCCCGCCGCGACCAGCAGCGGCTGGGCCACGGCCGTGTCGCGGATCTCGTCCGCGTCGGCGTTCGTGCCGTAGTGGGCAAGGTCGAGCCCGATGGCGTCCGACCACCCGGCGACGCGTTCGGCGGCGCCGGGGAGTTCGAGCCAGGGAGTCAGGAAGCCGGGCGTCTGAGCGCCTTGGCCGGGAGCGACGAGTACGAGCACCCTCACACTCTCTCTTGTGGACGGTCCCCGCCGCCCGTGGGGACAGGGACGAAGAACCGTCGGGCTAATTGTTGATGTCCGACAAAAGTCTAGGACTGAGGATCTCCGTCGGCCAGACGTCCGAGGATCAGGGCGATCCGCAGCGTGAACGCCGAACGAACGTCGGAGGGTGACCATCCGGTGACGTCGGTCACACGTCGGAGCCGGTAGCGCACCGTGTTGGGGTGCACGAACAACATCCGCGCGGCCCCCTCCAGGCTGCTCGCCTGCTCCAGGTAGACGCTCAGCGTCTCCAGCAGCGCCGAGCCCGCCTCCTCCAGCGGTCTGTAGATCTCCTCCACCAGCTGCTCCCTGGCCGAGGGATCGGAGGCGATCGCGCGCTCCGGCAGAAGATCGTCTGCCAGCACCGGGCGCGGCGCGTCCTGCCAGGCGGTGCAGGCCTTGAGGCCGGCCGCCGCCGCCTGCGCCGACTTCGTCGCGTTCAGCAGGTCGGGCACCACCGGACCGGCCACCACGGGACCGGCCGCGAACGGGCCGATCAGGGACTTCGCCACCTGCATCGGGTTGTCGCTGCCGCCCGCGATCACCACGAGCCGGTCGCCGAGCACCCCGGTGAGCACCTGGAGCTTGTGGTGGCGCGCCGCGCGCCGGATCGCCTCGACCGTCAGCTCGCTGTCCCCGTCCGGCGCGGTGCCCAGCACCACGCACACGTGCTCCGGCGAATTCCAGCCAAGGGCCGCCGCCCGGGACAGCGCGCCCTCGTCGGCCTCGCCCGACAGCACGGCGTTGACGACCAGGGACTCCAGCCGGGCGTCCCACGCCCCCCGCGCCTCGGCCGCCTGGGCGTACACCTGGGCGGTCGCGAAGGCGATCTCGCGGGCGTACACCAGCAGCGCCTCGCGCAGGATCGACTCGTCGCCCGGGGCCGCGACCTCGTCGATCGCGGCCTCCATGACCTCGATCGTCGTACGGACCATCTCGACGGTCTGGCGCAGGGTGATCGCCCGGGTCAGCTCGCGCGGAGCCGTCCCGAAGACGTCGGTGGAGATGGCCTGCGGGGTCTCCGGGTGCCGGAACCACTCCGTGAACGCGGCGATGCCGGCCTGCGCCACCAGGCCGATCCACGACCGGTTCTCCGGCGGCATCGCCCGGTACCACGGCAGGGTCTCGTCCATCCGAGTGATGGCGTTGGCGGCGAGCCGGCCGGAGGACTTCTCCAGCCGGCGCAGCGTCGCGCTGTGGGGGTGGGGCGGATGCGCGGGACGGGTCTCGGGGGACTGCTCACGTTCGGGTTGGGGCACGGGACAAGACTGCCTTATCAGCGCCCCGGCGCGGACGCGGGTCCGCGGCGGGCCCCCGGACGGGGGCTACGGTGGCCCCCATGATTGATGTACGCCGTGCTGCGGACCGGTACGAGGGAGGGGACGCGGGTGCCGGGATCGGCACCCGCCACGCCTTCTCCTTCGGGTCCTTCTACGACCCGGACAACATCCGCTTCGGCCCGGTGCTGGCCTGCAACGAGGAACGCCTCGCGCCCGGATCGGGCTTCGACGAGCACCCGCACAGCCACACCGAGATCGTCACCTGGGTGGTGGAGGGCGAACTCACCCACCGGGACAGCACCACCGGCGACACCGGCGTGGTCCGCCCCGGCGACGTCCAGCGGCTGGGCGCCGGCGCCGGTGCCCGGCACGTCGAGCGCAACGACGGCGCGGCCCCGCTGCGGTTCGTACAGATGTGGCTCGCGCCGCTGACGGCGGGCGGGGAGCCCGCGTACGAGGTCGTACGAGGCCTCGCGGACGGCACCCCCTACGAGCTCCCGGCGGCCGGAGCGGTGCTGCACGTGCGGCGGCCGGGTGCGGGCGAGCGGGTCCCCGTACCGGACGCCGAACGGGTCTACCTGCACGTGGTGCGCGGGGACCTGCGGCTCGACGGCGCGGAGCTGGGTCCCGGGGACTCGGCGCGGATCACCGGCGAGAAGGGCCTGGAGATCACCGCCGGGTCCCCGGGGGAGCTGCTGATCTGGGAGCTCCCCGCCTAGGCGGAGCGCAGCTCCGCGAGGACCGCGTCGGTGAAGGGGGTCCACGCCTCCACCGCCCAGGGGCCGAAGGCCCGGTCGGTCAGGGCCACGCAGGCGGCGCGGGCGTCCGGGTCCACCCACAGGAAGGTGCCGGACTGGCCGAAGTGGCCGAAGGTGCGCGGGGAGGACGTGGTGCCCGTCCAGTGCGGGGACTTGCCGTCGCGGATCTCCAGACCGAGGCCCCAGTCGTTGGGGGACTGGTGCCCGAAGCCCGGCAGGACGCCCTTGAGGCCCGGGTGCACCACGGAGGTGGCCTCGGCGACCGTGCGGACGTCCAGCAGGCGGGGCGCCTGGAGCTCGGCGGCGAAGCGCGCCAGGTCGGACACGGTGGAGACGCCGTCCTTGGCGGGCGAGCCCTCCAGGGTGGTCGAAGTCATGCCCAGCGGCTCGAAGACGGCCTGGTGCAGGTACTCCGCGAAGGGGATCCCGGTGGCCTTGGCCAGATGGTCGCCCAGCACCTCGAAACCGGCGTTCGAGTACAGTCGCCGCTCCCCGGGCGGGGCCATCGCGCGGTGCTCGTCGAAGGCCAGTCCGCTGGTGTGCGCGAGCAGGTGACGGACCGTCGAGCCCTCGGGGCCCGCCGGTTCGTCCAGCTCGACCGCCCCTTCCTCGTACGCGACGAGGGCGGCGTACGCGGCGAGCGGCTTGGTGACCGAGGCCAGCGGGAAACGGTGGTCCAGCGGCCCGTGGGAGCCGGCCAGGCTCCCGTCGGCGCGGACGACGGCGGCCGCGGCGGTCGGCACCGGCCAGGTCTCGACGGCCCGCAGGCTGTTCAGGGTGTTGACGGGATCCAGGCTCTCCATGCGGCCGAGCCTACTTGCTTGGAGTGCACTCCAGGGTTTTAGCGTTGAGGCCATGAGCCAGAGCCTGACGCAGACGCGGTACACGATCAGCGAGGTCGAGGCCCGGACGGGGCTGACCCAGCACACGCTGCGCTGGTACGAGCGCATCGGGCTGATGCCACACGTGGACCGCTCCCATTCGGGACAGCGGCGGTTCACCGACAAGGACCTCGGCTGGCTGGCCTTCGTGGGCAAGCTGCGCGCGACCGGGATGTCGGTGGCGGACATGGTCCGCTACGCCGAACTCGTCCGGGAGGGCGAGCACACCGTCGACGAGCGCCGCGCCCTGCTGGAGCACACGCGCCGGGAGGTGCGGGCACGCCTCGCGGAGCTGACCGACGCGCTGGGCGTACTGGACTGCAAGATCGAGATGTATGCGATGAACACGATGAACGCGGCCACGGGGAAGGCACAGTCATGACGGAGCGCACCACCATCGAGCGGGCCGAACTGGGCAAGGGCGGACCGGTCGTCGGCATCCAGGGCCTCGGCTGCATGGGCATGAGCGAGTTCTACGGGGACACCGACGAGGCGGCGGCCCGAGCGACCCTGGACGCGGCGCTGGCCGCCGGGGTCACCCTCTTCGACACGGCCGACGCCTACGGCAGCGGGGCGAACGAGGAGTTCCTGGCGCCCTTCGTGGCCGCCCACCGGGACGAGATCACCCTCGCCACCAAGTTCGCCCTGGAGCGCCGCACCGACGACCCGGCGTACCGGGGCATCCGCAACGACCGCGCGTACATCCGCGGGGCCGTCGAGGACAGCCTGCGGCGGCTCGGGGTGGACGTGATCGACCTCTACTACATGCACCGCCGTGACCCGGCCGTGCCGTTCGCCGAGTCGGTGGGCGCCATGGCCGAGCTGGTGCGGGAGGGGAAGGTGCGCCACCTCGGGCTCAGCGAGGTCACGGGGGCCGAGCTGCGGGAGGCGTACGCGGTGCACCCGATCGCGGCGCTGCAGTCGGAGTGGTCCCTGTTCAGCCGGGACGTGGAGCGCAGCGCGGTGGGCGCGGCGGCGGAACTGGGCGTGGCCTTCGTGCCGTACTCCCCGCTCGGACGGGGCTTCCTGACGGGCGCCTTCGCGGACGCGGCGGCAGACCTGGCGGCCGGGGACTACCGGCAGCACCAGCCCCGCTTCACCGGGGACAACGCGAAGACCAACGCGGCGCTGCTGGACCCGGTCCGGGAGATCGCGGCCGCGCACGGGGCCTCCCCGGCGCAGATCGCGCTGGCCTGGGTGCAGCAGCGGGCGGCGGTGCACGGCCTGACGGTGGTCCCGATCCCGGGCACCCGCAAACCGGAGCGGGTCGCGGAGAACACCGCGGCGACCCGGATCACGCTGACCGCGCCGGAGCTCGCCCTGCTGGAGCCGATCGCCGGCCGGGTCGCGGGGGACCGCTACCCGGACATGACCTTCAGCTCGGCGGCGCGCGAGGAGTAGGACCGGGCCGCGGCCCTTCGCCGGCCGCCGCTCGCGGTTACGCGTCCGCGGCGAGGCGGTCGCGCAGGGCGGCGTACTCGGAGTCGGTCAGCAGGCCCGCCCCGTAGAGCTCGCCCAGGTGCTGGAGGCGGCCGTCCTCGCCGGAGCGGGCCCGCGGCAGGGAGGCCACGGGGGTGCGGGCGCGCAGGGCCGCGAGGACGGCGGCGGCGAAGGGCAGCGATTCGTGCACGGCCCCGTACCCGACCCCGAACACGGCGGCGGCCAGGTCGTGGTCGGCGCGGGGGTCCCCGACCCCGGGGGCGGGGTCGCGGGGCAGCAGGCGCAGGTGCCCGGCGCCGGGGCGTTCCGGGGAGACCCACTCGACGCCGGACAGGGAGGTCAGGGCGAAGCGCTGGTCGCCGGACCGCCACTTGGTGCTGGATGCGCCGGTGCGCGACCACTGGAAGGTGACCGCCGAGCCGTCGAAGCCCACCCGGGCGTCGTACGCCTTCAGCTGGAGGGGCGGCTGCGGGACCTCGACCAGGAACCGGTCGGCGGGCTCGTCGGCCCCGGGCCCGAGCCGGCCGCGCAGGGCCTCGGCGAAGGCCTCGGCTTCGGCCGCCCGGTCCGCGGGGAGCGTGAGCCGGTACGGGTCGCAGGCCTCCTTGAGCTGCCCGGCGGCAGCCTCCATCAGCGGATCGGCTCCCGGACGCGGTACGGCGCGCAGCACCACCGCGTCGCGCCGGCCGCCCGCGGACACCTCGACGCTCACCCCGGACAACGCTTCCAGGGGGATCCTGCGCTCACCCAGCGCGTTCCAGAGCCGTGGAGTTCGCATCCCCCGTGCGAAGCGGATGAGCACCGAGTCCGAGTCGAACTCCCAGACGGCATGATTTCCGGCCAGTACGTCACCCATGCGGCACATCGTAAAGGGAGGCGCCCCCGCGCGTCCCCCCGGTCGGCAGGGACGATTTTTCCGTTCGCTACGGCCGCCGGGCGGGGAGGGCGCCCTCAGTGCCCTTCCGAGCCGGAAATTCCTCGTCGGCAGTCGTCGGAGCCGCTCGCACATGCGACGGAACCGAAGGCGCCGGTTCCGATCTTGGCGAAATTGTCCAAGGAGGACGTCCCTGGCTCGAAATAGCCGGTGTGGCTCTTGGCCCCGGCCGAGGACAGCAGCCGGGCGCCGAAGTCCGGGGAGACCGGGTCGGCCCCGTGGCCCAGCCCGCCGACCTCCAGGTGCGGTACGTCGGCGATCCAGTCGCCCTCGTCGCGCATCGCCCAGACCCGCGCGGAGGTGTGCAGATCGGCGGCGTTCTCGGCCCGCATGCCGGGGCTTCCCGCCACCACCAGGTCGGTCACCCGGTCCGGCAGCCGGTGCGCGGCCACCCCGCACACCACCGATCCGTAGCTGTGGCAGAACAGGACCACGCCGGCGTTCCCCGGCAGGGCCGCCGTCAGCGCCTCCAGCCGCGCGGCGCCCTGGACGGCGAGCCGGCCGGTCGCCGCGTCCACGCCGAGCCCGGTGGGCGCGGTGTAGCCCGCCCAGGCGATGACGGCGTTCTGCTCGTCGGGCCGGGCCGCGCGCTCGGCCTCGTAGAGGGACTGGGCCATGCCGACGGGGGCGGTGAGGCGGCGCGTGGAGCGCTCGAAGGTGACCGCGTCGGTGTCGACGCCGGGGACGATCACCGAGACCCGGCGCGCGGCCCGCAGGTCACCGAAGACCTCGGCGGCGAGGCCGCCCCCGGTGGGGTCGAAGACGAAGATCTGCCGGCCGGGCTCGGCCAGCGATTCGAAACGGTGGGCCCGGCGCACGGCGGTCGAGCGGTCGGCCGGGGTCAGGGCCACGTCCCGGCCGCGGGCCTCCTCGACCCGTGCGGCCTGCACGAGGGAGTTGTGGTTGGCCCGGTAGCGGGTCTCGGCCGGGACCCCGTTGAGGTTCCCGACCACGAGCGGGAAGCCGTCGGCGAGGCGGGCGCGCTGGGCGGTGTCGAGGTCGGCGAAGAAGCGGGCCACCGTCCGCACCGGGGCGTCGGCGGCCGGTACGGCCCGGCCGTCGATCCGGGCCGCGGACCATGCGGCGAGGGCGGCCGCCCGCGGCGCGGTGCCCGCCTCGGGCGGGTGCACCGCGGTCCAGCCGGTGGTCGCCAGCATGAGGAAGACGACGGCGAGCGCGAGCATCATGCGCAGAGCGGCCGGACGCGCGAGGGCGTCGGCGGTGTCGTCGGCTTCGACGGCGGGAGGGGCGTGGCGGCCGGGCAGGTTCACTGGAGCCAGCGTAGGAGACGGCTGGAGCCGACGGTGCCCCGGGTGACAGGTCTCACGGCCGGCCGAGGGACGCACCACCCGTCCGGTTACGGTGAGTTGCGGTCCGGACCCCCGGTGCGGCGGTGCCTCAGACCCCGGTGGGGGAGCCGGCGGGGGCGGTGCGGGAGGCCGCCGCAGGCCGCTGCCAGTGGGCCGCCAGGGCCGGACGGATCTGATCCAGATAGGCCTCGGTCATCCGCCGGATCGCCTCGACGCTGGTGTCCTCGCCCTGCCCCCACAGCCGCCCGGTGACGCGCATCACGCCGCAGAAGGCGGCCACCGCCACCCGGGGCCGCGGGTCGGCGTCGAGGTCCAGCCCCTCGCGGTCGGCGATCAGCCGGGCGATCCGCTCCTCCAGCTCGGTGGAGCGCCGCAGGTGCACGGCGAGCAGGGCCGGAGTGGACTCGATCAGTTGGTATCCCCGCATGTAGAGGTCCACGGGGACCACCTCGGAGATGGCCTCCTCGACCGTGTCCCAGGCGGCGAGCACGGCGCCGCGCATGGCCTCCACGGGGCCCTCGGAGGCCGGGCGGGCCCGCAGCGCGGCGACGAAGTGCGACTCGACCAGGTCCTGGACGGCGAAGGCGACCTCCTCCTTGTTCGCGAAGTAGCGGAAGAACGTGCGCTGGGAGACCTCCACGGCGTCGGTGATCTCGTCCACCGTCGTCCGGTCGTAGCCCTGGGAGACGAACAGGAGCAGGGCGGCGCGCAGCAGTGCGTCCCGGGTGCGCCGCTTCTTGCGTTCGCGCAGACCGGTCGCCGGGGCGTCCGGTGCCGGCCGCGGGTCGGTCATCACCGAGGGGTCCTTTCTGACGCTGAGTGAGCGGTCAGGGTACCTGTGACCGACCTGACAGCGACTGTCCCGTTGAGCCGTTTGTGAAGTGTCAGTCACTGTCACTAGCCTGTCCGCATGACGAGTCAGATCACCCTCGCCAAGGAATCGGACCCCGCGCCCGGCCGCACCGGATGGCGCGGCCACCCGTGGCTCACCCTGTTCGCCGTGGCGGTCGGGGTCATGATGGTCACCCTCGACGGCACGATCGTCGCCGTCGCCAACCCCGCCATCCAGAAGGACCTCGGCGCCACGCTCGCCGAGGTGCAGTGGATCACCAACGGCTACCTGCTGGCCCTCGCGGTCTCGCTGATCACCGCCGGCAAGCTCGGCGACCGCTTCGGACACCGCCAGACCTTCCTCATAGGCATCGCGGGCTTCGCGCTCTCCTCGGCCGCGATCGGCCTCTCCACCGGCGTCGGCCTGGTCATCGGCTTCCGCGTCGCCCAGGGCGTCTTCGGCGCCCTGCTGATGCCCGCGGCCCTCGGCCTGCTGCGCGCCACCTTCCCCGCCGAGAAGCTCAACATGGCCATCGGCATCTGGGGCATGGTCATCGGCGCCTCGACGGCCGCCGGGCCCATCGTCGGGGGCCTGCTCGTCGAGCACGTCAGCTGGCAGTCCGTCTTCTTCATCAACGTGCCCGTCGGCGTCGTCGCCCTGCTCTTCGGCCTGGTCATCCTGCTCGACCACCGGGCCGAGAACGCCCCGCGCTCCTTCGACCTCGTCGGCATCGTGCTGCTGTCGGTGGCGATGTTCTCCCTGATCTGGGCCCTGATCAAGGCCGCCGAGTGGGGCTGGGGCGACACCCGGACCCTGCTGTTCCTCGGCGGGTCGGCCCTCTGCTTCGTGCTCTTCGCCGTCTGGGAGTCCAAGGTCTCCGAGCCGCTGATCCCGCTCGGGATGTTCCGCTCGCTGCCGCTGTCCGCGGGTACCGTCCTGATGGTCCTGATGGCCTTCGCCTTCATGGGCGGGCTCTTCTTCGTCACCTTCTACCTGCAGAACGTGCACGGCATGAGCCCCGTCGACAGCGGGCTGCACCTGCTGCCGCTCACCGGCATGATGATCATCGGCTCGCCGCTGGCCGGCGCCGCCATCACCAAGGTCGGCCCGCGCGTCCCGCTCGTCGCCGGCATGGTCGCCACCGCCGGCGCCTGCTTCGGGATGGCCCGGCTCACCCCGGACACCGCCACCCTCACCATGTCGCTCTGGTTCGCGCTCCTCGGCCTCGGCCTCGCGCCCGTCATGGTCGGCGCCACCGAGGTCATCGTCGGCAACGCCCCGCTGGAGCTCTCGGGCGTGGCCGGCGGGCTCCAGCAGGCCGCCATGCAGGTCGGCGGAAGCCTCGGCACCGCCGTCCTCGGAGCGGTCATGGCGGCCAAGGTCAGTGACACGTTCGGGGACAACTGGACGCGGGCGCAGCTGCCCCCGCTCACCCCGGAGCAGCTCGACCTCGCCGGGAAGGGGGTCCAGGTCGGCATCGCCCCGGTGCCGCCCGGCGCCCCCGAGCCGGTCGCCCGGGCCATCGCCTCGGTCGCCCACGACACCTTCGTGTCCGGCATGAGCACCGCCTTCACCGTGGCGGGCGTCGTCGCGGTCCTCGCCGCGATCGTGGCCTGCTTCACCAAGCGCGGGGCGAACGCCGGCGCCGGAGCGGGCGCGGCCCACATCTGAGCCACCCGCCCGGCCGTTACCGCCGGGTCAACCCCGCTTCCCCCGCAGCCCCGCCGGACGGTTCCGGCGGGGCTGTCGCCTATCAGGGTGGACCCGTCCGCAGCCCCTTCCGCTCGACCGTCGCCGCAGGTCAGCGTGGTGCCACGGAGCCTTCGGAAACCGTCCGGGGCCCGGCCGTCAACAAGGAGACGATTCCGCCATGCGTACGTGGACCACCGCTCGCGCCACCACCCTCGCCGCCGCCCTCCTGGCCGCCACCGCCTTCGTCCCCGGCACCGCCACCGGCGCCCACGCGGCGGGCGCGCCGTCCTGTGCCACGGGCGAGCTGTGCCTGTGGGCCAAGCCGGACTTCAAGGGCGCCAAGCAGACCTACGACCTCAGCACCCTCTCCATCAACAGCTGCACCGCGCTGCCCGCCGGGAACTACCAGTCGCTCATCAACCGGACCGGGCGCCCGGTGACCACGTACCAGTCGGACGTCTGCGCCGAGACCGGCGAGTTCCAGACCTATCCGGGCGACGGGGTCCTGCTGCCCCAGTCGCCGTACCAGGTCAGGGCGTTCAAGGTGTGGGAGACGTAACCCCCGCCGGGTCGGCGGAGGCGGCGACGGAGGCTGCGGCTGCTGAGGAAGGGGAGGGGGAGGGGGAGGGGGAAGCGTCGGCGGCGGCCTGGGCGGGCATCGGGCCCGGGGCGCCGCCCAGCCGGGCGACCTCGTCCCGCAGCGCCCGTACCTCGTCCTGCAGCTCGCGCAGGACCGCCAGCTGCAGCCGCTCCACCTGGTCGTCCCGCTCGAAACGGGCGATGAACCAGGCGGCGATGTTCGCCGTCACCACACCGAGCAGGGCGATCCCGGACAGCATCAGCCCCACCGCCACCAGCCGGCCGAGGCCCGTGGTGGGGGAGTGGTCCCCGTACCCGACCGTCGTCATGGTGGTGAAGGACCACCACACCGCGTCGCCCAGGTTCTTGATGTTCCCCTGGGGGGCGTCCCGCTCCACGCTCAGCACCGCCAGCGAGCCGAACATCAGCAGCCCCACCACGGCCCCGGCCACGTACGTCGTCAGCCGCACCTGCGGGGCCATCCGGGCCCGCCGGCCCACCAGCATCAGCGTCGCGACCAGCCGCAGCAGCCGCAGCGGCTGCACCAGCGGCAGCACCACCGCGGCCAGGTCCAGCCAGTGCGTCCGCACGAACACCCGCCGGTCCGCCGCCAGGCCCAGCCGCACCATGTAGTCCACCGCGAACGCCGCCCACACCACCCACTCCGCGTGGGTACAGGCCCGGTGCACCCCCTCGCCCGCGTCGGGGGCCACGATCGGCACGGCGTAGGCGACGGCGAAGGCCACGGCGAGCACCAGCAGCGGGACCTGCGTACGGCGCTCCCACCGTGCCTGGCGGGAGGGTTGTTTCATCCCAGCATCGTAAAGAACGGGTAAGGGGCGCCGGGACAGGTGTCCCGGCGCCCCCTCGCAAGAGTGACCCCGCGCCCCGTGGGGCTACGCGTCGCCGCCCGCCGCGCCCGGGTCGGCCGCCGTGACGTCCAGCAGCTGGTACCGGTCGATCGCCTGCTTCAGCACGGAGCGGTCGATCTTCCCCGCACGGGCCAGCTCGGTGAGCGTCGCCAGGACCACCGACTGGGCGTCGATGTGGAAGAAGCGCCGCGCCGCGCCGCGCGTGTCGGCGAAACCGAAGCCGTCCGCGCCCAGCGAGGTGTACGCCCCCGGGATCCAGCGCGCGATCTGGTCCGGCACCGAGCGCATCCAGTCCGAGACCGCCACGAACGGCCCCTCCGCGCCCGACAGCTTCCGCGTCACGTACGGGACGCGCTGCTCCTCCTCCGGGTGGAGCAGGTTGTGCTCGTCGACCTCGACGGCCTCGCGGCGCAGCTCGTTCCAGGAGGTCGCCGACCAGACGTCCGCCCGCACGTTCCAGTCGGCCGCCAGGATCCGCTGCGCCTCCAGCGCCCACGGCACCGCCACGCCCGAGGCCAGGATCTGGGCCCCGATCGTGCCGGCCGTGCCCGTCGAGACCCGGTGGATGCCCTTGAGGATGCCGTCCACGTCCACGTCGGCCGGTTCGGCCGGGTGCTGGATCGGCTCGTTGTAGACCGTCAGGTAGTAGAAGACGTCCTCGGCGTCGGGGCCGTACATCCGTCGCAGACCGTCCTTGACGATGTGCGCGATCTCGTAGCCGTAGGCCGGGTCGTACGCCACGCAGCCCGGGTTGGTCGACGCCAGCAGCTGGGAGTGACCGTCGGCGTGCTGGAGGCCCTCACCCGTGAGGGTGGTCCGGCCGGCGGTCGCGCCGAGGACGAAACCGCGCGCCAGCTGGTCGGCCATCTGCCAGAACTGGTCACCCGTGCGCTGGAAACCGAACATCGAGTAGAAGACGTAGACCGGGATCAGCGGCTCGCCGTGCGTCGCGTACGCCGAACCCGCGGCGATCAGCGAGGCCGTGCAGCCCGCCTCCGAGATGCCGTCGTGCAGCATCTGGCCGGTCGGGGACTCCTTGTACGCGAGCAGCAGGTCGCGGTCGACCGCCTCGTACTGCTGGCCCAGCGGGTTGTAGATCTTGGCGCTCGGGAAGAACGCGTCCATGCCGAAGGTGCGGTACTCGTCGGGGGCGATCAGCACGAAGCGCTTGCCGATCTCCTTGTCCCGCATCAGGTCCTTCAGGATGCGGACGAACGCCATGGTGGTGGCGATCGACTGGTGGCCCGAGCCCTTCCGGGCGGCCGCGTACGTCTTGTCGTCCGGCAGCTGCAGCGGCTTGGCGCGCACCACGCGGGTGGGCACGTAGCCGCCCAGCGCGCTGCGGCGGTCGTGCATGTACTGGATCTCGGGCGAGTTGCGGCCCGGGTGGTAGTACGGCGGGGCGCCGCCCTCCAGCTGCGCATCGGTGACCGGGATGTGCAGGCGGTCGCGGAAGCGCTTGAGGTCGTCGACCGTCAGCTTCTTCATCTGGTGCGTGGCGTTGCGGCCCTCGAAGTTCGGGCCCAGCGTCCAGCCCTTGACCGTCTGCGCCAGGATCACCGTCGGCTGGCCCTTGTGGGCCTTGGCCGCCGCGTAGGCCGCGTAGACCTTCTTGTGGTCGTGACCGCCGCGGCCCAGGTGCTGGATCTGCTGGTCCGTCATGTTCTCGACCATCGCGCGCAGCCGCTGGTCGCCGCCGAAGAAGTGCTCGCGGACGTAGGAGCCGGACTCGGTGGCGTACGTCTGGAACTGTCCGTCCGGGGTGGAGTTCATCTTGTTGACCAGGATGCCGTCGCGGTCCTGGGCCAGCAGCGGGTCCCAGGAGCGGTCCCAGATCAGCTTGATGACGTTCCAGCCGGCCCCGCGGAACTGCGACTCCAGCTCCTGGATGATCTTTCCGTTGCCGCGCACCGGGCCGTCGAGGCGCTGGAGGTTGCAGTTCACCACGAAGGTCAGGTTGTCCAGGCCCTCGCGCGCGGCGATGGACAGCTGGCCCAGCGACTCCGGCTCGTCCATCTCGCCGTCGCCGAGGTACGCCCAGACGTGTGACTTGGAGGTGTCGGCGATCCCGCGCGCCTCCATGTACCGGTTCATCCGCGCCTGGTAGATCGCGCCGAGGGGGCCGAGGCCCATCGAGACGGTCGGGAACTCCCAGAAGTCCGGCATCAGCCGCGGGTGGGGGTAGCTGGACAGCCCGTACGGGGCCTTCGACTTCTCCTGCCGGAACGCGTCGAGCTGCTGCTCGGAGAGCCGGTCCAGGAGGTAGGCGCGGGCGTAGATGCCGGGCGAGGCGTGGCCCTGGAAGAAGATCTGGTCGCCGCCGTCGCCCTCGTCCTTGCCGCGGAAGAAGTGGTTGAAGCCCACGTCGTAGAGGGAGGCGGAGGAGGCGAAGGTCGCGATGTGGCCGCCGACACCGATGCCGGGACGCTGGGCGCGCGAGACCATGACGGCGGCGTTCCAGCGGGTGGCGTTGAGGACCTTGCGCTCGATCTCCTCGTTGCCGGGGAAGAAGGGCTCGTCCTTGGTGGCGATCGTGTTGACGTAGTCCGAGCTGCGCATCTCGGGCACGGCCACGCGCTTCTCGCGGGCCCGCTCGATCAGCCTCAGCATCAGGTAGCGGGCCCGTTCCCGGCCCCGCTCGTCGATGGCGGCGTCGAGGGAGTCGAGCCACTCCTGCGTCTCCTCCGGATCGAAGTCCGGGACCTGGCTCGGCAGGCCGCCAATGATGATCGGATTGCGATCGGATGCGGAAGCCACGCTGTTCCTTCGCTGTCGGGGGAGTCGTGCCTTGGGTCGCCGCCTCCCATGGTCTTACGCCCGGCCGAAATCTTCACCTCTACCACTGGGTAACACCTGGAGCGGGGGAGGAGCGTCCGCCCGGCCGGGCCGGGGGTCGGGCCAAATCGCAACCTTACGCCCAAGACGATCAGCGGGTTCGCAAGGCCGTTCGTCCCTCAAACAGGTGGGAAAGTCCTCATGCGATGCCGAATGAGCTGGAATGGTGTGGGATGAATCACCAGTGGTACACCGAGGAACCCTGAAAGTTGCGGCGAGACGGCCGCAATCGTCACCGTTTCGACGGTCTCGGCGGCCGGGTACTTGCGCGATCCGCCGCTCCCGTGTGGACTACGCCCAATGCTGCGCGTACGCGCGCCGCCGAAAGACATTCACCGAACATGAGCAGGAGGCACCCCGTGAGCGCGACCGCGGACCACGCGGAGAGCCTGGCCGCCCGGCTGGGTTTCCAGTCCGAACAGGTGGTCCAGGAGATCGGCTACGACGACGACGTCGATCAGGAATTCCGTGACGGCGTCGAGAAGCTCGTCAGCGAGCTCGCCGACGAGGACTACGACGACGTCGCCGACGCGGTGCTGTTGTGGTTCCGCGACGAGGACGGCGATCTGACGGACGCCCTGGTCGATGCGACCGAGCTGGTCGAGGACGGCGCACTGATCCTGCTGCTGACCCCCAAGACGGGCCGTGACGGCTACGTCGAGGCCAGCGACATCAGCGAGGCCGCCGAGACGGCCGGCCTCTCGCTTGCCAAGGGCCTGCCCGTCGGCAAGGAGTGGACCTCCACCAAGCTGGTGACGCCGAAGGCCGCCAAGGCCAAGCGCTGAGCCGTACTCCGCACCCCAGCGGACGCACACCCCGTCGACCCGGACCACCCGCGGTCGGCGGGGTGTGCGCGTTCCGCGCACCGGTGCCCGCCTAGGCTGGGTCTCACCCGAACAGCCCCCTGTGGGAACGCAGGAACGAAGGGATGCGAAAGATGGCGATCGAGGTCGGAAACAAGGCCCCGGACTTCGAGCTCAAGGACAACCACGGCGCCACCGTGCGGCTCTCCGACTTCCGGGGGGAGAAGGCCGTGGTGCTGCTCTTCTACCCGTTCGCCTTCACCGGCGTGTGCACCGGTGAGCTGTGCGAGCTGCGCGACCAGCTGCCCCGCTTCCAGAACGACGACGTGCAGCTTCTGGCCGTGTCCAACGACTCCGTGCCGACCCTGCGGGTCTTCGCGGAGCAGGAGGGCCTGGACTACCCGCTGCTGTCCGACTTCTGGCCGCACGGCGAGACCTCCCGCGCCTACGGCGTCTTCGACGAGGACAAGGGCTGCGCGGTCCGCGGCACCTTCGTCATCGACAAGGACGGCGTCGTGCGCTGGAGCGTCGTCAACGGGCTGCCCGACGCGCGTGACCTGAACGAGTACATCAAGGCCCTCGACAGCCTCTGAGGTTCCGCGGCGGGCCCGTCGCGGGAAAACAGCCTGTGGGCGGGAACCCGTCACTAGGATCGAAGCGTTGATCCACGTAGCAACCGCACGACGGGGCTCCCGCCCCACACACATACCAATGGAGGACCCGTGGGAGTCAGCCTCAGCAAGGGCGGCAACGTCTCGCTGACCAAGGCCGCGCCTAACCTGACGGCGGTCATCGTCGGTCTGGGCTGGGACGCTCGCACCACCACCGGTGTCGACTTCGACCTCGACGCCAGCGCGATCCTGACCAACGACCAGGGCAAGGTCGCCAACGACTCGAACTTCGTGTTCTTCAACAACCTGAAGAGCCCGGACGGCTCGGTGGAGCACACCGGTGACAACACCACCGGTGAGGGCGAGGGCGACGACGAGGCCATCAAGGTCAACCTCGCCGGCGTCCCGGCCGATGTCGCCAAGATCGTCTTCCCCGTCTCGATCTACGAGGCCGAGAGCCGTCAGCAGAGCTTCGGCCAGGTGCGCAACGCCTACATCCGCGTCGTGAACCAGGCCGACAACAGCGAGCTGGCCCGCTACGACCTCTCCGAGGACGCCTCGACCGAGACCGCCATGGTCTTCGGCGAGCTGTACCGCAACGGCGCGGAGTGGAAGTTCCGTGCCATCGGCCAGGGCTACGCCTCGGGCCTGCGCGGCATCGCGCAGGACTTCGGCGTCAACGTCTGATCCCGATCCCGGGCCCCAGCCCGAAGAAGTTCTTCCGTCCGGCGCCGTGCACCCGTGTGTACGGCGCCGGTCCGGCTTTGCCACCATGTGCAGGTGGCCGTGCCACACCACCACGTCGTCCGGGGAGGACCACATCATGGGCGTCACACTCGCCAAGGGGGGCAACGTCTCCCTGTCCAAGGCCGCACCCAACCTCACCCGGGTCCTGGTCGGTCTCGGATGGGACGCGCGCTCGACCACGGGGGCGGACTTCGACCTCGACGCCAGCGCGCTGCTGTGCAACAGCGGCCGGGTGCTCGGGGACGAGTACTTCGTCTTCTACAACAACCTCAAGAGCCCCGAGGGCTCCGTCGAACACACCGGGGACAACCTCACCGGCGAGGGTGAAGGCGACGACGAGTCGATCATCATCGACCTCACCAAGGTCCCGGCCCAGGTCGACAAGATCGTCTTTCCGGTCTCGATCCACGAGGCGGACACCCGCCGGCAGAGTTTCGGCCAGGTGAGCAACGCCTTCATCCGTGTGGTGAACATGGCGGACGACCAGGAACTCGCCCGCTACGACCTGACCGAGGACGCCTCCAGCGAAACGGCGATGATCTTCGGCGAGGTCTATCGGTACGGCGGGGAATGGAAGTTCCGTGCGGTAGGCCAGGGGTACGCGTCGGGCCTGCGGGGCATCGCTCTAGACTTCGGGGTCAACGTTTCGTAAAGCCGTACAAGACGATGGGGTGCCAGTGGTTCTCAAAACCTTCGGCTGGTCGTTCGCAGTCACTGCGCTCGGTCTGGCCGCTGCGGTGTTCTACGGGGGATGGCCCGCTTTTGGGATCGTGGCGATCCTGTCGATCCTGGAGATCTCGCTCTCCTTCGACAATGCGGTGGTCAACGCCGGAATCCTGAAGAAGATGAATGCCTTCTGGCAGAAGATCTTCCTCACGGTCGGTGTCCTCATCGCCGTGTTCGGCATGCGGCTGGTCTTCCCCGTGGTCATCGTGGCGATCAGTGCGAAGATCGGGCCCATCGAGGCCGTCGATCTCGCGATGAACGACAAGGACATGTACCAGCAGCTGGTCACGGACGCTCACCCGTCCATCGCGGCCTTCGGCGGCATGTTCCTCCTGATGATCTTCCTCGACTTCATCTTCGAGGACCGCGACATCAAGTGGCTCGCCTGGCTGGAGCGTCCGCTCGCCAAGCTCGGCAAGATCGACATGCTGTCCGCGTGCATCGCGCTGATCATCCTGGTCGTCACCTCGATGACCTTCGCCACCCATGCCCACCAGCACGGCGGCGCCCATGTGGACAAGGCGCAGACCGTCCTGGTCTCCGGCGTCCTCGGCCTGATCACCTACATGATCGTCGGCGGCCTCTCCGGCTACTTCGAGAACAAGCTGGAGGAAGAGGAGGAAGCCGAACACGAGGCCGAGGAAGAGGCCAAGAAGAGCGGCAAGCCCGTCTCGGCCGTGGTCATGGCCGGCAAGGCCGCGTTCTTCATGTTCCTCTACCTCGAAGTCCTCGACGCCTCCTTCTCCTTCGACGGGGTCATCGGCGCCTTCGCCATCACCAACGACATCGTGCTCATGGCCCTCGGCCTCGGCATCGGTGCCATGTACGTCCGCTCGCTGACGGTCTACCTGGTCCGCCAGGGCACCCTCGACGACTACGTCTACCTGGAGCACGGCGCGCACTACGCGATCGGCGCCCTCGCCGTGATCCTCCTCGTCACCATCCAGTACGAGATCAACGAGATCATCACCGGTCTCGTCGGCGTCGTGCTCATCGCCTGGTCCTTCTGGTCCTCGGTGCGCCGCAACAACCGCCTGGCCGCCGAGGGTGGCGACGGCGAGCCCGCGGAGGTCGGGGCCGGGGTGTGACCCGGCCCTGATTGCGGAACGCTTTCCACAGAACCGTTTCGGTTTCGACGGGGCGGCCGCGCGGATCCATCGGACCGCGTGGCCGCCCCGCCGCACATCCACGGCATCCGGCGCACGCACGGACCGACCTGGGGGGTTGGGACATGGGGTTCTTCGACGGGATCAGGGGCGCGCGCGCCATGGGGTTCGACTCGGGCCAGGCGTCGTCGAACGCGATCGAGCTGACCAGGCGGCATCCGACGGTGTCGCTCACCAAACAGCAGGCGGTCCACGGCAACCTCCGCGTGAACCTCTCCTGGCGGATGCGCACCTCCGACATCGGAGGCCGCTCCGGGCAGAGCGGGCAGCTGCTGCGGCACCCGTTCAAGCTGTTCAAGCCCGACATGGTGCAGGCGCACACCCAGGGCATGGTCAACGTCGACCTGGACATGGGCGGCCTCTACGAGCTGACCGACGGCACCAGGGGCGCGGTGCAGCCCCTGGGCAACCTGCTGGGCGACCTCAACGACCCGCCGTTCGTCAAACTCAGCGGCGACGACCGCTTCGGCTCGGGCTCCGGGGAGACGCTGTACGTCAACCTCGACCACGCCGAGGAGATCAAACGGCTGCTCGTCTTCGTCTACATCTACGACCAGACGCCGGCCTTCGACCGGACCCACGCCCTGGTCACCCTCTACCCGACCGCCGGGCCGCGGATAGAGATCCCGCTGGACGAGCGGCACCCGCAGGCCCGCTCCTGCGCGGTGGTCTCCCTGGCGAACGTCAAGGGCGAGCTGATCGTCCGCCGCGAGGTCAAGTTCGTCTACGGGTTCCAGGCCGAGCTGGACCGGCTGTACGGGTGGGGCCTGCAGTGGGGGCGGGGCTACAAGAGCACCAAGGCCTGACCGGCCCCGCCCCCGCGCGGTGTGCCGCTCAGCGGCGGATGAACTGCGGGCCCTGCACCGGCAGCCGGAAGGACGGGTCCCCGCCCGGAGCCGGCACCGGGGCGGGCGCGGGGGCCGGGGACACCGGCTGCGGGTACCCGTAGGCGGGCTGGACTGCCGGTGGGGCCTGCGTGGGCGGGGCGGGCGGTACGGGGACCGGCGGCAGCATGGCGGCGGTCCGGTCGTCGCCGGAGCCGCCTCCCGGCGCACCGGCGGGCTCCGCCGCCCGGCCGGCGCCGGGCTCGGGGGCGTTCTCGTCGACGGAGATCCCGTGGTCGGTCGCCAGCCCCACGAGTCCGTCGGAGTAGCCCTCGCCCAGGGCGCGGAACTTCCACCCCTCGCCCCGGCGGTAGAGCTCCCCGCAGATCAGCGCCGTCTCGGAGCCGGTCTCGGGCCGGACGTCGAAGTAGGCCAGCGGCTCGGGGCCGCCGCCGGGGGTGGCGTCGTAGAGGAGGATCCGCAGGTCCCGGACCCGCCGGAAGGGGACGTCCTCGGCGGAGGCCACCACCAGGATCCGGTCCACCACGGGGGTGACCGCGCGCAGGTCCGCCTGGACCGCGTCCGTCACCCCGTCGCCCAGCTGCTTCTTGCCCAGCCGCCAGACCGCCCCCGAAGGGTGCCGGGGCTGGTTGTAGAACACGAAGTCCTCGTCCGAGCGCACGCGCCCGTCCGCTCCCACGAGCAGCGCGGAAGCGTCCACGTCCGGCACCTCGGTCCCGGTGGTCCAGCGCAGCACCGCCCGGACCGCCACGGCGGTCACCGGAATGTTCGAGCCCTTCTGCATCGCGTGCGTCATGCCCGTCATCCTGCCCTCCCGGACGGGACCGGGACAATGCGGCCCCCCGTAGGGCCTTGTCCGGATCGCGAGAGCTGGGCATGGTGCAAGAGGGTTACCGGAACTTCATGCGCTTGAGGAACTCTTGACTCGTGTTCGTACGTACTATTACCGGCCACGCCAGTTGGGCCGCCGAGGCAGTACGGGGGAAGTACATGCGTCACTTCGGGCACATATCGCCCACCGTCCGCAAGGACCTCTTCCACCAGGAGCCGGCCGAGTTCTCGATCTCCTCGCCCGCCCACACGCTGGCAGCCGCTCTCGGTGCGACCCTCTACAGCCCCGCGACCCGGCCGCACCTGGCCGCCGACATCCGCAAGCAGGCCGGCCGCGGAGTCGTCTCCATGGTCCTCTGCCTGGAGGATTCCATCAGCGACTCCGACGTCCTCGGCGGCGAGGAGAACCTCGTCCGGCAGTTCGCGGACCTCGACACCGACCCGGCCGGCACCGCGGGACTCCCGCTCCTCTTCATCCGGGTCCGCACCCCCGAGCAGATACCCGACCTCGTGCGCCGCCTCGGCGGCCCCGTGCGCCACCTGGCCGGATTCGTACTGCCCAAATTCACCGAAAGCCGCGGAACGGCCTTCCTCGACGCCGTCGCCGACGCCGAATCCGCCTCCGGTCTGCCCCGGCTGTACGCCATGCCCGTCCTGGAGACCCCCGACCTCCTCCACCTGGAGACCCGGGTCGAGGCCCTCGCCGGCATCTCGCGCACGGTCAACCGCTACCGCGACCGCGTCCTGGCCCTGCGGCTCGGCGTCACCGACTTCTGCTCCGTGTACGGACTGCGCCGCACCCCCGACATGACCGCCTACGACGTCCAGATCGTGGCGGGCGTGATCGCCGACGTGGTCAACGTCCTCAGCCGCGCCGACGGCACCGGCTTCACCGTGACCGGCCCGGTCTGGGAGTACTTCCGCAGCCAGCAGCGCCTCTTCAAGCCCCAGCTGCGCCGCAGCCCCTTCCTGGAGGAGGGTGTGGAGGAACTGCGCACGGCCCTGATCGAACACGACCTCGACGGGCTGCTCCGCGAGATCGAACTCGACCGGGCCAACGGGCTGCTCGGCAAGACCTGCATCCACCCCGCGCACGTCACGCCCGTGCACGCGCTGTCGGTGGTCTCCCACGAGGAGTTCAGCGACGCCCAGGACATCCTGCGCCCCGAGCGCGGCGGCGGCGGGGTCATGCGCTCCGTCTACACGAACAAGATGAACGAGGTGAAGCCCCACCGGGCCTGGGCGGAGCGCACCATGCTGCGCGCCGAGGTCTTCGGTGTGGCGAAGGAAGAGGTCGGCTTCGTCGACCTGCTCACGGCCGGGCTCCAGGTGTGAGCGGGCCGGTGGAGGGGCCCGCGGAGCAGTTCGTGGAGGGGGCCGTGGAAAGCCGGTCCGTGGAAAGCCGGTCCGTGGAGCGGTCCGAGGGAAGCCGGCTCGTGGAGAAGGGGAAGACGATCGACGAGGTCTGGTCGGGAAGCTGGGTCGCGGACCGGCTGGGCGTGCGCCTGCGGGACGGCGGCGACCCGGCCGCGCCACCGCTGGACTCCCTGCTCGGGCTCGCCCTGCGGCACAACCCCAAGCGGGCCCACCTGCTGGTCTCCCAGGTGCTCGGCAAGCACGTCCCCCAGTCCCCGGCGGTCGTCCACGCCGCCGGCCACGGCCTCGGGCTGCGGGTCCGGGCCCTGCTCGGCGAGGAGGCGGCCGCCTCCGCGGTGGTCCTCGGGTACGCCGAGACCGCGACCGGACTCGGCCACTGCGTCGCCGACGGCCTGGGCACGGCCCCCTACCTGCACTCCACCCGCCGGCCCGTGCCGGGCGTGGAGCCCGCGGGCGGCTTCGAGGAGGCGCACTCGCACGCCACCTCCCACCTGCTGCTGCCCGAGGACCCGCGGCTGCTGGCGGGCAGCGGGCCGCTGGTCCTCGTCGACGACGAGTTCTCCACCGGCAACACGGTCCTGAACACCATCCACGACCTGCACGCCCGCCATCCGCGCGGCCACTACGTGGTCGTCGCCCTCGTCGACATGCGCTCGGCGGCCGACCGCGACCGGCTGACCGCCTTCGCCGCGGGCCTGGGCGCCCGGGTGGACCTGATCGCCCTCGCCTCCGGCACGGTCGACCTCCCGGAGGAGGTCCTGGCCAAGGGGCGGGCCCTCGTGGAGCAGCAGGAGGCGGCGTCCTTCCGGATGTGCGGAGGGGTCCGGCGCCGGCAGGGCACGGGACGCGCGGGCCGGGGCACGGAAGGCCGGCGCGCCCCCGCGGCTCCGGTCACCCGCCTCGCGCTCGACTGGCCGGCCGGCGTCCCCGACGGCGGCCGCCACGGCTTCACCCCCGCCCACCGCGGCGCGCTGGAGGCGGCGGTGCCGCACCTGGCCCGGCAGCTCGCGGACGCGCTGGGCGAGGACCCCGGGCGGGTCCTCGTACTCGGCAACGAGGAGCTGATGTACGCGCCGCTGCGGCTCGCGCTGGCCCTGGAGGAGTCCGGGACCGCCGCCGAGGTGCGGTTCTCGACCACGACGCGCTCGCCCGTGCTCGCCGTCGACGACCCCGGCTACGCCATCCGCACCCGGCTCGTCTTCCCCGCGCACGACGCCCCGGCCGACGGCCCCGGCGACCGGTACGCCTACAACGTCAAGGGAGCGGGCTTCGACGCCGTCGTCGCCGTCGTGGACTCCGCCGGGGACACCCCCGAGCTGGGCAGCGGCCTCCTCGCGGCCCTCGCCCCGCACACCGGGCGGGTCCTGCTGGCCGTCGTACCGGCGTACACGCCCCACGCCCCCGCCCACGCCCCCGCCCCCGACCGGCAGGAGCCGATCATGTCCGAGCCCGCCCTGGCCGATCCGCTGCGCGGGCCGGCCTTCTCCTCGTACGCCCCCGAGGACGTCGGCTGGCTGCTCCAGGACCTCTCCGGCTGCGAGCTGGAGGCCCCGACCGAGGAGCGCGAGGAGGCCATCCAGGCCGGCGGCGCCCACTACGCCGAGTCCCTGCCGGTGGAGTACCAGCCCTCCGAGGCCTACCAGGAGCTGTACCGCAGCGCCCTCGGGGCCTCCGCCGCCCGGATCGCGCGCGCGGTCGGGACCGTCACCGAGACGGTGCTCGCCGAGCGCTCCCCGTCCCCCGTACTGGTCTCCCTGGCCCGCGCCGGCACGCCCGTAGGCGTGCTGATGCGCCGCTGGGCCCGTGCCCGGCACGGCCTTGACCTGCCGCACTACGCCGTCTCGATCGTGCGCGGCCGGGGCATCGACGCCAACGCCCTGCGCTGGCTGGCCGCCCACCACGACCCGGCCGACGTGGTCTTCGTCGACGGCTGGACGGGCAAGGGCGCCATCACGCGCGAGCTGCGCGAGGCCCTCGCCTCCTTCGAGGGCTTCAACCCCGAGATCGTCGTCCTCGCCGACCCCGGCTCCTGCGTGGAGACGTACGGCACCCGCGAGGACTTCCTGATCCCCTCCGCCTGCCTGAACTCCACCGTCTCCGGACTGGTCTCGCGTACGGTGCTCAGGGCCGACCTGGTCGGCCCCGACGACTTCCACGGCGCGAAGTTCTACCGGGAGCTCGCCGGCGCCGACGTCTCCACCGGCTTCGTCGACACCGTCGCCGCGCACTTCGACGCCGTGGCCGAGGCCGTGGACGAGGAGGTCAAGGAGCTCCTCGCCGCCGACCGGACCCCCACCTGGGTGGGCTGGGCGGCGGTGGAACGGATCAGCGAGGAGTACGGCATCCACGACGTGAACCTGGTCAAGCCCGGCGTCGGCGAGACGACACGGGTGCTGCTGCGCCGCGTGCCGTGGAAGATCCTGGCCCGGCGCGGGGCCAGGGCCGACCTGGACCACGTACGCCTGCTCGCCGCGCAGCGGGGGGTGCCGGTCGAGGAGGTCGACGGGCTGCCCTACACGTGCGTGGGACTCATCCACCCCCGATACACGCGCGGCGCCACCGGCGCCGACGGAAAGGCAGTGGCCGCCCCGTGACCGTCCTCGTAGCCAGTGACCTCGACCGCACGCTCATCTACTCGGCGGCCGCCCTCGGCCTGACCATGCCCGACCCGCAGGCCCCGCGGCTGCTGTGCGTCGAGGTGCACGAGAGCAAGCCGCTGTCCTACATGACGGAGACGGCGGCCGGCCTGCTGGCGCAGCTCACCGCCGACCCGGCGGCGGTCTTCGTGCCCACCACCACCCGCACCCGCAAGCAGTACCAGCGCATCCGCTTCCCCGGCCGTCCGGCTCCGTACGCGATCTGCGCCAACGGCGGCCAGCTGCTGGTGGACGGGGTGCCGGACCGGGACTGGCGGCGCGCGGTCGCGACGCGGCTCGCGCGGGAGTGCGCCCCCCTGGAGGAGGTGCACGCCCACCTGCTGGCCGTGTCCGACCCGGCGTGGCTGCGCAAGGCGCGGGTGGCGGAGGACCTCTTCGCGTACCTGGTCGTCGAGCGCGCGCTGGTCCCCGACGAATGGCTCAAGGCGCTGGAGGAGTGGGCGGGCGCGCGCGGCTGGACGGTCTCCCTCCAGGGCCGCAAGATCTACGCCGTCCCGCGTCCGCTGACCAAGAGCGCGGCCATGGCGGAGGTGGCGCGGCGCACCGGCGCGGAGACCACGCTCGCCGCCGGCGACTCCCTGCTCGACGCCGACCTGCTGCTCGCCGCGGACCGGGCCTGGCGGCCCGGGCACGGCGAACTCGCCGACGCCGGGTGGACGGCGCCCTCGGTGACGGCCCTGAGCACGGCGGGGGTACTCGCCGGTGAGGAGATCGTCCGCGCATTCGGCCGGGCGGTTGCGACACTGACCGCATGACCAAGGGCAACAGCACCAAGATCACCGACGAGCTCTACGCGTACGTCCTCGCGCACAACCCCCCGCTGGACGCGGTCCAGCGGGGGCTGGTCGCGACCACCTGGGAGAAGTTCCCGGACTCGGCCGGCATGCAGTCGGCGGAGGAACAGGGACCGCTGCTGGCCTTCCTGGTCAGGCTCACCGGCGCCCGCCACGTCGTGGAGGTCGGCACCTTCACCGGCTTCTCCGCCCTGTCCATGGCCCAGGCCCTCCCGGCCGACGGCCGCCTGATCGCCTGCGACGTGTCGCAGGAGTGGACGGCGTACGGCCGCGAGGCCTGGGAGGCGGCAGGCGTCGCCGACCGCATCGACCTGCGCATCGCCCCGGCCCTGGACACGTTGCGCGCGATGCCCGAGGAGCCGCACATCGACATGGCGTACGTGGACGCGGACAAGCAGAACCAGATCCTCTACTGGGAGGAGCTCGTGCCGCGGCTGCGCCCGGGCGGGCTGATCGTCACGGACAACACGCTCTTCCACGGGACGGTCCTGGACACGTCGCCGACCGGCAGGGGGGCGAGCGTCCGTGCGTTCAACGAACACGTCGCGGCGGACACCCGGATGGAGTCCGTCCTGCTGGCGATCTCGGACGGCCTGACCCTGTCGCGCAAGCGCTAGGCCGTCTGGCCGACGCCTATGTCGCCTATGTCGGCTATATCGGCGCCGACGCCCCGGATCAGCCGCAACCCCCGCCACCGCAGCAGCCGCCGCCACCGCCCATCGCCGGCGCGGGGGCGGGTGCGGCAGCGCCGCGCGTCCCGCCGACCGCGACGGCGGAGAGCAGCTTGACGGTGTCGGCGTGGCCGGCCGGGCAGTCGGCGGGAGCGGAGGACTCGGCCATCGGCCGGCTGACCTCAAAGGTGTCGTCGCAGGTCCGGCAGCGGAATTCGTAACGAGGCATGCGCACAGGCTACGCAGCGCCGCGCTCCCCGTGAAGCGGCGCCGCCGCGGTCCGGTGTTCCCGGGCCACCTGGTCGGGGTGGCGGGCCCGCCAGTACGGGTTGTCGTGCGGCAGGGCGCTGCCCACCCGCCCGTACATCCCGAACCACATCAGCATCACGCCGACGACGAAGCTGAACAGCACGTTCGGAATCCGGAAGGCGAGGAAGTTCAGCCCCGTGTCGAGCAGGGCGAGGTTCACGAAGCCGCTGGCGATGAACGCCAGCCCGAGCCCGATGTTCAGGGTGGAGGCGAAGGTCCCGCCGATCACCATGCCGACGAAGAGCAGCACCCCGATGCAGATCGACAGGATGCTCAGCGCGCCGTTGGTGTTGAGCGCGAGCACCGTGTCGCCGCCGGTGTCGAAGAAACCGATGTGGTGGGTGAGTCCGAGGATCCCGAAGGCGACGAGCAGCAGTCCCGTCAGACCGGCGCCGACCCGGTAGATCTGGCTGAGCTTGTGGTCGGCGGGCAGGTGATCGTCGAGCTTGGCGTTGACGGGGTGCAGGAGGCGGTGCATCAGGTGGGAGTGCTGTGGCTGGTGGGTCTCGTACGGCTCGTGGGGCACGTAGGGCGCGTAGTTCTCGTGCGCCTCGTGACACCCGTAGACCGCATGGGGACGGTACGACTCATAGGGCGCCGGCGACTCATGGGCCGTACGAGGCCGGTGGGACGTGTGGGCAGCCATCTCGCCCTCCTCTACTCCACCCCCCGCACCTCCAGCATCCGCCGCCGAGGCCCCCCGGACAACCCGTGGCCGGCCGGGGGCGGCCGCGGGGTGTCAGCTTTGGCCGCGCTCCGCCCGGATGCCGTTGACCACCCGGGTCACGGAGCCCCGTACGTCCTCCATCTCCAGCAGGAACGCCCAGTAGTCCGGGTGCCGCCCCTCCAGCCCCGCCAGGGCCCGCTCCACCCGTGCCACCGACTCGTCCAGCGGGCGCGCGTGCCGCGGATCGGGCACGCTCCGGCCCGTCATCGCCAGCCGTTGCGCGTCCCGGATCGCGAACCGGGTCCGCTCCACCTCGGCCTTCGGATCCCGCGCCACCGCCTCCAGCCGCGTGAGCCGGTCCTGCGCGGCCGACACCGCCTCGTCGGTCGCGTCCAGCGAGGCCCGGACCTCCTCCAGGAGCGTCCCTACGTCGGCCCAGCGCTGTTCCTCCCGCGCCCGGCCGGCCTCCCCGAGCCGGTCCTCCGCCCGCGCGACGTCCCGTACCGCCTGGTCGGGGACGTGCTGGAGGTCCTGCCAGCACGCCGCGCTGAACCGGCGCCTCAGCTCGCTGAGCACCGGATCCACGCGGTCCGCCCTGTTGCGCAGTGCCTGCGCCCGGGTCCGCAGGCTCACCAGCCGCCGGTCGACCTCCGCGGCCCGCTCCGGCAGCCGCGCCGCCTCGGCCCGTACCGCTTCGGCGTCCCGCAGGATCCGGTCGGCGCGCTGCACGGTCGCCTGGACCCCGTGGAGGGCCGCGCCCTGGTTCAGCTTGGTCAGCTCGGGCCCCAGCGCGGCCAGCCGGCCCGCCAGCTCGTCGGCCCGTATCCCCTTGGCCCGCGTCGCGTCGAGCGCGTCACTCGCCGCCAGCAGCGCGGCCTTCGCCCGCTCCCGGGCGGGCGCGACCCTCGCCAGCTGCGTCTCCGCCTTGTCCAGCAGCGGCTGCAGCCCCTGGGCGAACCGCTCCAGCTCCCCCTTGACCCGCACCAGCTCCTCACGGGCCCGGGTCAGCTGCTCCCGTGCCTGCGAGGCGACCGAGCCCTCCAGATCGACCCGGTCCAGGTCGTGCGCGTCGACCGCCTCGATGTACACGTGGCTCACCTGGTCGATGCGCTGCCCCAGCGCCACGAACCCCTCCGCGGCCCGCCGGGCCTCGGGCGACCCGTCCGCGGCGGCGATGGTCTCCATGGAGATCCGCAAATCCCGCTGCGCGGTGTCCAGCTCGTAGAACGCGGCCGCGGCGGCATCCTTCGCCGCCTGCGCATCCGCCCGCCGACTCTCGTCCCGCCCGCCGAACCACCGCCGGGATGCCGTCGTCACAATCCCTCTCCCGTGCCGCGTCCGCCGTGCCCCGGTCCATTCTCCCCCACGGGAACGGGTTTGCGTGGGGGGTGCGCCCTCCATGTAGGCTGTCCACTCGTCCACGGGTGCGTAGCTCAGGGGTAGAGCGCTGCTCTTACAAAGCAGATGTCGGCGGTTCGAAACCGTCCGCGCCCACCAGTGCAGAGGCCCCCAACCGATCACGGTTGGGGGCCTTTGGCGTTGTTCCTGGCGGGAATGCGTCCGGCGGTGTTTCAGGGGTGGCGGTCTTTCGCTCGGGTGGGCTTGTGCTTCGCGGCGGCGAGCGCGAGCGCGAGGGTGCCGGTGGCGGCCAGGCTTGCGAGCGTGATCAGGGAGACTCCGATCATGAAGAGTCCGCTCCCGTCGTCCGACCAGTCGTAGTAGGAGGCGAGGGTCAGCCCGGCCGTGGTGCCGAGGGTGGCCGCCGCCGTGTGGCCCCGGGACGCCGCCCAGTAGGCCAGGGCCAGTACGGTCAGTCCGAGTCCGATCACCTGCCACGCCTGGTAGGGGCCGGTCTCCGAGCCGTCGGGGTGTACGTCGCGGTGCTGGTCCCAGCCGAGCCAGGCGGCCCAGGCCGCTGTGGTCGCCCCGGCAAGCAGGGGGATCGACAGCCAGTGGAGAACGGGTGTCTGCGGTCCTTTGCGCATGGCCCCACTGTTCCCGTCCTCGTGAGCGGGCGTCAGGGTGCGGGTACTCAGTCCGAGTTGAGTGGGCGTACCCAGGAAGCCCCCCGCCGTCCGTGGCGGGGGGCTTTGGGTTTCGTGCGGCCGGCCCGGGTGGGGCCACGGGCTTGTTCAGGGGTCAGGCGTTGGGGCGCTTGCCGTGGTTGGCCTTCTTCTTCTTGCGGGCGCGGCGCTTGTTTCCTCGCTTGGCCATGGTGTCTCCCTCATCCCCCGGTACGGACATTTCGGGCGTTCGCCAGTCTAGGTCCCGGGTGGGTTTCCCGCACGGTGGGGAGGGGATCTCATCGCGGGGGTGATGGGCGTGGCAGGGGCCGAGGAGTGGGTCTGGGGGGTCGGGATCGTGGTGGTGGGCTTCGGGGCCGGGTGGGGGGAGTGGCGGCGGACCCGGGGGTTCGAGGCGCGGCGGGACGCGGAGCGGGCGCGGCTGCTCGCGGGGCTGGGCGCCGCCGGATCCGGGGCCGGTGAGGGGGGTGGTGAGGGGGACGGCCAGGGGGACCCCAGGCTCGTGGACGCCGGGCGGGGCGGGGCGGCCGAGCCGGGGGACCGGCGCGACGACTTCACCCCGATCCTCGTCGAGTACTACGCCTACGGGCTCGCGCAGGCCCGCAGCAGTTTCGTGACCAGCCAGCGGTTCGCGGGCATCGGTGCGGCCGTGCTGCTGTTCGGGGTCGGGCTCGCCGTGTGGAAGGCGGAGAGCGCCGGGGACGCGTACATCGGGGTGGTGACCAGCTCCGTCGGCCTGGTCGTCACCCTCGTCGGCCAGCTGTTCCACCGGCGGGCCGATCTCGCCCTGCGGCACATGGCCGCGCAGAGCGCCGCCCTGCGCGAGGACCGGCGGGCGGCCGAGAGCACGCGGCGGGCGATCGGCCTGCTGGAGGAGGTCGCCGACCCTGCGCTGCGGGGCCGGCTCCAGGCCGGGCTGATCATGAAACTTTCCGGGGCCGAGCTGCCGCCTTCCGCGCCATAGTGGAGGTATGTGCCGCTCCATTAAGACCCTGCGCCCGCCCGCCATCCCCGAGAAGGCCACCGAGGAGGAGATCCGCGCCGCCGCGCTCCAGTACGTACGGAAGGTGTCCGGATTCCGGGCCCCCGCCGCGCACAACCGGGAGGTGTTCGACGCGGCCGTGGACGCCGTCGCGGAGGCGACCAGGCTGCTGCTCGACGGGGTACAGGTGCGCGGACAGTCCGCCACGGTGTAGGCGTCGGGGGCCGGCGCGGCGCGCGGCGGGACGTCGGTCGGCCGGTCAGCCTGTCAGCCGGTCCGGGGCATGCGCCGGCGCAGGATCCAGATACCGGCGCCGAGCGCGCCGGCCGCGAGGGTGCCGCCCAGGGCGACCTGCCCCGTGCTCATCGAATCGACGCTCCCGCCGAGTCCGCCGCGCGCGGCCCCCGGTGCGACCTGGAGGGTGACGGTGACGCGGCGGCCGCCCGTGCCGCCGCACTCGAAGGTGACGGGGTGGGCGCCGGTGGGGGCGTCGCGGTAGACGGTGGCGGCGCCGAACAGGTTGGTCGCCTCCAGGTTGCCCGGGGTCAGCGAGACCTCGCCGAACGCCCGGGAGGTGGCCCGGCCGGTCTTGGTGCCGCAGCCCTCGACGTTGAGGCTGACGCGCCCGCCCGGGGCGACGGTCCCGGGGGAGACGGTGGCGGAGGGGGCGGCGGAGACGGGAACGACGGGTGTGACGGCAGCGACGGCGAGTGTCGCGACCGCGACTCCCGCCAGGCGGTACCGGATGCGTGTGGGGGACATGGAGAGAACTCCTCGGGCTCCTCGAAACGGCGCGGCCAGGGCACGGACGTGACGCGGAATCGGATGCGCGCCGTGCTCTGGACGCTAGAAGCCCCGCCGGGACGCGGCGATCGCTGCAGGGTGAACGGGTGACCGACTGCCCCGCCCGGCCTACGCGTCCAGGTGAAGGGGCAGACCGAAGAGGGGGAACAGCCGCTCGGTGTCGCGGAAGACGCTGATGTCGGTGACCGCGTCCCCCGACACTTCGACGACCTGGAGCGCCCAGGGGTCGAAGCCCGTGCCGTCGGCCCGGCGCCGGTACTGGCCGAAGGCGGGCGAACCGTTCGCCGTGGTCGGGACCAGCCGGGACCCCCGGCAGCCGACGGCGGGACCGGTCAGCCACGCCCGGATCTCGGCGGAGCCCCGCATCCACAGGGTGTGGGGGGCCAGGGACAGCGTGGCGTCCACGTGCAGCAGCATGGAGAGGGCCTCCATGTCGAAGCCGGAGAACGCGGCGGCGTACCGGTCGGCGAGGGCCCGCCGGGTGGCTTCGCCGACCGCTGCGACCGGTGCGCCGGTTGCGGTCGGGGCGCCGCCCGCGCCTTCGCGGCGCCGGGCGGCGAGCACCGCCCGAGCCCGCTGCAGCGCGCTGTTCACGGAGGCGACGGTGGAGCCCTGGACGTCGGCGACCTCCTGCGCCGAGAAGCCGAGGACCTCGCGCAGGAGCAGGACGGCGCGCTGCCGGGGCGCCAGGTGCTGCAACGCCGCTACGAAGGCCAGCCGGACGGACTCGCCCGTCTCGGCCGCCTCCGCCGGGTCGACGGCCACGGCCCCGGGGCCGGCGGGGAAGGGCTCGATCCACGCGGAGGCGTCCAGCGCGGCGCCCGGCGAGGTGGCGCCGACGGCCGGGCCGAAGAGGTCCATCGGGCGAGCCCGGCGTTCGCGGCCGGCCAGCGCGTCCAGACAGACGTTCGTGGCGATGCGGTAGAGCCACGTCCGCAACGAGGCGCGGCCGTCGAACCGGTCGGCGCCGCGCCAGGCGCGGACCATGGTCTCCTGCGCGGCGTCTTCCGCCTCGAACACCGACCCCAGCATCCGGTAGCAGTAGCCGGTCAGTTCCCGACGGTGCCCTTCGAGCCGGGCCGTCACCGCCTCGTGGCCGGGTGGGGTGCCGGTTCCGGGAACGTCCGGGTCCGTCATGCGTGTCTCCTACGTCGCGGGCGCCGTGGCCTCGGGTGGCCGGCGGACGAGAAAGGCGGCCAGGGAGCCCGCCGCGAACAGGGCGATCAGGGAGACCGCCGTACCGAGCCAGGTGGTGCCCAGCCACTGGGTGCCGAAGTAGCCCAGCGACACGCTGTAGCCCGCCCAGGTCATGCCCGCCAGCACCGACCAGGGCAGGAACTCCGTCACCTTGCGCTGGGTCCGGCCCGCCCCCAGCGAGACCACCGAGCGGCCGGCGGGTGCGAAGCGGGCGATCACCACCAGGGCGCCGCCGCCCCGGGCCAGGGCCGTACCCAGGCGTTCCTGAGCCCGGGTCAGTCGGCGGGAGCGGGCGATGGCCCGGTCCAGGCGGGCCCCGCCGAGCCGGGCCAGCCGGTACGCCGCCAGGTCGCCCAGGACCGAGGCCGTCGTGGCGATGACCAGCAGGGCCATGATGTCGGGCACCCGGGGCGGAGGACCGGCGGCCGCCGCCGCTGCCGCGGCCGTGATCACCAGCACCCCGCTCGGCAGCACCGGCAGGAACACGTCGAGCACGATGGACACCGCGACCACGACGTAGATCCATGGGCTTGAGGTCAACGACCCCAGCGTTTCGAGCACAGCGGGACTCCCCAGTCCGAAGCGCCGCGTCGTCGCGGGGAGCGGCAGGGGCGGCTTGACAGCCATACAGCGTACGCCCGGCGGGGGGCCGGACGAGCCCGGGGGCCACCGCGTCCGTCAGGTCCGCCACCGCACGGCGGGGTCCGCCACCAGGTCTGCCATCAGAGCCTTTCGACTGATCAGGGCCGTCAGAGCCGTCAGAGCCGTCCGGGCCACCGGGTCCGTCGGCCGGGCCACTAGTGCGGTTCCGTGAGCTCCCGGTCCAGGACGGTCACCAGTCGGGCCGTCCCGGCCGCCCCCCGTCGCCCAGGGCGGGCCTGGTCCAGGCGCAGCCGGGCGCTGCGGCCCGCCAGCGACAGCGTCATCAGTTGGTTGCCGAACCACGGGCCGCCCGTACGCCGCCAGCTCAGCGGCGGCCGGCCCGTCCGCCCGTGCCGGGAGAAGCCGCGCCCCAGCCACCGGCCCAGCCGCGACCAGCCCAGCCGGAACCCCCACTTGACCGCCGCGTGGATGGAGTTGTGCACGGGCGAGCAGGTCAGCTGGAGCACGCGGGCCGTGCTGGGTATTCGGGGCTCGGCCACGTACGCGTGGTGGACGTCCCCGGACAGGACGCACACCGTCGCCGGGGCCTTCGGTCCCGTCCCCACCTCCTCGACGAGGTCGCTCAGCGCCGCGAACGACGCGGGGAACGCCGCCCAGTGCTCCAGGTCGGCGCGCCGCCGCAGGTCCTCACCGATGCGTGCCCACCGCTCCCCGCGCTCTCCCCGGCACAGGGCGGCGTTCCACACTTCCGCGTCGTGGATCAGCGGGGGCATCAGCCACGGCAGCGAGGACCCGATCAGCAGGTGGTCGTAATCCCCGTGCCCGGCGAGGGCGTTCTCCCGCAGCCAGGCCTGTTCGGCCGGGTCGAGCATGGCCCGCCCGTCCTCTGCGAGCACCCGGGCCGCCCGGGTGTCCACCATCAGCAGCCGGGTCCGGCCGAAGTCCCGCCGGTAACTCCAGCGCACCGAAGCCGGATCGGCGTCCGCCCCGGCCGCGAAGGCGCGCAGGGCGTCGGTGCCGTCCGGGTCGGCCCGTACCGCCGCGTACAGGGGGTTCGCCGCGAGTTCGCCGGGGGAGAGGTTGCCCAGGTGCTGGTGCACCCAGTACGACATGAGCCCGCTGAGCACCCGCTCCGGCCACCACGGGGTCGCCCGCATCTGCGCGAGCCAGGACTCGCTGGTGTTCCAGTCGTCTATGACGTCGTGGTCGTCGAACATGTGCAGGCTGGGGACCGTCGAGAGCAGCCAGCGGATCTCGGGGTCGAGCCAGGACTCGTAGTAGAGCCGGGTGTACTCCTCGTAGTCCGCGACCTGGGCGCCCGGGGCCTCGCGCAGGTCCCGGCGGGCCGCGAGCCACTGCCGCGTCTCCCGCGACAACTGGTCGGCGTAGACCTGATCGCCCAGCAGCAGGAGGAGATCGGGTCTGGGCGCTCCGGGGTCGGCGGCGAGCCGTGCCGCGAGGGTGTCGAGGGCGTCGGCGCCGTGCGGTCCGCGCCGGCCGGCGGGCGGGGCGGCCTGCCGACAGGAGCCGAAGGTGACCCGGAGCCCGGGTGCGGGCCGTCCGGGGCGGCCTCCCACCGCCGGGGTGGTGATCGTGCTCGCGGGGAAGCCGCTCCCGGACGCCGGCCAGACGAGGACTCCGTCGAGGAGCACCTCGTAGGCCGTGGTCGTGCCCGGGGTCAGGCCGGTGACCGGGACCAGCGCGTAGTGGTGGCCGCAGATCTGGAAGGTGCGGGCGCTGCCGCCGGATCCGTCGTCACACCGCACCACGGCCGTGCACGGGCGGTCCGCCTCGACCCATATCGTGGCGGCACCGCCCGTGTCCCAGTCGATGTGGCGCAGCAGTGGCCCAAGACGCAGTCCGGCCATGGAACTCCCCCTCCTCCATACCCCTTTCGATCACGGTACGGGGCGGAGGGCACGCCTGGCCTCCCCCTGGCGGGGGAGAGCGGGGGTGAACGCCGGGTCAGCAGCCGTTCAGGAGGTTCACCAGGGCCGTCTTCTCCCCGCTGTCCATGCTCAGACCCCAGTACTGCTTCACCTGCACCCACATCCGGGCGTACGTGCAGCGGTACGCGGTGCGCGGGGGCAGCCACTTGCCGGGGTCGAGGTCGCCCTTGGCCTGGTTGACGTTGTCCGTGACGGCGATGAGCTGCGGGCGGGTGAGGTCGTTGGCGAACTGCTGACGGCGGTCGGTGGTCCAGGAGTTGGCTCCCGAACGCCAGGCCTCGGCGAGGGGGACCATGTGGTCGATGTCCACGTCGGACGCGGCGGTCCAGGTGGCGCCGTCGTACTCCGAGTACCAGCTGCCGCTGACGGCGGCGCACGCGGAGTCGGTGACGACGTTGACGCCGTCGCGCTTGAGGACCGTCTCGCGGGTGTTACACGTTCCGGAGACCGTGCTCCAGTGCGGGAACTGGGCGCGGCTGTAGCCGCTGAGGGAGCCTTCCGGTGCCGGCGTCACCGTGGCCAGATAGCTCCGGGCGGCGGCCGCGCTGATCGGGGTGGGCGGGGAGGCCAGGGCGGCCGGGGCGTTCACGAGCGAGGTGAGCGAGGCGAGGGCGACGGCGGACGCGAGGATGCCCGCGCGGCCTATGTGACGCGCGTAGAAGGAGGGCATGCGAAGAGAAGCGAGGGCCATGAGGGCTCCCTGGGTGCGGGGGGTGGTGGCCGTTCCGCCCCGGTGGGGCGCGGCCATGCTGGCGGCGCCAGGTGTCGCGGGAACGGGCGCCAGGTGACAGGTTGCCGACATGAGCACGTCACATCAAGACAACCAACGATCCCCGGCCACAGGGAAGTTGGAAATCCGGCCACTCGCGTGACGGGGAACGGGGTGGAGTGGGTCCAAGCTCACATTCCGGGCACGGGTGCCCGGCGGCCACCGTCGCGTACCCTTGACGGAGCAGAAGGGGAGTAGCTCTTCGCCGGACCGTCGACATACTGCTGGGTCACTCCAGCCGGCGCCCGGAGGCGGAACGCGTCAGCGGTCGGCCAGCGAGACCTTCGGCCGCAGTGTCCTGCCCGCGTTTACGCACCCCGGGGCGCCGCCGAGCCGAAGCGACCCCTGATACACCCCAGGTCTCTCGGTCCCGATGGCGTCCTGCCCGTCCGATCGAGGTCCCACCCCGTGTTCAGCTTCACCGTCATGGCGATCGCCTTCGGCGTCGTCTTCCTCGCCGAACTTCCGGACAAGACGGCCCTCGCCGGTCTGATGCTCGGCACCCGCTACCGCGCCTCCTACGTCTTCGCGGGCGTCGCAGCGGCCTTCGCCGTGCACGTCGCCCTCGCCATCGCCGCGGGCAGCGTGCTCACGCTGCTCCCGCACCGGCTGGTCCAGGCCGTCGTGGGTGTCCTCTTCCTCGCCGGCGCGGCCATGCTGCTCCTGAAGAAGGATGACGGGGACGAGGAGGTCAAGGCGCCCGCCGACCAGTCCTTCTGGAAGGTCTCGGGGGCCGGCTTCATGCTGATCCTGGTGGCCGAGTTCGGTGATCTGACCCAGATCATGACCGCCAACCTCGCCGCGCGGTACGACAACCCGGTCTCCGTCGGTCTCGGCGCGGTGCTGGCCCTGTGGACGGTGGCGGGCATCGGCATCCTCGGCGGGCGCACCCTCATGAAGTACGTGCCGCTGCGGCTCATCACCAAGATCGCGGCCGCCGTCATGGCGGCGCTGGCGGTGTTCTCGCTGTACGAGGCGATCGCGGGCTGAGCGGAGCCCCCTCGCGGACCGGGAAACCCCCTTGTGGGGGCCCGGGGCCGCGGGCACGCTTGCGGGCGTGACCTCCACGACGCCCACCCCCGCGCCCGCTTCCCCGCCCTCGTCCCCGTCCTCGTCCGGCCCGGGTTTCGGCTGGTCCAACATGTTCGTGCGTCCCGACGAGGACACCCGGTCCGACGGCGGGTTCCGGGGTGAGCGGGCCCTCCTGGCCGGCTACCTGCGCGACCAGCGGATCACCCTGGAGCTGAAGTGCTCCGGGCTCGACGCCGGGGCGATGGCCCGCCGGGCGGTGGAGCCCTCGGACCTGTCGCTGCTGGGCCTCGTACGTCACCTCGCGGGCGTGGAACAGAAGTGGTTCAGGGGGGTCATGGCGGGCGAGGGGATCCGTCGCCACTACCGCTCCGAGCGGGAGCCGGACGGGGAGTTCACGGGTGCCGTGGCCGACCCGGCGGTGGTGGCGGAGGCCTGGGCCACCTGGCGGGCGGAGGTCGCCTTCGCGGAGAGGCTCGTCGAGCAGGCCCCCGACCTGGGCGTCACCGGTGACGACGGTGGCGAGCCGATCGAACTGCGCGAGGTGCTGGTGCACATGATCGAGGAGTACGCCCGCCACAACGGCCACGCGGACCTGCTGCGGGAGCGGATCGACGGGCGCGTCGGGCAGTAGCGCGGAGTCGTCGTGCCGGTTTGCCGCCGACTCGCGGGGCGCGGTCGCCTGCGGTGTGTCCCGTCGGGTTGTGGCCGCCCCGCGGCGCGTCCTGTCGGGGTGCGGCTGTCTGCGCCGCGGCCCCGTGCGGCGCGTCCGCGCGCGCCGAGGCCCTGCGGGTGGTGTCGGCTCGCGGTGGGCGCTCTGCGCCGCGGCCCTTGGGTTGGGCGCCCGCGCGTCGGACGCCTTGGCTCTGGACGCCTTGGCTCTGGGCGCCTTGGCTCCGGGCGCCCCGGGCCGGGTCGCCCGCCCGGTCTCGGGTCAGGCGCCCCGGCCTCGGGTCAGGAGGCAGGGGTGAGGGCGAGGCGGATCGTTCCGTCCCCGTCCGCCTCGACGCTGACCGAGGTCAGGTCGGGAACGTGGGCCGTCGGCCCGTACGCCGCGGCGCGCGGGCCGACGCCGATCACGCGCATGCCGGCCGCCAGGCCCGCGGCGATGCCGGCGCCGGAGTCCTCGAAGACCACGCAGTCGGCCGGGTCCACGCCCAGCTCGGCCGCGCCCTTGAGGAACCCCTCGGGGTCGGGCTTGCTGGCCCCGACGGATTCGGCGGTGACGCGGACGCGCGGCATCGGCAGCGCGGCCGCCGTCATCCGGGCCGCGGCCAGGGCGGCGTCGGCCGAGGTGACGAGGGCGTGCGGGAGCCCGGCGATGGACGCCATGAACTCCTCGGCGCCCCCGACGGGGACCACGCCGTCGGTGTCGGCCGTCTCGCGGGCGAGCATCACCTTGTTCTCGGCGTGATTGAGCTCCATCGGGCGCTCGGGCAGCAGGACGGCCATCGTGGCGTAGCCCTGGCGGCCGTGGACCACCTTGAGCGCCTCCTGCGGGTCCAGCCCGTGGGACACCGCCCACTCGCGCCAGCAGCGCTCGACCACCGCGTCCGAGTTGACGATGGTGCCGTCCATGTCCAGGAGCAGGGCCCGGGTGGTGAGGACGACGGGGGCGGTGGTCGTGCTGGCCGGCATCGGAGGGCTCCAGACGGGGCGGGAAAAGAGAACAAGTGGTTCCGTCCACCGGTCAGGGAGTGCGGACGGAACCACTTTGTTCCTACACGATACAAAACGTGGGAGGGTGCGCGCCACCGCCCGCGGAGTGATCTATCCCTCCAGGGCCCGCCGGGTCGCCGGACCGTAGACGCCCTGCGGGTCGCCTTCGACGTCGTTGTAGAACTGGAAGTCGTCCACGGCCCGCTCGACGGAATGCCCGTAGCGGCCGTCGAAGCGGCCCCGGTACAGGCCCTGGTCCGCCAGGAGCCGCTGGAGCTTCTCCACCTCGGGGCCGGAGTCCCCGGAACGCAGGGTCGCCGGCTTGGGCGCGGGCGGCCGGGTGGTGGGGCCGGCGGGGCGGCCGGTGGTCCCCGTCGGGGCCGGGGCCGCGGAGGACGAGCGGGACGCGGTGGGGCTCGCGGCGGAGGCGGACGGGGACGCGGAGCGCGACGCGGAGGCGCTCGCGCTGGGCGAGGCCGACGCGGAGGGGGGCGGCGTCTCCCCGGTGGGCCCGTCCGACGGGCCGACCGGAGCGACGCTGATGGCGGGCGCCGACGGACTGGGGTCCAGCAGGGCGGCGTCGCCCTTCCCGGAGCCCGTGAAGACCCCGAGCGACAGTGCCACCGCGCCGGCGGCCAGGACGCCACCACCGGCGATCAGCGGCACCAGCAGCCGGTTCCGCCGAGCGGAGCCCGCGCCGGAGCCCGCGCGGCGCGGGTGCGGGGCGACGGGGCTCAGCTGCACCGTCTGCTCGGCCGGCACCGGTACGGGTATGCCGTAGGCGGGCGTGTGGGGCTCCGGAGCCACCGGGGGCCCCGCCGGCACCGCCGCCAAGAGCTCGGTCGGCGCCTGCGCCCGCGGGGTCGGCGGCCCGCCCCCGGAACCGGCACCGTCCGCCGCGGAGGGGTCCGGGCCCGCCGTGCCCGGCCGCCCGGGATCCGGGTGCCCGGCCCCGTACGCCGCGGCGCCAGCGCCGGTTCCGGCCGGGGGCTGCGGCCATACGGCGTGCCCGTCCAGGGGGCCGGGCACGTACGGGCCCCCGAGCCCCTGCGGGGCCCCGTGCCCCGGCGCCGGGGGCGCCGGAACCTGCGGGTACGGACCGTCGGCCCCGGACGGGACCTCCGCGTAGGGCGTGACGGGGCCGGGGCGGGGCCCGGGACCAGCACCGAGGCCGGGCCCGGGACCAGCGCCGAGGCCAAGGCCAGGGCCGGGTCCGAGGCCGAGGTCCGGCTCCGGGGACGTCGGGGCCGGGGTCGGCCGGGGAGCGTAGGGACGGATGCGGAGCGGGTCGAAGGATCCGTTCGGCATGCATGTGCATTCGGCGCGTACGGCGCCGCAATTCGGACAGCGCTCAGCGCTCACTGCTACCCCTCCCGTGGCCACTGCCAGCGATTATGCAGACCCCGCAGGTCCGGCCCAACCCGCCCGACAGGCCATAACCGGACACACCGCTCAGGATGGATGGTGCCGATCCTGCCTGAGGAGGACCCGATGGCCCAGGATGTCACCGCTTCCACCGTGGAACCCGGTCCCGGTGCCGAGCACGCCTCCCGGGAGGTGCTCGTCTCGATCGGAGCCCTCCTGCTGGGCCTGCTGATCGCCGCCCTCGACCAGACCATCGTCTCCACCGCGCTGCCCACCATCGTCAGCGAACTGGGCGGCATGGAGCACCTGTCCTGGGTGGTCACCGCCTACATGCTGGCCTCCACCGCGGCCACCCCGCTGTGGGGCAAGCTCGGTGACCAGTACGGGCGCAAGAAGCTCTTCCAGTACGCCATCGTGCTCTTCCTGATCGGCTCCGCGCTCTGCGGCCTCGCCCAGAACATGCCCCAGCTCATCGGGTTCCGCGCCCTCCAGGGCCTCGGCGGCGGCGGGCTGATGGTGCTCTCCATGGCGATCGTCGGCGACATCGTCCCGCCGCGCGAACGCGGCAAGTACCAGGGCCTCTTCGGCGCCGTCTTCGGTGCGACCAGCGTCCTCGGGCCGCTGCTGGGCGGCCTGTTCGTGGACCACCTGACCTGGCGGTGGGTCTTCTACATCAACCTCCCCATCGGGCTGGTCGCCCTCGTCGTGATCGCCGCGGTCCTGCGGATCCCGGCCCGTTCCTCGAAGCACACCATCGACTACCTCGGCACCGCGCTCATCGCCTCCGTCGCGACCTGCCTCGTGCTGGTCGCCTCCCTCGGCGGCACCACCTGGGCCTGGGCGTCGAGCCAGATCATCGGACTCGCCGTCCTCGGCGCGGTGCTCCTCGTCGCCTTCGTCCTCGTCGAGCGGCGGGCCGCCGAACCCGTGCTGCCGCTGAAGCTGTTCCGCATCCGCACCTTCACCCTCTGCTCGGTGATCAGCTTCATCGTCGGTTTCGCGATGTTCGGTGCGATGGTCTACCTGCCGACCTTCCTCCAGATCGTGCGGGGCGTCTCGCCGACCATGTCGGGCGTCCACATGCTGCCGATGGTCTTCGGCCTCCTGATCGCCTCGACCGTCTCCGGGCAGATCGTCAGCCGCACCGGGCGGTGGAAGGTCTTCCCGATCGCCGGCACCGGCGTCACCGCCGTCGGACTGCTGCTCCTGCACCAGCTGGAACGCACCAGCTCCGACTGGCAGATGGGCGCCTCCTTCTTCGTCTTCGGCGCGGGCCTGGGCCTGGTCATGCAGGTACTCGTCCTCGTGGTGCAGAACGCGGTCGCTTACGCGGACCTCGGCGTCGCCACCTCCGGTGCCACGTTCTTCCGCTCCATCGGTGCCTCCTTCGGCGTCGCCATCTTCGGCACGATCTTCACCAACCGGCTCGGCGACCAGCTCTCCGCCGCCCTCGCCGGCGTCGCCCTGCCCCCCGGCCTGAGCGCACAGCAGCTGGAGGCCGACCCGCGGGCCATCGGCACGCTCCCGGCGAACCTCCAGCCCACCGTCCTCGACGCCTACTCCACGGCCATCACCGACGTCTTCCTCTACGCCGTGCCCGTGGTGCTGGTCGCCTTCGTCATCTCCTGGTTCCTGAAGGAGGACAAGCTCCGCGGCTCCGTCACCGCGCCCGACGTGACCGAGACCCTCGCCTCCAACCCCGTCGAGCGCTCCTCGCGCGACGAGGTCGCCCGCGCGCTGTGCGTGCTCGGCAGCCGTGAGGGCCGCCGCCACGTCTACGAGAAGATCACCGACAAGGCGGGCTACGACCTGCTCCCCGCCGCCAGCTGGCTGCTGCTGCGGATCAACAAGTACGGCTCCGCCGACCCGGCCGAGCTGGCGGAACGCACGGGGATCCCCCTCAAGGCCATCACCGACGCCGGCCGCCAGACCGAGGAACGCCGGCTCGCGGTCCGCGAGGGCCTCTCGCTGGTCCTGACCGACCGGGGACGGGAGGCCGCCGCCCGGCTCGCGGCCGCCCGGCAGGAGTCCCTCGCCGAGCTGCTGGGCGACTGGTGGGGTCCCGAGCGCCCGACCGACCTGACCGAACTCGTCGCGGAGATCAACCGGGAGCTGTGCGGTTCCGACGCCGAGGAGCCCTACGACACCCTCCCGCGCCGGGACCACGCCGCCCCCTGACCCGCCCGTCCCCGAGCCCGCGCCGGCGGTGGCGGTGGCTCACCCCAGGGACTTCTCGAACCAGTGCTCGGCGTACGGCCCGGACTTGTACGCCGGTATCTCGCGGTACCCGTGACGCGCGTACAGGGCGCGGGCCTCCACCAGGTCGCTGCGGGTGTCCAGGCGCACCCGCCCCGCGCCCAGCGCACGGGCGGCCCCCTCCAGCGCGGTGAGCAGGGCCGCCCCGCCGCCGGTGCCGCGGGCGAGCGGGTCGACGTAGACCCGGGTGAGCTCGGCGGTGGCCGGGTCGAGGAGGCGTATGCCGCCGCAGGCCAGGGGCCGCCCGTCGAGCCGGCCGACCACGAACTGCCCCGTGGGCGGGACGAGGGCGTCGGCCGGATCGTCCGCCAGCCCCTCGTCGACCTCGGCCTCGGTGGCGGGCCGGTCCCAGTACCGTCCGGCGACCTCCGCGTAGTAGGCGCGGCGCAGGGTGGTGGCGTCCGGCGTGCCGAAGGGCTCCGCCGTGACCTCCCACCCGGTGGGGGCCGTCGCGTCGATGATCAGGTGCTCGTTCATGGTGTCAGTGTGGAGCGTCTCCCGCCCTCCCCGCGTGGAATATCCACAGCCACGGGCCGATGATGAGGAAAGGTGTAAATAGGACCGACGGGGGATCACGTCAACGAGTCAACGGAGGATGTGAACGGTATGTCGGAGCACCCGGACTGTGCCCTGATCCGCCGCGGCTACGAGGCCTTCGGCAAGGGCGACATGGACACCCTGGGCACACTGATGACGGCCGACGTCATCCACCACATGCCCGGCAGCAGCCCACTGGCCGGCCACCACAAGGGCCGCGAAGCCGTCCTCGACCTCTACCGGCGGCTCGGCGAGGAGACCAACGGCACCTTCCGGGTCCGCCTGGAACGGGTCCTGGTGGACGGCCGCGGCCACGCGATGGCCTTCCACACCGCCCAGGGCGACCGCGGCGACCGGGGCATCGAGATCCACGAGGGCCTCTTCTTCACCATCGTCGGCGGCAAGATCACCGACATCGACCAGTGCACCCAGGACATCGACGAGAGCGACGCCTTCTGGAGCTGAGACCCGGACGCCCCTCCGGAGCCGAGCCCCGGACGGGCACACCCCGTGGGAACGCGAAGGGTCCGGGGCGGCACGCCGCCCCGGACCCTTCGCGCACGTCGGCGCAGGCGGCTCACGCCTGCTTCGGAGCCGCCTGCTGCACGACCTCGAAGGACCACACCTGGGACCCGGAAGCCGCGGGCTTCGGCCGCTCGCCACCACCGGCTCCGCCACCCGCACCACCCTGGTGCGCGGCCTTCATCGGCCCCTCCATCCACGCCTGGAAGTCCGCCTCCGAACGCCACCGCGTGTACACGAGGTACTGGTCGGTGCCCTCGATCGGCCGGAGCAGCTCGAACCACTCGAAACCGTCCGAACCCTCCACGGCCCCCGCCCGCGAGGCGAAGCGCTGCTCCAGGACCTCCCGCTGCTCGGCGGGAACGGTCAGTGCGTTGATCTTCACGATGCTCATGCACGCCATCCTAGGGATCCCGTGGGGGATATCGTCGTGCCCGGCAGGGATCCGGTGCACCGGGCGCGGCAGTCGGTCGAAGTCGAGGTTGCGGTCGACAGGGACGGGAGGACGGCGAGGCGTGGCTGACGCGGCGGAGCACGGCGGGGCCGATGGACATGCCGGGGTCATAGGCGGTGATGGCGGCCTCGGGGCCGCACGCCTCCTGCTGTGGGCGCTGGCGGCCGTGCTCGGAGTCAGGCAGGCCGCCGCCGTACTGAGCGTCCCGCCCGGCGAGTGGCTCAGCGGTCTGCACCTGCCCGGCGCCCCCGGAGTCCTGCCCGGCTCGCTCTACGACGCCGGCCGGTTCACCGGCACCCCCTTCGCCGGACTCGTCCTCAAACCGCTGGTCGGCCTGGCCACGCCGTCCCTGGAAGTGGCCTGGACCTGCGTCACCCTGCTGTCCGTCGCCGCGATCGGACTGGTCGCCGCACGCGGCCTGCCCGACCCCGTGCCCCGGCGCACCGCCCTGTTGGCCGCGCCCGTGCTGGTCGCGCTGATGATGGTCTCGCTGCCCGTCCGCGAGGCCGCCTCGCCCGGTCAGGCCGCCGTGCTGCCCGTGCTGCTGGTGCTGCTCGCGTTCTTCCGGGTACCCGGGGAGCGCCCCGCCGGGTTCCTCGTCGGACTCGCCGCGGCCCTCCAGCCGGCCCTGCTGCTGTTCGCCCCGCTGCTGTGGCTGACCGGACGCCGCCCCACCGCCAAGGCCGCCGCGCTGACCTTCGCCGGAGCCACCGCGCTGTCCTGGGCGTCACTGCCGCGCGACTCGTGGACGTACTGGGTCGAGCACCTGGCCGGCTCCGGCCTCGGCGGCGCCCCCGACGGACCCGCCAACCAGTCCGTCCACGGCGCCCTGTTGCGCCTGGGCCTCGGCGGCCCCGCCGAGATCCTCCTCTACGCCGCCCTCGCCACCGCGATCGCCTGCGTCGGCCTGCGCCGCGCGGCCCGCTACGCCCGCGACGGCCAGCTGCTGCTCGCCGTCGCCGTCACCGGGTGCGTCGCCGTCGCCGTGTCCCCGGACGGGTGGCGCCACCAGATGCTGTGGGTGCTGCTCGCGGTGGCCGGCCGGGTGGGCGAGCGGGCCGCCGACCGGCGGGTGTGGCCGGTGGCGGTGGTGCTCGCGATGACCCTGCCGAGCGCCGTGCTGCTGCCCAACATGGCCGCGCTGGCCCCCGTACGGGACAACGTGCCGCTCCTCGCGGCCCTGGCGGCGGCCTGCGTCGTGCCGTTCCTGCCGCGTTCGTCCCCGTACTGGCGCGAGCCCGTGCCCACGCGCTACGGGCGGCCCGCCGCCACGCGTTTCCCGCGCGTCCCGCTGCTGCCGTTCTGGCGCAAGGCGCTCTCCCGCCCCAACCTGCTGCTGGAATTGCTGCTGATACGGGTCGGCTACTCGCTCTACTCGCACATCCGGGCCGCCGCCCCCGCGAGCCGGTCCGTCGCCGAGGCCAACGGCAGCCGGATCCACGCGATCGAGCGGGCGCTCGGCATCGACATCGAACGCGCCGTCAACCGGGCCGTGGTGGACACGCCCTGGCTGGAGGCGTTCTTCAACTTCTACTACACGTCCTTCCACTTCGTGGTGCCGCTGGCCGTCCTCGCCGTGCTGTACCGGCGCAGCCCGGGGGACTACCGCTGGGCGCGGGCCTCGCTGGGCCTCGCCACCGTGATCGCCCTGGCCGGCTTCTGGCTGTACCCGCTCGCCCCGCCGCGGCTCATGCCGGACCTCGGTTTCGTCGACACCGTGCACGGCGTGCAGGACCTGGCGAACCCCTCGTACGGGGCGATGACCGCGATCTCCAACCAGTACGCGGCGATGCCGTCGCTGCACTTCGGCTGGTCGCTGTGGTGCGGAACGGTGATCGTGGCGCTCGCGCCCAAGGGCTGGCAGAAGCTGCTCGGCGCGCTGCACCCGCTGATCACGGTCTGCGCGATCGTGGCCACCGCGAACCACTGGGTCCTGGACGCGGTCGGCGGCGCGCTGGTCGTCGGCGCCGGGTTCGGGCTGGTCCACGTACTGTCCGGGCCGCGCGGCCTCCAGGTCAGCCTGCCGGGACAGCGCCCGGCGGCGGCAGCGGCCGGGGAGGCCGCCGCGGAGGCGGAAGCCGGTCGGAACGTACGGGCCCCCGCCCGGTCGGGGGGCACCTGAGGCCGGCCCCGCCGCGGCCGGCCGGCCCCGCCGCGCGCCACCCCGCCCCGCACCCGCCGCCCCGAACCGGCGCCCCGCCCCGCACCCGCCGCCCCGAACCGCCGCCCCGCCTACGGGCGTCGCCCCGGCCCGCTGCCCGAGCGGCGGCGCAGCAGCGCGCGCAGCGGGCCGGGGCTCTCGTACCCGACCCGCCGGGCCACCGCCGCGAGCGGCAGCGCGGTGGTGCGCAGCAGGTGTTCGGCCTGTTCCACCCGCAGGTCCTGGACCAGGCGGATCGGGGAGCAGCCGAGGGTGCGGGCCATCGTCCGCTGCAGGGTGCGCTCGCTGACGCCCAGGTCGCGGGCGGCTCCGGCGATGGACAGGGGTTCCGCGATCCGGGCCCGCACCCACTGCTCGAAGGCGGCGACCAGCGGGTCGTGACGGGCCATCGCGCCGGGGATCGCGTACGCGGCCTGCGAGGCCCGGTCGTCCACCACCAGGTAGTGCCGCACGAGGTCGGCCAGGGCCGGACTGCGCATCCCGACGACGGACAGCGCCAGGTCGAGGTGGCTGAACGCGGCGCCCGCCGTGGTGACCCCGTCCGAGGTGGTGACCATCCGGGCCTCCTCCAGCGTCACCCGGCGGTAGCGGTCGCGGAACACGGGGGCGAGCCACCAGCTCGTCGTGGCCCGCAGTCCGTCCAGCACCCCGGACTCGGCGAGCAGGAACGTTCCCGTGCAGGAGGAGGCGAGCGGGGTGCGGCGCTCGCGGGCCTCGGCGAGGAGCCGGCGCGCGGATCGGTGGGCGGGCGAGGCCACCGTCTCCAGCAGGGCGGCGGGGCGGCGCTCCATGAGGGCGGGCAGTACGAGGAGTCCGGCGTCCAGCGCGGTGGAGGCGGGTTCGGCGTCGATCCGGTGCCTGAGCCCCGTACGGACCCGCCGGCGCACGCCGACGGTGTGGATCTCGAAGGCCGGGGGCGCGGCTCCGGCGAGTTGCCCGCGCAGGGCGTTCGCGCAGTGCAGTACGTCCAGGACGGCCGAGATCCCGGAGTCGAAGACCCCGTCGAGGGCCAGTACGGCGATTCTCACGGGGGTCAGCCTACGGTCGCCGGGCCCGGACGGGCGCTGTCGGAAGTGATGCGGATGCTGCCGGATCCGTCACTCGTGCGTGCGGCGGGCCGGTGCCTAGGGTCGGTGCCATGACCACGTACGAGAACCTCACCGCCGAGGACACCCGCACCCGCACCCACACCTGGCGGCCGCGGCCCGAAACGACCCCCGAGATCCTGGGCATGAGCGGTCTGGACGTCCTGCGGGCGGCCCTTGAGGGCACGCTGCCCGCGGCCTCGATCATGAGCACCCTGGGTTTCCGCCTGACCGACGCGGGCGAGGGTTTCGCCGTCTTCGAGGGCGACCCGGGCGACCACCTGCTGAACCCGATGGGCACGGTCCACGGCGGGTTCCTCGCCACCCTGCTGGACTCGGCGCTCGGCTCCGCGGTGATGACGCGGCTCCCGGCCGGTACCGCCTACACCACGGTCCAGCTGGGCGTTCACATGATCCGTCCGGTGCTGGCGGACACCCCGCCGCTGCGCTGCGAGGGGAGCGCCCTGCACGTCGGGCGGACGACGGCCACCGCCGAGGCGCGCGTCGTGGGGACCCTCGACGGCAAGCTCTACGCGCACGGTACGACGACCTGCGCGATCCTGCGCACGGCCTGACCCGGCCCCCCGTCCAGGCCCCCGCGGGCGACGGACCGGACCCGGTCCCCCGCCGGGGCCCGGCCGGCGAGCGGCGCCCGCAACGGGCCGAAGGGGCGCCGGGGCAGTGGTGCCCCGGCGCCCCTTCGGTGGATCGCCGCGTCCTGTCAGGATCGGGCAGCCGCGGGGATCCCGCCACTCGGGCGCGGTGTCCCGGGCGGTGTCCTGGGCGATGACCGGCGGACGGCGGGGGCCGGGGCGTGGAAGGTGGACGGCCCCCGCCGCTCCGGACCACGGGTCAACCGGAGCTGACCCGGAGCTCCTTGATGCCGTTGAGCCAGGCAGCGCGCAGCCGGCGCGGGCCGGCGGCGGCCAGCCGCAGGTCGGGGAGGGCGTCGGCCAGGGCGTTGAAGATCAGCTCGATCTCCATGACGGCCAGGGACTTGCCGAGGCAGAAGTGCGGGCCGCCGCCGCCGAAGCCGAGGTGCGGGTTCGGGTCGCGGGTGATGTCGAAGACCTCGGGGTTCTCGAAGACCTCGGGGTCGTGGTTGGCGGAGGAGTAGAACATCCCCACCCGGTCGCCCGCCTTGATCTTCTGGCCGCCCAGCTCGGTGTCCTGGGTGGCGGTGCGCTGGAAGGAGACCACGGGGGTGGCCCAGCGCACGATCTCCTCCGCGGCCGTCGCCGGCCGGGTGGCCTTGTACAGCTCCCACTGTTCGGGGTGGGTGAGGAAGGCGTGCATGCCGTGGCTGATGGCGTTGCGGGTGGTCTCGTTGCCGGCGACCGCGAGCAGCAGCACGAAGAAGCCGAACTCGTCGGAGCGGAGGTTGCCCTCGCCCTCGGCGGCCACGAGCTGGGTGACGATGTCCTTGGCCGGGCATTCCTTGCGCGCGGCGGCCAGGTTCATCGCGTAGCCGATGAGTTCCACGGCCGCGTTGGAGCCGACCTCCTCGGTGATCGCGTACTCGGGGTCGTCGTAGGCGACCATCCTGTTCGACCATTCGAAGATCCTGGCCCGGTCCTCCTGCGGGACGCCGATCAGCTCGGCGATCGCCTGCAGCGGGAGTTCGCAGGCCACTTGGGTGACGAAGTCGAAGCTGCCGTCGTTGGAGGCGGCCACCGCCTCCTCGGCGATCTTCCGGGCCCGGTCGCGGAGGGCCGCTTCCAGGCCGCGGATGGCCCGGGGGGTGAAGCCCCGCTGCACGATCTGGCGTACGCGGGTGTGTTCCGGCGGGTCCATGTTCAGCATGATCAGGCGCTGGGCATCTATCTGCTCGCGCGGGATGTGCTCGTTGAAGCGGATGATCGCCGTATTGGTGGTGGAGGAGAACAGTTCCGGGTGCGTGGAGACGTACTTGACGTCCGCGTGGCGGGTGACGGCCCAGTAGCCCTCGTCGTCGAAGCCGGTGACGCCCCGCCGCTGCGGGCACCACCACACCGGCGCGGTCTGCCGCAGCCGGGCGAACTCCGGCAAGGGGACGCGGTCGTGGAGGAGGTCGGGGTCGGTGGCGTCGAAGCCGTCGGGCAGCTCGGGGCAGGGCATCGGGCGACTCCAAGGTCTGACGAGGGTCTGACGGCCCATCAGAAGTTGGCTCGAAGGTAGTAACGAGTTCTAGAAGTCACAAGGCCTCTCGCGCCACCTGTTGCGTGTGGAATCCGTGTAAGGCGCGTGCACGCCCCTTGCGTGCCGGGGGTTCGGGTCATAAGACTGCGGGGGAGAACTAGAACGCGTACTAGTTCAGGCGGGGCGCCGGGACGGCCCGCCGCGCCGGCGCCGTGCAGGATGTGCAGGAGAGGACGAGCTCATGGCCGCGGAACCCGTCATCGTCGAAGCCGTACGCACCCCCATCGGGAAACGCGGGGGAGCCCTGGCCAACCTCCATCCCGCCTACCTCCTCGGCGAGACCTACCGCGAGCTCCTCGCCCGTACGGCGATCCAGCCCGACTGCGTCGAGCAGATCGTCGGAGGCACCGTCACCCACGCGGGCGAGCAGTCGATGAACCCGGCCCGCAACGCCTGGCTCGCCATGGGGCTGCCCTACGAGACCGCTGCGACGACGGTGGACTGCCAGTGCGGCAGCTCCCAGCAGGCCAATCACATGGTCGCCAACATGATCTCCGGCGGGGTCATGGACATCGGCATAGCCTGCGGGGTCGAGGCCATGAGCCGGGTCCCGCTGGGCTCCGGATCCAAGCACGGGCCGGGCAAGCCCTTCCCCGACGAGTGGAACGTCGACCTCCCGAACCAGTTCGAGGCCGCCGAACGGATCGCCCGTCGCCGCGGGCTGACCCGCGAGGACGTCGACCGCCTCGGCGTCCTCTCCCAGGAGCGGGCCGCGGCCGCCTGGGCAGAGGAGCGCTTCAAGCGCGAGACCTTCGCCGTCCAGGTGCCGACCACCGAGGCCGAGCAGGCCGCCGGGCAGGGCATGTGGCGGCTGGTCGACCGGGACGAGGGGCTGCGCGACACCAGCATGGAGGGCCTGGCCCGGCTCAAGCCGGTCATGCCGACCGCCGTGCACACCGCCGGGAACTCCTCGCAGATCTCCGACGGCGCCGCCGCCGTGATGTGGGCCTCGCGCAAGATGGCCCGCGCGCTCAAGCTCAAGCCGCGCGCCCGGATCGTCGCCCAGACCCTGGTCGGCGCCGATCCGCACTACCACCTGGACGGGCCGATCGACGCGACGCGGGCCGTGCTGGGCAAGGCCGGGATGTCCCTGCGCGACATCGACCTCGTCGAGATCAACGAGGCCTTCGCCTCCGTCGTCCTCAGCTGGGCCCAGGTCTTCGACCAGGACCTGGAGAAGGTCAACGTCAACGGCGGCGGCATCGCGCTGGGCCACCCCGTCGGCGCCACCGGCGCCCGGCTGATCACCACCGCGCTGCACGAGCTGGAGCGGCGCGACAAGGAGTTCGCCCTGATCACCATGTGCGCGGGAGGCGCGCTGGCGACCGGGACGATCATCCAGCGCCTGTGAGTCCCGCAGGCGCCCACTGACCCCTTGGGATGGGACGCGCAAGGCCCCGGTGGCCGGACCTGGGGAGGCCGGCCACCGGGGCCTTCGTGTGTCCGCTGTCCACCGGTGGTTTAGTACCAGTGGTTGTTCTGCCAGAAGTTCCAGGCGCCGACGGGGCTGCCGTAGCGGGAGTTCATGTAGTCCAGGCCCCACTTGATCTGGGTGGCCGGGTTGGACTTCCAGTCCGAGCCCGCCGAGGCCATCTTCGAGGCCGGCAGGGCCTGGACCAGGCCGTAGGCGCCCGAGGAGGCGTTCGTGGCGGTGAAGTCCCAGCCGCTCTCGTGAGAGACGATCTTGTCGAAGGCCGCGAACTGCGCCGGGTCCTTGATCATCTGCTGCGCGATCGCCTTGGCGTTCATCGGGGCGGCCTGCGCGGGAACCGTGGCCAGCATCGAACCGGCGACACCCAGGGCGAGGACGGTACCCGCGAGGGTCTTCTTCGAAGCGGCGATGCGGCGGATGACGGCGTTGGACACGGAGGAACCTTCCGAAGGGGACAAGGACCGTCGCGGGCACGCCGAAGACGTGCGTGAACCACTCACGCAGAAGCAGAGGGGATCCTGGGCGGCGGGTGAAGCACCCGTGCCGCCCGGCGACCCATCCAGTTCTACCGACGCCCCGACCGCCTGGCAAAGACCCCGCCTACTACACACCCTCGCAGGAGGGGCCCCGCGAACCCGGCACGAAAGCGGCCGAGGAGCGGACACGCCGGGCCTTCACCGCCTACTACCCCGCTTCGTATGTGACCTGCGTCCTATGGGACGGCTCACCGCCGGACCCCCCGGATCTCACCGATCGTGACCGGCCGTATCCCCCTCGGGGAGGGGATCCGGGGCGCAAACGCCCTCCCGCCCGAAGGAGACGGGGGCGTCGAAGGCGGCCTTCCGCGTGGCCCGCCGCAGCGCCTTCAGCAGGGTGGCCCCCAGGGCGAGGGTCAGGACGACGGTCAGCGCCGCCCGCCCCAGGTCCCAGCCCAGCGAGGTCGCCAGGCAGTACGCGACGAAACGCGCCAGGTTCTGCGCCACCGGGTCGCCCGGGTGGAAGGAGACCCCCTGGCCCATGCCCTGCAGGAGCACCCAGCCCTGGAGGTTCATGACCGTGCCGTACGCGAACGAGCCCAGGAACCCGTACGCCGCCAGCATCGCCAGCTCGGCCCGCCCCCGGATCCTCTCCGGGCCGGGCAGCAGCCCGGCGCCGAGTGAGAACCAGCCCAGAGCCAGCATCTGGAACGGCATCCACGGCCCGACCCCGCCGGTGAGCAGGGCCGACGCGAACATGGTGACGGAGCCCAGGACGAAGCCGAATCCCGGCCCGAGGACCCGGCCGCTGAGCACCATCAGGAAGAACATCGGCTCCAGGCCGGCCGTGCCCGCGCCGAGCGGCCTCAGGGCCGCCCCCACGGCGGCGAGCACGCCCAGCATCGCCACCGCCTTGGCGTCCATCCCCTGGTCCGCGATGGTCGCCACGACCACCGCCACCAGCAGGGGCAGCAGCGCCGCGAACAGCCACGGGGCGTCCTGGGAGTGGGCCAGGCCCGACTGGCGGTCGGCCAGCAGGGGCCAGCCGAAGGCGGCGATGCCGATCAGGGTGACGAGGACCAGGGCCGCGGCGGCACGCGGACCGACACGGACGGGGCGGCCGTGGCGGAGGGGGCGGGCCGGGCGGGCGGTGTCCGCGAGGCCGGGGCGAGGGTGGCCGTCCGGGAGGCCGGGGGCGGGGCGGTTCACGGGGTTCCTTCGAGGGCCGCGGCCACCTGGGACACCGTGAGCCAGTGCCCCGGGGCCAGGATCTTGGCCACCTGCGGGGCGAAGGCGGGGGAGGAGACGACGACCTCGGCCGTCGGGCCGTCCGCGACGACCTCGCCGCCCGCCAGGATCACCACCCGGTCGGCCAGCTCGGCCGCCAGCTCCACGTCGTGCGTGGCCAGCACGATGGCGTGCCCGTCCGCCGCGAGCCCGCGCAGCAACCCGACCAGCCGCGCCTTGGCCGCGTAGTCCAGCCCGCGGGTGGGTTCGTCGAGGAGGAGCAGGGCCGGCCGGCCGGTCAGGACCAGGGCGAGGGCCAGGGTCAGCCGCTGGCCCTCGGACAGGTCCCGGGGGTGGGTGTCGTCCGGTACGCCGGGCAGCAGGGCCGCGACCAGGTCACGGCAGGTCCCGGGGGCGGCGCCGGCGTCGGCGTCGGCCGCGGCGCACTCGGCGGAAACGGTGTCGGCGTAGAGGAGGTCGCGCGGCTCCTGGGGGACCAGGCCCACCCGGCGCACCATCTCCCGCGGCGGGGTGCGGTGGGGCGCACGGCCGGCGACGGTCACCTCTCCGGCCGCGGGGGCCAGGGTGCCGATCAGGGCTGCGAGGAGGGTGGACTTGCCGGCGCCGTTGCGGCCCATCAGGGCGACGGTCTCGCCGGGGGCGACCGAGAGGGTGACGTCCCGGAGCACCTCGGCACGTGCGCCGCGGCGCACGGAGAGGTTCCGCACGACGGCGGCCGGAGCGGCAGCGGCGGCCGACGGGTCGGCCGCGCCGGTCACGGGGGCGGGGCGGCGCCCGCGCAGCCGGGCGAACAGACCGGTGCCGGAGCGCCGGGTTCCCCCCTCCGGGGCCGGAACGGCGCGGTCCGGACCGACACCCTGGGCCGGGACGTGCGCCCCGGGCGCCGCCGGATCCCCGGCGTCCGGGGCTCCGGGGAGCAGCCGCCCGGGCTGCCCCGAGGCCGCCCGCGGCTCCGCCGCCGTGCCGGGCGCGGGATGCGGGGCGGGTCCTCCGGGCCGGGGCGGTCGCGCGGCAGGAGCGGCTCCGGCCAGGCGGGACCTCAGCGGAGCGGCCGCGCGGCGGGCGTCACGGACGGACAGCGGCAGGGGGGACCAGCCCGCCAGCCGGCCGAGGGAGACCACCGGGGGATGGACGGGGGAGACGGCCATGATCTCGGCCGGGGTGCCGACCACGGGGGCCGCGCCCGGGGAGGGGAGCAGCAGGACCCGGTCGGCGTACTGGACGACCCGTTCCAGCCGGTGTTCCGCCATGAGCACCGTCGTGCCCAGGTCGTGCACCAGGCGCTGCAGCACGGCGAGGACCTCCTCCGCCGCCGCCGGGTCCAGCGCGGACGTCGGTTCGTCCAGCACCAGGACCTTCGGGTGCGGGGTCAGGACGGAGCCGATCGCGACCCGCTGCTGCTGGCCGCCGGACAGGGTGGCGATGGGGCGGTCACGGAGTTCGTTCAGGCCCAGCAGGTCGAGGGTCTCCTCCACCCGGCGGCGCATCACCGCCGGTGGCAGGCCCAGCGACTCCATGCCGTACGCCAGCTCGTCCTCCACCACGTCCGTCACGAAGTGCGCCGGCGGGTCCTGGCCCACCGTGCCCACCACGTCCGCGAGCTCCCGCGGCCGGTGGGTGCGCGTGTCGCGCCCCGCGACCGTCACCCGCCCCCGCAGGGTGCCGCCCGTGAAGTGCGGGACCAGCCCGGACACCGCCCCGAGCAGGGTGGACTTGCCCACCCCGGACGGACCGACGAGGAGGGTGAGCTCCCCCTCGGGGAGGGTGAAGTCGGCATCCCGGAGGGAGGGGTGCGCGGCGCCGTCGTAGGTCACCGACACCTGCTCGAAGCGGATCACTGCGCGGACTCCTCGGACGGTACGGGTGCCACGAAGGCGGGAAGCAGGCCGATCAGGACCGCCGCCGCGGGCCACAGCGGCAGCGTCGGCGCGACCAGCGGGACCACGCCGGGCCGCAGCCCCTCCGGGTCCAGCGAAGCGGCCCGGACCAGCAGGGCCGCCACCGCCGCCCCCGACCCGGCGACGAGCCAGGCCCGCGCCCCCCACCGGTCGGGCCGGTAGCGGGTCCGGACGCTGCGCCGGCCGCCCAGGCGCAGCCCGGCCAGGGCCAGGACCAGCCCGATGCCGAGCACGGGCAGCCCGTACGCGGCGCCCTCGGCCGCGAGCAGCCCGTACGTGCCGGCGCACATGCCGAGGAGGCCGCCCAGGGTGAGCGCGTTGGTGGTGTGCCGGACGGCGGCCGGGACCCGGGCCGTGCGGCCGTAGCCGCGCGCGTCCATGGAGGCGGCGACGGCCACCGAACGCTCCAGGGCCCCCTCCAGTACCGGCAGCCCGATCTGGAGGACGGCCTTCACCCCGCCGGTGGGCCGGCCGCGCAGCCTGCGCGCGGTGCGCAGCCGGGCCACGTCCGCGACCATGTTCGGCGCGAACGTCATGGCGACGACGACCGCCACGCCCACCTCGTACAGGGCGGCGGGCAGCGACTTCAGCAGCCGCGCCGGATTGGCCAGGGCGTTGGCGGCGCCGACGCAGATGAGCAGCGCGGCCAGCTTCGCGCCGTCGTAGAAGGCGAAGACCAGCTGTTCGGCGGTGACCCGGCCGCCGAGGCGGATGCCCTGCGCCCAGCCGGGCAGCGGGAGCTCGGGCAGCGTGACCAGGACGTGCGCGCCGGGGAGGGGGGAACCGAGCAGCACGGAGAAGAGGAGCCGCAGCCCGATGACGAAGAGGCCGAGCCGGACGAACGCGCCGTAGGAGCGGGCCCAGGGCGCGGCGGTGCGCCGGACGGCGACCACGTACCCGGCGACACCGACGATCAGCCCGAGGAGCAGCGGATTGGTGGTCCGGGAGGCGGCGGTGGCGAGCCCGAGGGCCCACAGCCACCAGGCCCCCGCGTGCAGGGCGTTGCTGCGCCGCGCCTCGGGAGCCCGCCAGCCCGTCCTCTTCTCGTACGTCGCCCCGCGCACCCCCCGACCGGCACGATCCGGGCCGGGCCCGGCCGGGGGTGCGTGCGTACCCGCGGCGCCGTGCGTCATCGCCCGCGGCGGCGGGACTGCCAGACGGCGGCCGCGGCGAGGGCGATCACGGCCGCGATGCCCGCGACCAGCCCCGCGGAGGGGCCGGAGCCCCCGCCGGCGGGCGCCGCGTCGGCGTTCGCCGGACCGGAGGACGCCGTGGGGGAAGCCGCCGGGGCTTTGGACCCGGAGTCCTCGATCGGCTCGCCGCAGCCCGTCCTCGGATAGCCGGAGATCCCGCACAGCAGGGCCGCACCGTTGTAGCGCAGCGGCTTCGCCACCGCTGCCAGTGCCTCGGCGGCGGTGGCCTCCGGGGCGACCTGGACGCAGGCGGTGCGCGGGGCCTCCTGCGGTGGGCGCTCGCCGCCGGGCGCGTCCTCGGGGACCCCGAAGTCGACGACCAGGGCGACCCGCTTCCTGCCGTCGGCGGCGGCGGTGCCCGCGCAGACGGCCTCGAAGTCGGCGGCGGCGCGCGGCCGGGCCGCCTCGGCCGCCGCGTCCTTGCTGACCGAGAAACGGAAGCCGAGGACCGTGCCGTCCGCGGGCCGGGCCGTCGAGGGGCCCTGGGTGGCGTACGCCCAGTTGCCGCCCGCACCGTCCCAGAACGACCAGTAGCGGTAGCCCGCCGCGAGGGCGGGGGAGGCGGCGATCAGGGTCAGCAGCAGGCCCAGGAGCACGGCGGCCGCGGTGCGCGGACGGCGGATCACAGCTGGTTCTTCTTCCGGCGGCCGCTCAGCAGGATGCCGATGCCCATGCCGGCCGCGGCGCCCGCGCCGACGATCCACCAGATGTTCTGGTTGCCGGAACCGTTGCCGCCGTCGCTCTCGACCTTCTTCGGCTCGGTGTCGGCCGCCTGCGGGGCGGGGCCCGTGGCGTTCAGCGCGCCGACCAGGTCGGCGGAGCCGAAGGCCTTCGGGTCGGTGCCGGTGGCGTGTGCGACGAGGACCAGGGTGCCCAGCGCCGCCGGGTTGCCCTTGGACCAGTCGGCGGAGTTGTTCTTCAGCCACTCCAGCGCGCCCGCCGCCGCCTGCCGGTGGCCGGCCGCGGCCAGGGCGATCACGGCGTCGGCGGTGTTGCCGGTGTCGGCGGTGGGCTGGTCGGCGCCCGGGGTGACGGCCGTGAGGTGGCCGTCCTTCTTCAGGGCCTCGGCGAGGTGGCCGGCCGCGCCCTGCGCGGCGCCCGCCGGGTCGGTGGCGCCCGCCGGGCAGGGCAGCGCGGCGGCGGGGGTGTCCGTGGCGGCGGGGTCGACGACCGCGCCCTTGCCGAGACCGGCCAGCACGGCGGCGGCCGTGGCGTCGGCGTTGGCGGGGAGCTTGCCGTCGGCGGCCTGGTAGCCGAAGGCGCCGCGGTCGGCGGCCGGCTCGGCGGAGCAGCCCAGCTGGAAGGCGAGCAGGCCGTCGTAGGCGGACTTGCCCGCCTTCGACTTGACCTCGGCCGGCTTCTCGCCCGCCACCGCGAGCGCGCTGACCACGATCGAGGTGGAGCTGCCCTCGCTGGGGGAGCCCGGGACGTAGGCCCAGCCGCCGTCCTCGTTCTGGACGGACTTCAGCCAGTCCACGCCCTTCTTGACCGCCGCGTCCTTCCCGCCGATCGCCTTCAGCGCCTGCACGGCGATGGCGGTGGCGTTGGTGTCGAACACGGTCGTCGCGTCGCAGGCCTTGGAGGCGTCCGCGCGGAAGGAGGCGAAGCCGCCGTTCGCGCACTGCTGGCCGGTGAGCCAGTCCACGGCCTGCGCGGCGGGCTTCTCGCCCGCCGTCTGCTGGGCGAGCAGCGCGATCGACTGGCGCCACACGCCGTCGTACGTCGGGTCGGCCTTGCCGAACAGGCCCGAGGGGACGACCGGCGGCGCGGACGGGGAGGGCGGAGCGGTGTCGGCGAGGGCTGCGGGGGCGGCGCCCACGCAGAGCACGGCGGAGGCGGCGAGCGCGGCGGCGCTGCGGCGGACGTTCATGGCGGGGCGGGTGCCTCTCGTGCTGGGGAGTCGGAGGCAGGCACACGCGGGCACCGGGCTCCGGCTCCGTTTACCTCGACGGTGCCGGCCGCCGGAGGCCCCGGCGGCACGAGCCGCGCACCTCCCGTACGGGGCATTCCGGCTCCCCGTCCCGCGGAGCGGGTTGGGTCACGGTTGCGGGTCAGCGCCGGATTCGCACCGGCTTCCCCCCGTACTGAGGTGTGGACGACGGCCCCACTCTACCGGCCCGTAGCCCACCGGTCCGGGGGCGGCGGGCCCCGGCGCCCCTTACCGGGCGGTGCCCCGCGCCCCTCACAGCGCCCGGTACTCCACCGGCTCGGTACCCGGTACCGCTTCTGCGCGACCCTGCTTCACCAGGCGCCGCAGATGCGCCTCCGCTTCCGAGACGGCGATGTTCCGGGAGCCGTACGGGATCCGCTCCCACGGGCGGTTCCACTCCATCCGCTCAGCGAGCGCCCACGGGGTCAGCGGCTCGGCCAGCAGCCGCCACAGCCCGGTCAGCCGCTCCTCGTGGTGCTCCAGGAGCTCCCGTACGCGGGCGGGCGCGTCGGTGAAGGCGTGCTGGTGGGCCGGGAGCACCTCGGCGGGCTCCAGGCGGCCGATGCGTTCGAGGGAGTCGAGGTAGTCGCCGAGGGGATCGGTGACGCGGGTGTCCTCCGGGGCCTCGTAGAGGCCGATGTGCGGGGAGATCCCGGGCAGCAGGTGGTCGCCGGAGAAGAGCCGGCCGTTGCCGGGCAGGCGGGCCGGGTGCTCCTCCTCCAGGTGGAGGCAGACGTGGCCGGGGGTGTGGCCGGGGGTCCAGATCGCGCGGAGCCGGCGCCCGGCGAGCGGCAGCAGCTCGCCGGGGACGATCTCCCGGTCGGGGACGGCGGCCCGCAGCCCTGGCAGCGTCCGCAGCCGGCCGTTCGCCCGGGCCGCGCGGAGCGGGGCGATGTGCTCCTCGGGGGCTCCGGCGGCGGTCAGCTTCCCGCTCATGTAGTCGAACCAGACACCGGGCTCGGCGGAGCGGGTCCGCACGACCACCTCCGTGTCGGCGGCGTGCATGGCGATCCACGCCCCGGAGGCCTCCCGCACCTGCCCGGACAGCCCGTGGTGGTCGGGGTGGTGATGGGTGATGACCACCCCGTGCACGTCGGTGACGGCGAGTCCGAGCGCCCCGAGCCCGGCGGCGAGTGCGTCCCAGGAGGCGGGGTCGTCCCAGCCGGTGTCGATCAGGACGGGGCCGCGGTCGGTGTCGAGGACGTGGACGAGGGTGTGCCCGAGCGGGTTGTCGGGAATGGGGACCTTGACGCCCCAGACGCCTCCGCCGTGGTCGGTGACGTGCGGCTCGGCCTCTGGTGCGGCCTTCGGCGTGACCTCTGGCTTGGCCTCTGACATGAGGACTCCCTGGCTGGCTCACTGTGGATCGGTCGGGCGGTCGGGCGGTCGGGCGGTCGGGTGGTTGGCCGGTTGGCCGGTTGGCCGGTTGGACGGTCGGGCCCATTGGGCGCTGGATGAGAACGTGTTTCAGTAGTCGCCCAAGTCGACCATCTCCCCGGCTTTCTGACCAGTCCTCGGATCTTCGGAGCGGCCTCGTCCTGGCCGTGGACTCCTGGAACTAGAACTGGTATCAGTTCTGCGACACCGCGCGCAGCCTCAGGAGGCATCAGCCATGACCGAGCTCGTGGAACACGGACACCTGTTCATCGGCGGGGAATGGACCGAGCCGCTGGGCACCGACACCATCCGCGTCGTCTCCCCCCACACCGAGCAGGTCATCGGCAGCGTCCCGCACGCCTCCCGCGCCGATGTGGACCGGGCCGTCGCCGTCGCGCGCAAGGCCTTCGACGAGGGCCCCTGGCCCCGGCTCTCCCTGGACGAACGGATCGCCGTCGTCACCCGGATCAAGGACGCCATCGCCGTCCGGCACGAGGAGCTCGCCCGCTCCATCAGCTCCCAGAACGGCTCCCCGTACTCCTGGAGCGTCCTCGCCCAGGCCCTCGGCGCGATGATGGTCTACGACTCCGCCATCAAGGTCGCCGCCGACTACCCCTACGAGGAGCGCCGCCAGGGCGCGCTCGGGCCGATCCTCGTGCGCCGCGAGCCGGTCGGGGTCGTCGCCGCCGTCATCCCCTGGAACGTCCCGCAGTTCGTGGCCGCCGCCAAGCTCGCCCCGGCGCTGCTCACCGGTTCCGCGGTGATCCTCAAGCCGTCGCCGGAGGCCCCGCTCGACTCGTACATCCTGGCCGACATCGCGCGCGAGGCCGGTCTGCCGGAGGGCGTGCTCTCCGTCCTGCCCGCCGACCGGGAGGTCAGCGAGTACCTCGTCGGCCACCCCGGCGTCGACAAGGTCGCCTTCACCGGCTCCGTCGCGGCCGGCCGGCGGGTCATGGAGGTCGCCGCCCGCAACCTGACCCGGGTCACCCTCGAACTCGGCGGCAAGTCCGCCGCCGTGATCCTGCCCGACGCCGACCCGGCCGCCGCCGTCGCCGGGATCGTGCCCGCCGCCTGGATGAACAACGGGCAGGCCTGCGTGGCCCAGACCCGGATCCTCGCCCCGCGCAGCCGCTACGAGGAGTACGCCGACGCCTTCGCGGCGGCCGCCGGAGCCCTCGTCGTCGGCGACCCGCTGGACCCGGCGACCCAGCTCGGCCCGCTCGTCGCGCAGCGCCAGCAGCAGCGGTCCCTGGACTACATCCGGATCGGCCAGGAGGAGGGCGCGAAGATCCTCACCGGCGGCGGCCGCCCGGCCGGCCTGGAACGCGGCTGGTACGTCGAGCCCACCCTCTTCGGCGACGTCGACAACTCGATGCGGATCGCCCGCGAGGAGATCTTCGGGCCGGTCGTCTGCCTGATCCCGTACGGGGACGAGGAGGAGGCCCTGCGGGTGGCCAACGACTCGGAGTTCGGCCTCAGCGGCAGCATCTGGACCGCCGACGTCGAGCACGGCGTCGACTTCGCGCGCCGGGTGCGCACGGGCACCTTCAACGTGAACACCTTCAGCCTGGACATGCTGGGCCCGTTCGGCGGCTACAAGAACAGCGGCCTGGGGCGGGAGTTCGGGCCGGAGGGGCTGAGCGAATACCTGGAGCACAAGATGATCCACCTCCCGGCGGGTGCGTGATGGGGGACCGCTGGCAGATCGAGGTGGACCGGGGGGTCTGCATCGGCTCGGGCATGTGCGTGAACCACGCCCCGGAGGCCTTCGCCCTCGACTCGGCCCGCCAGTCCCACCCCCGCTCCCCGGAGACCGACGCCAACGAACCCGCCCTGACGGCCGCCGAGGGCTGCCCGGTGGAAGCCATCCTGATCACCCTCGCGGCAACGGGCGAACCGGTGTTCCCGCCGGAGGACTAGGGGGCGGGGGGCGGGGGGCTGAGGGCCGGGCCGCGCGGGGCGCGGGGGATGATCGCCCGCATGGGCAGAACGAAGTGGGCGGCCGGAGCGGCGGCCGGGGCGGTCGGGTTGGTCGGAGCGGGCGTCGCCGTGGTGGGCGGACTCCTGTGGTCCACGGCCGGGGACGACACCGACGACGGCTGGTTCCGGGTACGCGAGATCGGCCCGGCCGACGCCGGGGGAGGCCCCTCGCGCCCCTCGCGCCCTGAAGTGCAGGCCGGGCTGGCCGCCGCCGCCGCTGCGGCGGGCCTGACCCCGGGCACCCCCCACCCCGCGCAGGAGGGGTCCCTGACCGACTGCGTCGCCGACTGGACCGGCTCGGGCCCCGCCGACGCGACCCGGTGGCGGACGCTCGAAGCGGCCCTGACGGAACGCGGCTGGCGGGTCACGTCCCGCCGCGGCGGGCCGGCCCCCGGGACCTCCCTGGAGAACGGCTCCTGGAACCTGGTCGTCACCAACGGCGGTCTCCTGGACACCCTCTCCCTCGTGGCCCTGAGCGCCACCCCACCCTGCGAAGCGGCCTTCCGGCACGACGCGGAGACGCGGGGGGAGCGGGGGTAGGGGGGGTGCGTACGGGGGGCTTTGGGCGCTGGTCGGGGTCGGGGGTGGGCGGTGCGCCCTTGGTCCGGGTCTGGGGAGGGCTGGGGGCGTCCCGCCAGTCCACTGTCCTTCCGTGTCGGGCCGGTCCCTCAAGGGCGCTCCTTCGTCGCGTCGCTTCGCGATGGCCTTCGGCCACCCTTGACCGACCGTCCCGCCACGGAATGCCAAAGACTGTCGGGAAGCCCCCAGGGAAACGGCCAGGAGGAAACCGAGGGCCTGGGGGCCAGTCAGAGATGTACGACCCCTCCCCGTCTGGGCAGACCCGAGATACGGGCCCACATCCATCAGATCCCGGGCCGGGGGCCGCCAGACCACCCCAAACGGCGACCAGACCGCCCGGCCATGCCTTCGGGACGGCACACGCATCGGATCGCTACGCGCTTCTCCCGGCTTGGCGTCCGGCGGCCGTCTGGGGCTGGACATAGGCTGCCCAAGACGGTCGGTTGGCGGGCTTGTCGGGCGGCTGACGGCCGGCAGGCCATCACCCCCGCCCCCGAAGGGGCCTTTCGATGTCCCCGGGTGTCCTGTCGGACTCTGAGGACGACAAAGTCGTCCTCAGAGTCCGACAGGCAGCACCAGCGCCCCTCCGGAGCCCGCCCATCACCCCAAAAGGGGCAAACGGCCCGCGCTCGCGTGAGAGGTCGAGGCCCCCGGGCCGTGGGCGGCTTATGTCCAGCCCCGGACGGCCGGCGGACGCCATGCCGTGCGAAGCGCGTAGCGATCCGGTGCGTGTGGGGGCCGCCGGGCGGTCTGGTCACCGTTTCGTGCGGCCTGGACGCCCCGGGCCTTGGGCCGATGGTCCTGCGGGCCCGAGTGCGGGACTGGGCGGAGATGGCTCGCGCATCGCTGCGATGCCCGCCCCTCGAAGATCTCCCCGTGGACCGTTCTTTTGGGGGTTTCCCGGCAGTCTTTGGCATTCCGTGGCGGGACGGGCTGTCAAGGGTGGCCGAAGGCCATCGCGAAGCGACGCGACCGAAGGGAGCGCCCTTGACAGCCCGGCCCGACACGGAAGGACGATGAGACTGACGGGAAACCCCCAAACCCTCTCTGACACGGGCCGAGTCGAGTCCCGCCGCCCCCCGGCCCCGCCCAGCCCCCCGCCCCCTACGCTGCGATCAAGCCTTTTCCGGGGACGTCAGGTCGATCAGGCGGCAGACCGTTTCAATGTCGATCTTGACCTGGGCGATCGAGGCGCGGCCCGAGAGCCAGGTGATCAGGGCCGAGTGCCAGGTGTGCTCGATGACGCGGACCGCCGAGAGCTGTTCCGCCGTCGGCGGGGCGTCCAGGCCCATCGCGTCCAGGATGATGGCCGTGGTCAGCCGGGAGACCGTGTCGACCTCGGGGCTCACGCTGCGGTCGGCGAAGGTCAGGGCGCGGACCATGGCGTCGGCCAGGTGGGGTTCGCGCTGGAGGGCGCGGAAGGCGCGCATGAGGGTCTCCGCCACCCGCGCCGCCGGCTCGTCGCCCGCCGGGGGGCGTTTGCGCAGTGTCGTCTGCATGTGCTGGAGCTGGTCCTGCATGGTGGCCACCAGGAGGTGCACCTTGGAGGGGAAGTACCGGTACAGCGTGCCGAGGGCGACGCTGGAGGACTCCGCGACCTCGCGCATCTGCACGGCGTCGAAGCCGCCCCGGCTCGCCAGTTGTGCGCTGGCGTGCAGGATCCGGCGGCGGCGGGCCTCCTGGCGCTCCGTCAGGGGAGGGGACGCCGGCGTGGTCGCCGATGTGGTCGCCGCTGCCGCGACCGCCTTCGCTTCCGCTGTCATGTGTCCCGTTCCTGGCGTTCCGTGTCGTTGCGGGGGAGCTGATTCCGGGAGGGTCCGGGGCCAGCATCTCAGGCGTCCGAGCCGTGGCGCGAATCACCTGCTCCGCCTCTTACGGTGTGGTTTCCGGCCGGTAGATTCAATGGTCTTCGACGGATCAAGTCTGAAACTTGTTCTACATTATCCGAGCGGTTACGCTCCGGCGAAAGTGCAGGGAGAAGGGGGCCGAGAGTGACCGCAGAGGCCATGGTGACAAGCCCTTTCGCGGGTTCCGCCACCGACGGCGACCGCCCGTTGCGCATCGCACTCCTCACCTATAAGGGGAACCCGTTCTGCGGCGGCCAGGGCGTCTACGTCCGCCACCTCTCGCGCGAGCTCGTGAAGCTGGGTCACACCGTCGAGGTGATCGGCTCACAGCCCTACCCGGTGCTCGACACCGGCGCCACGCTCACCGAGCTGCCGAGCCTGGACCTGTACCGCAGCCCCGATCCCTTCCGCACTCCGAAGCGCGACGAGTACCGGGACTGGATCGACGCGCTGGAGGTCGCCACCATGTGGACCGGCGGCTTCCCCGAGCCGCTGACCTTCTCGCTCCGCGCCCGCCGCCACCTGCGTGCCCGCCGGGCCGAGTTCGACGTCATCCACGACAACCAGACCCTCGGCTACGGCCTGTTGGGGGACATCGGCGCACCCCTGGTGACGACCGTCCACCACCCCATCACCGTCGACCGCAAACTCGACCTCGCCGCCGCCAAGGACCGCAAGAAGCGCCTCTCCGTCCGCCGTTGGTACGCCTTCACGCGCATGCAGGGCCGCGTCGCCCGCCGGCTGTCCTCCGTGCTGACCGTCTCCGGCTCCTCCCGGCAGGAGATCGCCGAGCACCTCGGTGTGCGCGACGACCGCATCCACGTCGTGCACATCGGCGCCGACACCGACCTCTGGTCGCCGGACGCGTCCGTCGCGGAGGTGCCCGGACGGATCGTCACCACCTCCAGCGCCGACGTCCCGCTCAAGGGCCTCGTCCACCTCGTCGAGGCGCTCGCCAAGCTCCGCACCGAGCGCGCCGACGCCCACCTCGTCGTCGTCGGCAAGCGCGCCGAGAGCGGCCCGGTCGCCCGCGCGATCGAGAAGTACGACCTCCAGGACGCGGTCCGGTTCGTCAAGGGCATCACCGACGCCGAGCTCGTCGACCTGGTGCGCAGCGCCCAGGTCGCCTGCGTGCCCTCCCTCTACGAAGGCTTCTCGCTCCCGGCGGCCGAGGCCATGGCCACCGGCACGCCCCTGGTCGCGACCACCGGCGGGGCCATCCCCGAGGTGGCGGGGCCGGACGGCGAGACCTGTCTGGCCGTGCCGCCCGGTGACGCGGGGGCGCTGTCCGCCGCGCTGGGCCGGCTGCTGGGCGACGCGGACCTGCGCGCCCGCCTCGGAGCCGCCGGGCGGGAGCGGGTCCTGGCCCGGTTCACCTGGGCCAAGGCCGCCGAGGGCACGGTGCGGTACTACAGAGCCGCGATCGAGCAGGCCGCGGCCGTCCGCGCCGGCCGCGCGTCGCGGTGACCTGCCGCCCCCACCGCTTCCCCCCTCCCATCCGCACCACCTCTCACCCCCGCGACCGCGAAGGCAGGACCCCGTGCTGACCGTCGATTTCTCCCGGTTCCCGCTCGCCGCAGGCGACCGCGTACTCGACCTGGGCTGCGGCGCAGGCCGGCACGCCTTCGAGTGTTACCGGCGCGGCGCCCAGGTGGTCGCCGTCGACCGCAACGGCGAGGAGATCCGCGAGGTCGCCAAGTGGTTCGCCGCCATGAAGGAGGCCGGTGAGGCCCCGGCCGGGGCCACCGCCACCGCCATGGAGGGCGACGCCCTCGCCCTGCCCTTCCCCGACGATTCCTTCGACGTCGTCATCATCTCCGAGGTGATGGAGCACATCCCCGACGACAAGGGCGTCCTCGCCGAGATGGTGCGCGTGCTCAAGCCCGGAGGCCGCATCGCCATCACCGTGCCCCGCTACGGCCCGGAGAAGATCTGCTGGGCGCTGTCCGACGCCTACCACGAGGTAGAGGGCGGCCACATCCGCATCTACAAGGCGGACGAGCTGCTCGGCAAGATGGAGGCCGCGGGGCTCAAGCCGTACGGCACCCACCACGCGCACGGCCTGCACTCCCCGTACTGGTGGCTCAAGTGCGCCTTCGGCGTGGACAACGACAAGGCGCTCCCGGTCAAGGCTTACCACAAGCTGCTGGTCTGGGACATCATGAAGAAGCCGCTGGCGACCCGCCTCGCCGAGCAGGCGCTCAACCCGGTCATAGGCAAGAGCTTCGTGGCGTACGCGACCAAGCCGCACCTCCCCGTGGGCGCGGCCCAGTGACCTCGCCCGGCCGCACCGTGCCCGAGGTGCCCGAACACCTGGTCCTCGACGGGGTCCTGACGGCCGAGGAGGCCGCGGCCACCGTCGCCGGGATCCTGGCGGCGCAGCGCGCCGACGGGGCGATACCCTGGTTCCGGGGCCACCACCTCGACCCGTGGGACCACACCGAGGCCGCGATGGCCCTGGACGTGGCAGGCGAGCACGAGGCAGCGGAGCGCGCCTACGACTGGCTGGTGCGCCACCAGAACGAGGACGGCTCCTGGTACGCCGCCTACGCGGACCGCCCCGAGGGGGTGGACACCGCCGCGCCGCAGGACGCGAGCCGCGAGTCCAACTTCGTGGCGTACATAGCCGTCGGCGTGTGGCACCACTACCTCGCCACCGGCGACGACCCCTTCCTGGACCGGATGTGGCCGGCGGTCTACGCGGCCGTCGAGTTCGTCCTGGGCCTCCAGCAGCCGGGCGGCGAGATCGGCTGGAAGCGGGAGTCCGACGGCGGCGCCGTCACCGACGCCCTGCTCACCGGCTCCTCCTCCATCCACCAGGCCCTGCGCTGCGCCCTGGCGATCGCCGACCACCGCGGTGACCCGCAGCCCGACTGGGAGCTGGCGACGGGCGCGCTCGCGCACGCCGTGCGCCACCACCCGGAGCGGTTCCTGGACAAGTCGCACTACTCGATGGACTGGTACTACCCGGTGCTCGGCGGCGCGCTGTCGGGTGCGCGGGCGAAGGCGCGGATCGAGGCGCGCTGGGAGGAGTTCGTCGTCCCGGACCTGGGGGTGCGGTGCGTGCTGCCGAACCCGTGGGTGACGGGCGGGGAGTCCTGCGAGCTGGCGCTGACGCTCTGGGTGATGGGCGAGTCGGACCGGGCGCTGGAGATCCTGCGCTCGATCGGCCACCTGCGCGACGGGAACGGCATGTACTGGACGGGGTACGTCTTCGACGACCGGGCGGTGTGGCCGGTGGAGCAGACGACCTGGACGGCGGGCTCGCTGCTGCTCGCGGTGGCGGCGCTGGGCGGGGACGAGGCCACGGGAGAGGTGTTCGGGGGCCTCGCGCTGCCGCGCGGTCTGGAACCGGACTGCTGCCGCTGACCTCCGCCCGTCCCGGGCCACCGGAAGCGGCGGCCCGGGACGGGCTCGAAAGGGGCCCGGGAGGGGCGCGGGCCGGCTCCCGGCTCCCGGCTCAGCGCCGGGCGAGGCGGCCGGCCACGGCGTGGCCGGCGAAACCGTAGACGAGTGCGGCCAGCCCGTAGCCGACGACCACCTGTACCCAGGCGCGGTCGAAGGTGAACAGGTCGTAGGACCAGCCCGCGAGCCAGTCGGCGGCGTCGTGGACGAAGGAGACCAGGGCGTTGCCCTGGTTGGCGTCCAGCAGCCACAGGGCGATCCACAGGAGGATCAGGAGGGCGGCGGCGTCCGCCACCAGGACGATCGCCCTGGCCACCGGATTGCCGCCACGGGCGGTCGAGCGGGCATGTGCTCGGGTGTATGGGGACATGTCCCGCGTGTTGCCGCGCGGCCGCCGGGCAAACCCGAACGGGCCGCCCGAGTGGTGTGGCGGCCGGGCCGGGGTGAGGCTGCGGGGGACACCTCAGTCCCCGGAGGCAACCGTGCGCGTACCCACGACCGTCCGATTCCGCCGAGCCCTCACCGCGGTGGTCCTGTCCACCGCGCTGCTGGCCGGTGCCACCGCGTGCGGCGGCGGCAGCGACCAGGGCCGGGGGGAGGAGATCTCCTCGGCCGCCGCCACGGAGCTGGCCGTCCTCGCGGCCGCCGAGCCGGCGGCCGCCGAGCAGGACGAACTGGCCGCGGCGACGCCCTCGCCCAGTACCTCCGCCGAGAGGCAGAAGTTCGCGAAGACCCGCTTCGTGGCCAACGCGGGCCTCGCGGCCGGCGCGACGTACCAGTGGATCATCAAGCCGTACCAGGCGGGCAAGTTCAAGAAGGGTGCGAAGGGCCGTACCTTCGCGCTGATCAAGGCGGGTCTGGCCGGTGCCTTCGCCTACAACCGGCTCAAGGCGGCGTCCGAGAACGCCAAGGGCGACCCGCTGCTGTCGAAGGCGATGGTCCCGCTGACGGCGGGCATCGAGTCCCTGAAGGGCCTGGCGGGCAAGCTCCGCAAGGGCCAGGCCGGCGATGCGGACATCAGCTCCTTCCAGGACGTCATCAACGGCGTGAAGACGGCGGGCCAGAACTCGGGTGCCCCGGTGACCGACCAGGTCCCGAGCCTCTCCCAGCTGGGCGGATAGTCCCGCCGCGGACGAACGGGCACCCGCCCGCCGGACTCCGGCGGGCGGGTGCCCGGACGCGTCGCCGCGGTGGGGTCAGTTGAGGACGACGCTGTGCGAGGGCACGTAGTGGCCGCAGCGGGTGGCCTTCGTGAAGTCGCCGGTCGTCCAGGGGTTGCGCTTGACGTGTTCGAGCACGGCCTGGCCCGTGTCCTGGCCGAAGACGCCGTCGATCTGCAGTTCACGGGTGGCCCAGGTGCGGTTGGACAGCTCCTGGAGCCTCCTGACGCCGAGCTCGGTCTGGGGGCCGAACTTGCCGTCCTCCAGGAGGTGCAGGTTGGTGTAGGCGTTCACGAAGAACTGGACGCACTGGACCGACCGACCGGCCGGGGTTGGGGTAGCCGTACCCGACGTTGGGGATGCCGGGGTCGGCGACGGCGGATCCTATCGGTCTGGCCTGAACTCTACTGACCGCCAAGCCGGTTGGCCGCCCGCCCCCGGATGCCGCCCTAGCCGTTCAGCTCCGCCAGCACCCGCAGGGTGTGCGGGTCGGGGGCGGTCACCAGGAGGTCGGTGACGGGCCCCTTGCGCCAGAGTTCGAGCCGTTCCGCGATCCGTTCGCGCGGCCCGACCAGTGAGATCTCGTCGGCGAACGCGTCCGGGACGGCGAGCACCGCCTCCTCGCGCCGCCCCGCGAGGAACAGCTCCTGGACGCGGTGGGCCTCCTCCTCGTAGCCCATCCGCGCCATGAGGTCGGCGTGGAAGTTGCGGGCCGCGTGGCCCATGCCCCCGATGTAGAAGCCGAGCATCGCCTTGACGGGGAGCAGCCCGGCGGCGACGTCCTCGCAGACCGCGGCGCGGGCCATCGGGGCGATCATGAACCCCGCGGGCAGGTCGGCCAGCGAGGCCCGGTAGACGTCGGTGCGGGTGGGCGACCAGTACAGGGGCAGCCAGCCGTCCGCGATCCGGGTGGTCTGGGCGATGTTCTTCGGCCCCTCCGCCCCCAGCAGCAGCGGCAGGTCCGCGCGCAGCGGGTGGGTGATGGGCTTGAGGGGCTTGCCGAGGCCGGTGCCGTCCTCGCCGCGGTACGGGTGGTGGTGGAAGCGGCCGTCGAGGGCGACGGGGGCCTCGCGGCGCAGCACCTGACGGACGACGTCGACGTACTCCCGGGTCGCGGTGAGCGGGCTCGCCGGGAAGGGGCGCCCGTACCAGCCCTCCACCACCTGCGGTCCGGACAGGCCCAGGCCCAGCATCATCCGGCCGCCGGAGAGATGGTCGAGGGTGAGGGCGTGCATGGCGGTCGCGGTGGGGGTGCGGGCGGCCATCTGGGCGATGGCGGTGCCGAGGCGGATCCGGGAGGTGTGCGCGGCGATCCAGGTGAGGGGGGTGAAGGCGTCGGAGCCCCAGGCCTCGGCGGTCCACACCGAGTCGTAGCCGAGGCGTTCCGCCTCGGTGGCGAGGTCGAGGTGGGCCGGGCTGGGCCCGCGGCCCCAGTAGCCGAGTGCGAGTCCGAGGCGCATGGGGGTCCCTCCGAGAGGCCGTTGGCCCATATCTGACGCTGCGTCAGGTGACTGTAGGGCAAGCGGCTCCCGCCGGGAAGGGCGAAGGCCCCCCGCTCGTGGGGGCGGGGGGCCTTCGGTGCGGGGGTCAGCCCCGCTGGATGTTCGAGGTGTCGTTCAGGACGCCGCGGCGGCCGTCCTGGGTCTGGGCGATCAGGGACGAGGGGCCCCGCTGGTCGACGGCCAGGTACCAGGTGCCCGGCGCGAGCTCCGCGATCGGGGCGGGGGAGCCGTCCTCGCCGAAGAGGGGACGGGCCTCCGGCACCGCGAACCAGAACGGCGCGAACGCCGCCGCGGCCGGCTGCGACGGGGACTGCTGCTGCGGGGGCTGCTGCCCCGCGTCCTGCGGGCCCGGCGCGGGCGCGGCCGGGCCGCCTCCGTAGGGCGGGACGGGCTGCGGGGTGGACCCGTACGGGCTCTGCTGCTGCGGGCCGCCCGGGTAGCCGTACCCGCTGCCCGGCTGCTGCGCGTGGCCGCCGTAGGGCGCGGGGGCGACGGGTCCGGGCTCCGGGACGAGCGGTCCCGCGAGCGCGGGGATCTTCGAACCGGCGAGGGTCACGCCCGCCAGGGCCAGCGTCGCCAGGAAGGCGAGGATGCAGCCGGGGCCCAGGTCGAGGCGGGTCGGGGTGACGATCAGCGACCACAGGGCGTTCCAGACGGCCGCCACCGCCAGCACCGCGCCCCAGGCCGTCAGCGGCAGCCCGCCCAGCTTGCGGCCCTCGGGCTGGAAGCGCGCACCGATCAGCAGGCCCGCCGCGACGAACCCGGTCAGGAAGACCGTCGGGAGGACCAGCCCGTAGGAGTCCGTGTCCCACGCGCTCGGCATGTCCACGTTGGTGGCGGAGTAGAAGTCGAGGAACGAGGCGATGAACAGCAGCACCGCTGCTCCGATCACCACGCCGTCGCCTCGTGTGAGGGAGCGGATGTTCACGTCTCTGATGTCCTTCTCGGTCTCGGTCGTCTCGTGGCGCCGCGGTCGCGTGGGCGGACCGGGGCTGAGCGGGGGCGGCGGCACCATGGTACGGAGTCTCCCGCGGCCGAGAGGATCGGGGCGGGGGGACGCCCCGTCAGGGGCTTCCCCCCGGGGTTACCCCCCGAGGAATCCGACGATGCCGTCCGCGATGCCCTGTGCCGCCTTCTGCCGCCACTCCGGACTCGTCAGCTGCGCCGCGTCCTTGCTGTCACGCATGTTGCCGCATTCGATGAACACCTTGGGCCGGGTCGACAGATTGAGACCGCCCAGATCGTCGCGGACGACCAATCCGGTGCCGGAGCCCAGGTAGTTGGCGGGGGCGGAGCCGGTGGTCCGGGAGAAGTTGCTGCCGATGCGTTCGCCCAGCTGGCGGGAGGGTCCGACGATCGCGGCGGTGTCGGCGCCGCCCGCCTTGACCTTGGCCGGGAGGATGACGTGGTAGCCGCGGTTGCCCGCGGAGACGCCGTCCGCGTGGACGGACACGACGGCGTCGGCGCGGGCCTCGTTGCCGATCCGCGCGCGCTCGTCGATGCAGGGGCCCCAGGGGCGGGCGGTGCCGGCCTCGTGGGTGAGCACCACCTTCAGTCCGCGGCCCTCCAGGAGGGTGCGCAGCCGCCGGGACACGTCCATGCTGAACTCGGCTTCCATGTAACCCGAGTTGGTGGTGGTGCCGGTGGTGTCGCATTCCTTGCGGTTGGTGCCGATGTCCACCTGGCGGTCGATCTCGTCGGTGTGCTGGAAGTTCCCGGTGTTGTGCCCGGGGTCGATGACGACCGTCTTGCCCGCGAGGGGCCCCTTGGCCGGAGCGGGTGCCGCCGCCGTACCGGAGGCGGACGCGGAGGCCGCCGCGGGCGCGGGTGCCGCCGCGCCGCCCTGCGCGCCCGGGGAGGTGCTGGACTTCGCGTCGGCCGCCGCCGCGTGCGATGCCGGGTGCGGGGCGGGGCCGGGCCGCGGGCCGTCCGTCCCCGCCAGGGTCTGGGTCAGGACCCAGCCCGCGAGGACGGTCGGGGCGAGCACCGCGACCGCCACCGCGAGGGTGGAGCGGCGCGCGTACCAGCGCCGGTCGGGGCTGATGGAGTCGCGGGACTCGGGGGCCGGGGAACTGTCGTCGTAGCGCACCTCGCGATGCTAGAACGCCCGACCGGCACCCGTACGGACCCTGCTCCATCCGGGGGCGTGGTGCGATCAGCCCTTTGTATGCCGGGATCGCCGGGGCGCTCCCGGACCGGCCCCGCGCGCCGCCCTTCGATTCGTTACCGAACCACAATGCGGAGGCCCTTCCGATATTGATAGATTTGTGATACTATGCGCAAAATGGCCGGTAGTGTCTCTGTGCATGACAAGCAATGGACAGCCGAGCCGGACGGCGCTCATGGCGGCCGCGGCGCGCGCGGCGCACCTCCTCGTCGACGACGGCCCCCCGATCTTCGCCGACACCCTGGCGCACACCTTCCTGGGGCAGGACGCCGAGGAGCTCCTCGGATACCACCGGTCCTACGGTGCCCACCCCGTTCTGGCCGGCGCGCGGACGACCGCCGTCACACGAGGCCGCTACACGGAGGACCGGCTGGCCGAGCTGGCCCACCGGGGCGTCGACCAGTACGTGATCCTCGGCGCGGGGCTGGACTCCTTCGCCTACCGGTCGGAACTCGCCGCCCGTGTCGCGGTGTTCGAGGTCGACCTGCCCGCCACCCAGGAGTGGAAGCGGGCACTGCTGGCTGCGACGGGGACCGAGGTCCCCCCGTCCGCGGCCTTCGTCCCCTTCGACTTCGCACAGGAGCCCGCACACGCGCTGGCCGGCCACCTCGCGAGGGCCGGCTTCGACCCGCGCCGGCCCGCCCTGGTCAGCTGGCTGGGCGTGACGATGTACCTCACCCGGGAGGCGGTCGGGCAGACGCTGGCCGCCATCAGCGGCTTCCCGCCCGGCACCGAACTCGTCATGGAGCACCTCCTGCCGGCCGGACTGCGCGATGAAGCGGGGCAGTCGTACGCGGAAGCGGTCATGGCGGCGGCGGCCGCGCAGGGCGAGCCCTGGAGGACGTTCCTGAGCGTCGAGCAGGCGGACGCCCTCCTGCGCGAGCACCGGCTGAACCCGGTCGAGTACGTCCGGCAGCGCGAGATCATGGACCCGGCGGGGCGGGAACGCACCGACGCGCTCCGCCCGTTCGGTCTGTCGGTGCTTGCCCGGGCGAGCGTTCCCGCCCGGCCGTGACAGCGCGCACCCACGCATCCCCGCCGGCCGGGGACCTGAACGAACTGCCCGCGAAGAACGGAGCTACAGGCCGGCCCCGGTACGGCGCAGGACGCGCAGGGAGTCCGTGACGGACACCTCCTCGAAGGCGCCCGAGGCCAGCGCGCGCAGGTAGATCCGGTACGGGGCCTGCCCGCCGTCGGCCGGGTCGGGGAACACGTCGTGGATCACCAGCGTCCCGCCCACCGCCAGGTGCGGGACCCAGCCCTCGTAGTCGCCGGTCGCGTGCTCGTCGGTGTGGCCGCCGTCGATGAACACGAACCCGAGCGGGCCGCCCCAGGCCGCCGCGACCTGCGGCGAGCGGCCGACCAGGGCGATGACGTGCTCCTCCAGCCCCGCCTTGTGCAGGGTGCGGCGGAAGGTCGGGAGGGTGTCCATCAGACCGACCTCCGGGTCCACCACCGTCGGGTCGTGGTACTCCCAGCCCGGCTGCTGCTCCTCGCTGCCCCGGTGGTGGTCGACGGTGAGCGCGGGCACGCCCGCCTCGCGTGCGGCGTCGGCCAGCAGGATGGTCGAGCGCCCGCAGTACGTGCCGACCTCCAGCAGCGGCAGCCCGAGCCCGGCCGCGTCGGTGGCCGCCGCGTACAGCGCGAGGCCCTCGCCCACGGGCATGAACCCCTTGGCGGCCTCGAAGGCGGCCAGGGTCTGCGGCTTGGGGGTGGCCATGTCGTTCCTCCTGCTGAGCTGCGAGTGAGTGCCGGGCCATGCTGCCCTACCGTCGGGTAGGGCGCTACGGGCGGGGGCCGCCGGCCCCGTCCGGAAGGGCCCGGGCGGCCCGGCGGCTCCGAGGCCCCGCGCGCTCAGGAGCCTCGGGGGCTTCCGGCGCCTCAGCGGCCGAAGAGCCGGGACAGGCCGCCGCCCAGGTCCGAGATCCGGTCCTCGCGCAGCGCCCGCCGGAAGTCGTCGCGGGTCTCCGTCACCTCGCGGGTCAGCCAGTGGGTGTTGCCGGCCGTCAGGTGGAGCCGGTGCAGCAGCGCCTTCAGGTGCGGGAGCGCGCGGCCCGGTTCCCCCGCCTCCCCGACGCTGCGCAGCACCCGGTACGCGGTCTGCGGGTCGCCGCGTTCCGCCATCGCCGCGAGGTCGGGGTACAGCCGCAGGTACAGGGGCGCGGCGGTGACGAAGTCGCCGAGCAGCCAGGCGTCGTGCGCCAGCCGCCGCCGTACGTCGAGCAGCACCGGGCTGTCGGCGGGCAGCCGCCGCTCCAGGTCGGGCAGGAGCGGCGCCAGCCAGCCGCGCTCGGCGTGCGCCTGCGCGGCGGTCTCGGAGCCCCACCGCCCGTCGCGGACCGCGTCACCGCGCTGGAGCGCCCCGGCCAGGTGGTAGCGGGCGGACAGCGTGACGGGGTCGTCGGCGCCCAGGACCCGGCCCGCCTGCTCGATGATCTCGCGCAGCTCGGCCTCGTGGCGGCGGCCGTCGCCCGGCCCGTAGGCCGCGGCCTCGCCGACGTGGGCGGCACGCGCCGCGATGGTGTCGGGATGCTCCAGGCCGAGCACCCGCACCATCCGCGGCAGGATGCGCTCCAGGTCGGTGGGGGAGTGCCCGCGCACGGTCATGGCCCGGTGGTAGGAGGCCCGCACCGTCAGCGCGTCCTGGGCGCCCAGCTCCTCCGTCAGGTCGGCGACCAGCATGTCCAGCCGTACCACCCGGTCGGCCGGGGCGTCGTCGAGCACCTGCGTCAGCCGCCGCTGGAACATCGACCGGACGGGGTCCCCGGCGGCCGTGTGCACGGTCGGGGAATAGGAGGGCGGGGGCGGGGGCGGGGGCGGGGATGATGCGACGGGGACGGACGCGGCGGGCGTGGCTGGGGCGGGAGTGATGGCCGGGGCGGAGGGGGCGGCGGCGTCCCGGGCGATCCCGGCGAGTCTGCCGCTCACTTCCCGGGCGTCGGCCGGCCGCTCGTGCGGGTCCTTCGCGAGCAGTGCCAGCACCAGGGCGTCCAGCGCGGCCGGGATCCCCTCGCGCAGCGAACCGGGCGCGGGCGGCGCGGTCGTCAGGTGGTGCGCGAGCAGCTCGTGCATCTCGCGGGCGGGGAAGGGCCGACGGCCGGTCAGCAGTTCCGTCAGCACGCAGCCGAGGGCGTACAGATCGGCCCGCCCGTCGACGGGGACCCCGTTCGCCCCGCCGGTCCAGCGCTCCGGCGCCATGTAGGGGAACGATCCGATGATCATCCCGGTGGCCGTCAGCTCCGTCCCGGGGGCGCCCGAGGACTTGGCGATCCCGAAGTCGAGGACCTTGACCACGCCGCTCTCGGTGACCATCACATTGGCCGGCTTGACGTCCCGGTGGACGATCCCGGCGTCATGCGCGGCCCCGAGCGCGTCCGCGATCCGCGCGGCCCACTCCAGGGCGTCCGGCAGGTCCGGCACCCCGGAGTCCAGGACCTCGGCGAGGCTGCGGCCCTGGAGCAGCTCCATGACCAGGAACACGGCGTCGCGCCCGGCCCGTTCGGTACGGCCGAAGTCGTGGATGGTGGCGATGTTGGGGTGCGCCAGGTTTCCGGCGAGGCTCGCCTCGCGCTCGAACCGGCGCGTCTCCTCCGGCGTCTGCGGATATCCGATCTTCACCGCGACCCAGCGGCCCACCCGGGAGTCCTTGGCCCGCCAGACCTCACCGAAGCCGCCCCGGCCGAGCAACTCGTCCAGCTCGTAACGCTCTTCGATGATCTCCCGCACGCCTTCTCGGCCCCCGTCGCCCCTTGATCGTCCACTCGCAGGGGCATTATCTCCGGGCGGGGGAGGGCGGGGCCGGTTCCCCGTCGTCATCCGTCATCCGTCGCACTCGAACCACACCGTCTTCCCGGCCTGCCGGGGCAGCACGCCCCAGCGGTCGGTGACCGCCTGCACCAGCCGCAGCCCCCGCCCTGCCTCGGCGAGGGGATCGCCGCCCGGCGTCATGCGCGGGGGCGCGGGGCACTTGTCGGTCACCTCCACCCGCAGCCCGCCCGGCCTGCGCTGGATCAGCACCGAGCAGCCCCGGTCGGGCACGTGCCGCACGACGTTGGCGACCAGCTCCGTCAGCGCGAGCCCGGCGCCGTCGGCCACCCCGTCGAGGCCCCAGCGGACGAGGAACCACCGGAGGATCCGCCGCATGTGCCCGGCGGAGTGCTCACTGACGGTGAAGCCCATGCGGTAGGTGTCGCCAATTTCCGTGCTGGGGTACCCAGTTGCGTGATTCATGCCATCAGGTTGGGGTCGCGCGGTTACGCTCGGCTACAGACCGAACTGAACGCCGTACGGCGTGAACTTGGGGGTGACCGCCTCATGGTCAACATCCGCAATCTCGACCCCAGCGCCTCGCCGCTGGACTACTACGGCTCCGAACTTCGCCGCCTGCGGGAGGAAGCCGACCTGAAGCAAGAGGACTTGGGCGCCATCGTCTTCTGCACGGGGTCCCTGATCGGGCAGATCGAGACGGCCCGGAAGGTCCCGACCCGCGACTTCTCGGAGCGGATCGACGCGGCGCTGGGGACGGACGGGGCCTTCTCCCGGCTGGTGGGGCTGGTGCTGAGGAGCCAGCTGCCGACGTGGTTCCAGGCGTACGCGGAGATGGAGGCGAAGGCGGCGTACATCTCGACGTTCCAGGCGCAGCTGGTGTACGGGCTGCTGCAGACGCCGGAGTACGCGCGGGCGGTGCTGGGTGTGCGGACGGAAGGGGATCTCGACGCCAAAGTGGCGGCCCGCATGGAGCGGCAGCGCATCATGGACCGCGAGAACCCGCCACTGATGTGGGTCGTACTGAGCGAGGCCGTGCTGCATCAGGAAATCGGTGGCCGAGAGGTCATGCGGAACCAACTCGCTCACTTGTTGGCCCTGGAAGGGCGGGAGTGGGTGGAGGTCCAGATCCTGCCCTTCGATGCGGGCGCCCATGTGGGACTGGACGGTACGTTCACCCTTCTGCGGTTCGACGACGACCCGGACATCGTCTACACCGAGGACTTCGTCCAGGGCCATATGACGGCCAATCCGCAAGCCCTCAGGGAGGGTTGTCTCCGTTACGATCACCTCCAGGCCGCCGCTCTCTCCGTGGAGGACTCGGCGGCGCTGATCGCCCGCGTAATGGAGGAGCGTTATGGACACCAAGCAGAACCTGACGGGCGCGCGGTGGCGTAAGTCCTCGTACAGCGGCACCACTGGTGGTGAATGCGTAGAAGTCGCCGCCCAGCCCTGCCTCATCGCCGTCCGGGACTCCAAGAACCCCGAAGGCCCCGCTTTCACCGTCAGCCCCGCCGCCTTCGCGGCGTTCGTGCGCGGGCTCTGAGCGTTCAGAGCACGAGCGCGAGGAAGCCCAGTACGTACGCGGCGGCGAAGATCGGCGGGACCCACTGTTCGACCTGGGTCAGCGGCAGGTACGTGCGCCAGTCGCGGCCATGACCCAGGACGGACCACTCCGCCTCCGAGTAGACGAAGGCGGGGAGCTTCTTCTCCAGTGCGCCGATCACCGCGTATTTCGCCGCGTTGAGCTGCCGGTAGGACCGCATCATCACGAACCAGGTGAAGCACTGGGTCAACAGGATGAGCAGCCCGGCTAACGGGGCCAGGATCGACACGCCCTGCCAGGTGTCTCCGTCCAGGGCCGCCGCGGTGGCCACCGCGGCGGTGTTGACGGACAGGAAGAACGTGTTGGCGAGGCTGCGCCGGCCGCTGACCCGGTCGGCCATCTCGACGTAGGTCTTGTACTGCTCCAGTATCGCGGCCTGGTACTTCTCGCCCGTGTCCGCGTAGGACGCCGCGCTGACGTTCCGGTTCCAGAGCTTGTCATCGATGTTGTCCATGCGGACCAGGGTTCCCGATGGGTGCCGCCCGCGTCAGGCCCTTTGGCCGTCCCGGACCGGCAGCTCCGACAAGGGGCCGATGACCGGCTCCAGCTCGCGGGTCAGCAGGCGGCGCACGGTCTTGAACCAGCGCACGCGCGGGACGACCGGCTCGAACGGGATGAAGGTCGCGCCCCAGTGCTGGTCGAAGGAGATGATCCCCTTGAGCGGCAAGTCCCACTTCTCCTCCCTGATTCTCCTCCTGCGAGGGCGTGGCCCCGGCCAGTCCGGCAGTGTGGGCATCGGCGGCCACCCCGGGGCCGGCGTGGCGGTCGTCGGGCGGCCGGAGCGGGCGCTGTACTCGCGGGCGGCGGCCGTGCGGAAGATGTCGTAGACCTCGGGGCCGGAGTAGATCAGCAGGACCAGACGGGTCGGCGGGAGGGTGCGCAGGGCTTCGGTGAACTCCCAGAGCGTGCCCGGGCCGGGCGCGGCGGACAGGGCCACCACGTGGGCGCCCCGGATCAGCTCGCTGACCGTGCCTTGCCAGTCGTCGAGCGGGAGATAGCCGCGTTCCGCACCGAGCAGGGGCAGCCGCTCGCCCGGCTGTCCGATGGCCACGACCCGGCCGAGGCGGGCGAACTGGCGGACCAGGAAGTGCTCCTCCGTCAGCCAGGGCAGCTCGTAGGGCGAACGGAACAACCAGCCGGGGGCCTCGTCCGGAGTTCTGGACATCCGGTCGTCGAGGAGGAAGGGACGCAGGTAGAGGACGTACGACACGTCGCGGAGCTGGGCGAACGAGGTGATGACCGGCGCCAGGTGTTGCTTGCCCCGGAGGCGGAGACGGGACCCGTAGGCGTAGGCCAGCCCGCCGGAGCCCAGGACGGCCACCGTGATCGCTATCCGCACCCACAGGGGCAGCCGCTCGGTGTCGGGGTCCGCATCGGATATGAGCGCCCGGAACAGCCCGCTGCCGCTGAAGGCCGCGATCAGTCCCACCGTGCGCAGCGTCAGTCCCGTGCCCAGCAGCAGGCGCCCCCGGGACCCGCTCTGGGCGGCCGCCCCGTTCGGTAACTGTTCCACCGGTTGTGCGTCCCTGCCCATGCCGTTCCCCGTTCAGCGGAATTGACGGATCTGTAGGATCCCCTCCCGTACCGGGCGAGGGGTAGGGGCTCATGCAGGTTCTAGGGGCCGCCGGGCCGACGCACGTGGGGCCGTTCCGGGCCGTCGCGGTGCTCGGGCGGGGTGGCATGGGCCGGGTGCTGCTGGCCGTGGGGCCCGACGGGCAGCTCGCGGCCGTCAAGCAGGTGCACGCCGAGCTCGCCCGGGACGAAGGGTTCCGGGCCCGCTTCCGGCGTGAGGTCGAGGCCTCCGGCAAGGTCTCCGGGGCCTACACCGCCCCCGTGATCGACGCGGACCCGGAAGCGGAGACGCCCTGGCTGGCCTCCCGCTTCGTCGCCGGGCCCGCCCTGAGCCAGGCCCTGGACGAGGGCGGGCCGCTGCCCGAGTACGCGGTGCGGCGGCTGGCGTCCGGGCTGGCGCACGCGCTGGCCGACGTCCACGGGGCCGGGCTGATCCACCGCGACCTCAAACCGTCGAACGTGCTGCTCGCCGAGGACGGAGTCCGGGTCATCGACTTCGGCATCGTGCGGGCCGTCGGGGACCAGACCCGGATCACGCACACCGGCATGCTGATCGGCTCGCCCTCGTTCATGTCGCCGGAGCAGGCCCTGGGGCAGGAACTCACCCCGGCCAGCGACGTGTTCTCGCTCGGCGCCACCCTCGTCGCGGCCTGCACCGGGAGGGTGCCGTTCGGCGGCGGGGGCGCGGTGCCCAAGGTCCTGCTCGACGTGGTCCATGCCGAGCCCGACCTGGACGGGGTGCCGGCGGGCCTGCGCGGGATCGTGGAGCGGTGCCTCGCCAAGGACCCCGCCGCGCGGCCCGCGCCGTGGGAACTGCTCGACCTGGTCGGGCGGGTCCGGCCGGCCGAGGAGGCCTGGCCCGAGCCGGTGCCGCGGCTGACCGCCGAGCAGCGGGCGGAGGTGGCCGGGCTGGTGACCGTACCGCCTCCGCGTACCGTTCCCGCGCCGGATCCCGGGCCGCCGGTCGAGCCGCCGTCCGTCGAGCCGCCGCCCGTGCCGCGGCGCCGGTGGAACCCGTACCTGGTCGCGGCGGCCGTCGCGGTCGTCATGGCCGCCGCCACCGGACTGACGGCCACCGGGCGGCACTTCGTCTGGCTCGCGTACACCTCCGCCGTGCCGGAGAGCGTGCCGACCCCCGGCGGGATCCCGCTCGCGCAGGTGGGCGACAAGTACCGGCCGCAGCGGATGACCTGCGAGCAGCTCGCGTCGGGGATGACCGTACCGGCCGTGTTCGGCAAGCCGACGGGCCAGGGCCTGGATGAGCACAACGGCGGTTGGGCGGGCCTGGACAACGTCTGCGTCTGGCGGACCGGTGGCGGTGACGAGGTCTTCGTCTCCTGGCGGGTCTTCGTCTCCCGGCCCGGTGGAAAGACCGGCGCCGAGCAGGCGAAGAGCGCGTACGAGGACGGCTACCGACGCGGCGAGACCAGACGCGACGGCACCCTCGGCTTCGCCCAGGAGGGTCTGTGGCAGCAGAAGGGGAGGAAGGACGGCGAGAACTGCGTCCTGACCGCGCGGGACATCAACCAGACGGTGTCCGTGTCCGTGAGCGGGGTCAACTATCCCCAGGGCCGGTGCGAGGCCCTCACCAGGAAGTTCGGCAAGAACGCCATGGAGGCGATTCCCCGATGATGAGGCCGCTCGGCGCCGGTGCCCCGGCCGTGGCGGGACCGTACCGGCTCCTCGCGGAGCTGGGCAGCGGCGGCATGGGCCGGGTCCTGTTGGGGGCCGGGCCGGACGGGCGGCTGGTCGCCGTCAAGCAGGTGCACGCCCGGTTCGCCGACGACGACGGCTTCCGGGCCCGCTTCCGGCGGGAGGTCGCCGCCTCCCGGAAGGTGTCCGGCGCGTACACGGCCGCCGTGATGGACGCCGACGCCGAAGCGCCGACCCCGTGGCTGGCCTCGGTGTTCGTGGCGGGGCCCTCGCTGGGCGCGGCCGTCGAGGCCCTGGGCACGCTGCCGGAGGAGACCGTACGCCGCCTCGCGGCCGGGCTGGTGACGGCGCTCGCGGAGATCCACCGGGCCGGGCTGATCCACCGGGACCTCAAGCCGGACAACGTGCTGCTCGCGGAGGGCGGCGTCCGGGTGATCGACTTCGGCATCGCGCGGGCCGCCGAGCGCGGGACGGACACCCGGCTGACGCAGACCGGCTGGATGATCGGCTCGCCCGCCTCCATGTCGCCCGAGCAGGCCTAGGGGGTGTCTGACGGATGTCCGTGGGGAAGGAGCGGCGTCCGGTGCGTGCTCTCGGCGTGCCGACCGGAAGCCCGCGTACTGGACGTACTTGGGCTTTCGGTCGGTGCGGCGAGAGTGCGTGCCGGGCGTCGCGACGCCGCGGATATCCGTCAGACACCCCCTAGTGACCTGAGTCAGAGATTCGGTGGCAGTAAGCGGCGACTTTGTCGAGGATCTCGTCGGCGGTCTTCGTCCAGACGAAGGGCCGGGGCTGGTTGTTCCAGTCGGCGAGCCAGGCTCGGATGTCGCGTTCGAGGGCCTGGACGGAACGGTGGACGCCGCGCTTCAGCTTCTTCTGTGTGAGCTCGGCGAACCACCGTTCCACCAGGTTCAGCCATGAGGCACTGGTGGGTGTGAAGTGCAGGTGAAAGCGAGGGTGCGCCAGCAGCCACTTCTTGATGTCGGGTGTCTTGTGGGTCGCGTAGTTGTCGAGGATCAGGTGGACCTGAAGATCTGCCGGGACCTCCTTGTCGACCTTGGCCAGGAACTTCTTGAACTCGGCGGCCCGGTGGCGGCGGTGGAGGGAGCCGATGACCTTGCCGGTCGCGACCTCGAGGGCCGCGAAGAGGGTGGTGGTGCCGGCGCGGATGTAGTCGTGGCTTCGGCGCTCGGGAACGCCCGGCATCATCGGCAGAACTGGCTGAGACCGGTCCAGGGCCTGGATCTGCGACTTCTCGTCCACGCACAGGACCAAAGCCTTCTCCGGCGGGTCCAGATAGAGGCCGACAACATCACGGACCTTGTCGATGAACAGCGGATCCGTCGACAGCTTGAACGTCTGCGACCGGTGCGGGGCCAGTGCGAACGCCCGCCAAATCCTTGAGACGGTCGACTGCGACATCCCCGTGGCCGCGGCCATCGACCTCGTCGACCAATGCGTCGCGTTCTTCGGCGTCTCCTCCAGCGTTTTGACGATCACCCGCTCGACATCGGCGTCGGTGATCTTCCGCGGGACGCCCGGACGCGGCTCGTCGCCCAGCCCGTCCAGGCCGTGCTCGATGAAGCGCCGCCGCCAGGTGCGGACCGTGTCCGGAGCGACCCCAAGCCGCCGCGACACCTCCATCACCGAATGGCCTTCCGCGCACTCCAGCACGATCCGCGACCGCTGAGCCAAAGCCTGCGCCGTCGAACGACGACGTAACCAGCCCTCCAGCACAGCACGCTGGGCATCAGTGACCGACAACGGCGGAATCTTCGGACCAGGACGACTCATACCCAAACCAACGACAAACCTCTGACTCAGGTCACTAGGGCAAGCCGCTGACCCCGGCGGGGGACGTGTTCTCGCTCGGGTCGGTCCTGGTGCTGGCGGCGACGGGCAGGAGTCCGTTCTCGGCGGCGACCACCCTCCAGATCCTCTACGACGTGGTCCACGCGGAGCCCGACCTGACCGCGGTGCCGGTGGGGCTGCGCGGGCTGGTGGAGCGGTGCCTGGCCAAGGACCCCGCCGCCCGGCCGGCCCCGGCCGAACTGCTCGCGCTGCTGGGTCCGGTAGCCCCGGTGGGCCGGCAGTGGCCGCCCGCGGTGTACCGGAACGCCGTGCCCGGAGCAGGCGAAGGGGATCGCCCGCGCCGCGGTCGAGGGCGTCCTCTGATCACCCTGCGGTGGGGGCCGGACGGCCGGGCCTCACCGCGGCGGGGTCAGTGCCAGACCTGGTACGGGCCGTCGTTCTCGGCGTGCAGGTGGACGCTGGAGCCGCTGGCGTCCAGGAAGCGGCCGGTGGCCTTGTTCTTCAGCTTCCAGGCGCTGCCGGTCCAGTTCCATGTGGACGTCGTCTTCGTAGCCGGTCAGGCACTCTCCGCCGTGGCCACGCGCTACGACAAGCGCGCCCATGTCTTCTACGGCACCGTCACCGTGGCCTCGATCCGCCTGTGGCTGAGGTCGTGATCAAGCATGTAAAGCGGTGGTCATCCGCCTGCCTGCCCTGACACGATCTGGGCGTGACCACGTTGTTCCTGATGGTCGGCCTGCCCGGGGCCGGCAAGACCACGCGTGCCCGGCAGCTCGCCGAGGAGCACGGTGCCCTGCGCCTGACGCCCGACGACTGGATGATCCCACTATTCGGTGTATCGGAAGCGGACGGGAAGCGCGACGTGCTGGAAGGGCGGATGCTCTGGCTCGCCCTGGAGGCGGTGAAGCTCGGCACCAACGTAGTGGTGGACTACGGTTGCTGGTCCCGAGACGAGCGGTCCGCGATCCGCTGGCTGGTGGCGGCCGAGAACGCGCGCTTCCGCATGATCTACCTGCCGGTAGACACTGCGACCCAACGCGCCCGGATCGCCCATCGCTGGGCGACCACCCCCGAGGAGACGTTGCCGATGTCCGAGGCCGACATCCTGCACGGACGGGCGCATTTCGAGGAGCCCGACACGGCGGAACTCGACGGGCACACGATCGACAGCCCACCGCGCGGGTGGCTGAGCTGGCGGGAATGGGCGGCCGACCGGTGGCCGTCGTTCGCGTGACGGCTTTGGCCCACGACAAAGCCGCGGTGCCGGACGTACCCGCACCAGCCCGCAAAGATCCGCCGGACAGGCCCTGGTGGCGGGCGCCGCTCAGTGGTCGGCATCGGGGAGCGGTCCGGCCTTGGTGACGGCCCCGGTCCAGTAGTCGGGCAGGTCGGCGGGCCGCCAGGAGACTTCCAGTTCCCGGTGGGTCAGCTCCTCGGCCCGGCGGTGGAGCGCGCTCTGTGCCGTCCCGGGCCCACACGTGGGCTCGGGCTGGTCGAGGTGGCCGTCGGCGACGCCGACCGGCGCCTCGAAGTACACGGCGTACCGCCACCGGTCCGGCGTGCGTTACAGGACGAGCGTCTTCGGGGTCCCGATCCTGCGCCAGTACGGCGTCCTCGTGTTTCCCATGGGGGAAGTATCGGCGACGGCCGACCGGCCGCCGGGCTAGGGGGTGTCTGACGGATATCCGCGGCGTCGCGACGCCCGGCACGCACTCTCGCCGCACCGACCGAAAGCCCAAGTACGTCCAGTACGCGGGCTTCCGGTCGGCACGCCGAGAGCACGCACCGGACGCCGCTCCTTCCCCACGGACATCCGTCAGACACCCCCTAGCCGGCGTCGCCGCCGTTGTTCCCGCCCCCGCCGAGCCGACGGCGGCGCTTCGCGGAGCGGCGCAGCAGCTCGCCCGCGCCGAGGGTCACGGCCGCCACGGCGCGGACCCAGCCGGGGCCGCCGCGCGCCGCCCACACCACGCACACGCACCCGCCGACGGCGATCACCAGGACGCCGAGCAGTACCAGAAAAGTCATCTTCCCCACCTTCAAGGTCGTCCCCGTCCCGGAATTCTGCCAGGTCGGGGCCATCGGGTCGGAGCGTGTCGCGGCGGCCCGGGGGGAGGCGCCGAAGAACACCGCCATCTGACCTTCCGTCAGATTGGAACGTGTTCTAGTCTGCCGCGCATGGGCATCGGAATCACGCAAGAGCAGCGGGAGTTGGCCGACGCCGTGCGCGGCTGGGTGGGGCGGGCCGTGCCGCCCGAGGAGGTGCGCAAGCTGCTCGACACCCCGCCGTGGACCGGTGAGCGGCCCGGCTACTGGGACGGGCTCGCGGCGGCCGGACTGCTGGCGCCGCACCTGGAGGGCGGGACCCTGCTGGACCTGGCCGTCGTGGTGGAGGAGGCCGCCCGGGGGGCGCTCCCCGGGCCGTTCCTGCCGAGCGCGCTGGCCTCCGTACTCCTGGACCGGGCCGGGGCCGAGCCGCTCGACGGCCGGGTCGGGGCGGTCGCCCTGGGGCCCGGCGGTGTCACCGCCGTCGCCGTCGAGGGGGGCGGGTACCTGCTGGACGGGCTCGCGCCGCCCGTGCTGGGCGCGGGCGAGGCCGACCTCGTACTGGTCGCCGCCGAGGCCGGGCACGGCACCCGCTGGTTCGCCGTGGACGCCGCCGCGCTGGACGTCCGTACCCACGAGGGCGCCGATCCGACCCGGCCCACCGCCGAGGTGCGGGCGCGCGGGGTCCTCGTCCCGGCCGGCCGGCTGCTGGAGCTGGACGCGGACCTGGTCCGGGACCTGGCCTGCGTCCTGTTCGCCGCCGACGCCTGCGGCACCGCCGCCTGGGCGGTGCGCACGGCCGCCGAGTACGCGAAGGTGCGCGAGCAGTTCGGGCGGCCCATCGGACGGTTCCAGGGCGTCAAGCACCTGTGCGCCGACATGCTGGTCCGCCTGGAACAGGCCCGCGCCCTCGCCTGGGACGCGGCGAACAGCGCGGACGAGAGCCCCCGGGTGCGTTCCCTGGTGGCCGCGCTCGCCGCCGGGACCGCCCTCGACGCCTCCTACTCCTGCGCCAAGGACTGCATCCAGATCCTCGGCGGCATCGGCTTCACCTGGGAACACGACGCCCACATCCACCTGCGCCGGGCCCTCGTCGCCCGTCAGCTCCTCGGACCCGGCGACGGCCACCGCATCCGGGCCGTCGGCCTCGCCGCGGGCGGCGCGCGCCGCGAGCTGCGGCTGGAGCTGCCCGAGGCCGCCGAGGCGTACCGGGAAGGCGCCCGCGCCGCCGCCCGGGACGCGCGCGGCCTCGGCCCGGCCGCCGCCCGCCGCGCCCTCGCCCCGACCGGCTACGCGGCCCCGTACCTGCCCCGCCCCTACGGGCTCGGCGCCGGACCCCTGCAACAGCTCGTCGTACAGCAGGAACTGAAGGCGGCCGGCGTCGTGCTCTCCGACCTCGGCATCGCCACCTGGGTCGTGCCCTCGCTGCTCGCCTACGGGACCGACGCGCAGCGCGAGGCCCACGTCCTGCCCACGCTGCGCGGGGACACGACCTGGTGCCAGCTCTTCTCCGAACCGGGCGCCGGATCCGACCTGGCCTCCCTGCGCACGAGGGCCGAACGGCTGGAGGACGGCTCCTGGAGGGTCAACGGACAGAAGGTGTGGACGAGTTCCGCGCACACCGCCGACTTCGGCATCCTCCTCGCCCGCACCGACCCGGCCGTCCCCAAGCACAAGGGCCTCGGCTACTTCGTCGTCGACATGAAGAACACCCCCGGCATCGACGTCCGCCCCCTGAAGGAGATCACCGGCGAGGCCCTCTTCAACGAGGTGTACTTCGACGACGTGCTCCTGCCCGCGGACGCCCTCGTCGGAGCCCCGGACGGGGGCTGGAAGGTCGCCCGCAACACCCTCGGCAACGAACGCGTCCACATGGCCGACCAGATGACCTTCGACACCGGCCTGGAGGCGCTCCTCGCCCGCGCCGCCGACCTCGACGGCTCCTACCGGGCCCGGATCGGCGCCCTGGCCGCCGAGGCGCACGCCCTCGCCTGCATCGGCCTGCGCACCACCCTCCAGCAGGTGTCCGGGCTGGAGCCGGGCGCGGGCGCATCCGTACGCAAACTCGTCCAGACCCCCCACCAGCAGCGGACCGCCGAGCTCGCGCTCGAACTGCTGGGCCCGGCGGGCGCGGTGCGGGAGGGGGTGGGGGAGCGGGCCGTGCACGGCATGCTCATGTCCCGCTGCCTGACCATCGCCGGGGGCACCACACAGGTCCAGCTCAACGTCGTCGCCGAGCGCATCCTCGGCCTCCCGCGGGACTGAAGGGGAAGGGAAGGCACCACATGAAGGCCTACATCGTCGGCGTCGGCATGACGAAGTTCGAGAAGCCGGAATCGCGCGACTGGCAGTACTGGGACATGGTGCGGGAGGCGGGCGCGGCGGCGCTGGCCGACGCGGGCGTGGACTACGGGCTCGTCGAGCAGGTGCCCGTCGGCTACTGCTTCCAGGCCTCCACCGCGGGCCAGCGGGCCGCGTACGAACTGGGCCTGACCGGGGTGCCCGTCTACAACGTCAACAACAACTGCGCCACCGGCTCCACGGCCCTGATGATGGCCCGCCAGTTCGTCGAGGGCGGGCTGAACGACTGCGTCCTGGCCCTCGGCTTCGAGAAGATGAAGCGCGGCGCCCTCGGCGGCGGCGCCGACGGCGGCGACTTCAAGACGTCCCCGGTCGCCCGCCACTACGGGATCATGGCGGCCGGGCACGGCTTCGAGATGTCCCCGCCCACCGCGCAGATCTTCGGGAACGCCGCCCGCGAGCACATGGAGCGCTACGGGACCACGGCCGCGCAGCTCGCGGCGGTGGGCGCCAAGAACCACCGGCACTCCGCGGACAACCCGAACGCCCAGTTCCAGGACGTGTACACGGTGGAGGAGATCCTCGCCGCGAAGACCATCCACGACCCGCTGACCAAACTCCAGTGCTCGCCCACCTCCGACGGCGCGGCGGCCGCCCTGGTCGTCTCGGAGCGGTTCGTCGTCCGGCACGGGCTGCACGACAGGGCGGTGGAGATCGTCGCCCAGGCCATGACCACCGACACCGCGGACAGCTTCGGCGGATCCTGCATCGACGTCGTCGGCAAGCCCATGACCGCCGCCGCGGCCCGGCGGGTCTACGAGGCCTCCGGTCTGGGCATCGAGGACGTCGACGTCATCGAGCTGCACGACTGCTTCTCCGTCAATGAACTCCTCACCTACGAGGCGCTCGGCATGTGCGCCGACGGGGCCTCCGGCAAGCTCGTCGAGAGCGGCGCCACCACCTACGGCGGCCGCTGGGTCGTCAACCCGTCGGGCGGCCTGATCTCCAAGGGGCACCCGCTGGGCGCCACGGGCCTCGCGCAGGCCGCCGAGCTGGTCTGGCAGCTGCGCGGCGAGGCCGGGGCCCGGCAGGTCCCCGGAGCCGGGGTCGGGCTGGCGCACAACATCGGGCTGGGCGGCGCGGCGGTGGTCACCCTGCTGCGCCGCTGACGGGCCGGGGCCGCCCGGCCCGCCCCGCTCGGCCTTGCCCGGCCCGCCCCGCCCGCCCTGCCCCGCTCGACCTGCCCGCCCCGGCGAGCGGCGGGGGCGGGCAGGGCGGGCGGGGCGTCCCGCGGGGGCGGCGTGTCAGACGCGCACCAGGGCCGGCATCAGGCGCAGCGCGTTCTCCCGGTTCACGGCCCGGCGCAGCGCCGGGGTGAACGCCGGGTCGGCGGCCAGCGCGGGCACCGCGACGTCCGTGACCACGGAGGCCGGGCAGGCCGGCCAGTCGCTGCCGAAGAGGATCCGGTCCGGGGACACCGTGGCCAGCAGGGTGCCCGCCGGGGACAGCGGGCCGGCGGTGTCGTAGTAGAAGCGGTGCAGGTGGTCCCGTACGGCGGCGGGTTCCACGGGCGGGTCGAAGGAGTGCGCGAAGGCCTCCAGCCGGGCCGCGATGTGCGGGAGGAAGCCGCCGCCGTGGGGCAGGATCACCGACAGGTTCGGGAAGCGGTCCAGCGTCCGGTTGCGGATCATGTTCGCGGCGGCGCGGGTGGTGTCGAGGAGGAAGTCGCACAGGAAGTTCGGCAGCCCCGGCACGGTCGCCGCGCCGGGCGGGGCGCCGGGCGGGCCGCCGGGCAGGTTGTGCGGGTGGGTGTCGACGACCGCCGACCGCTCGTCGAGTTCGGCGAAGATCCCGTCGTAGGAGGGGTCGCCGAGGTAGACGCCGCCGTGGTTGGCGGTCACGTTCACGCCGACCGCGCCCAGCTCGTCCAGGCCGTACCGCAGCGCCCACGAGGACACCTCGGGGTCCTCCAGGAACAGCGGGGTGTGGAAGACGAACCGCCCCGGATGTGCCTGGACCACCTCCACCGCCGCCCGCAGGGTGACCTTCGTCGCCTCGCGCAGTTGCGCGGAGCTCTCGTAGCGGGCGTACATCATCGGCTTGAGCACGGCGGTGGCGATTCCCGCCCGGTCCATCAGCCCCAGCGCGGTCTCCGCGTCCCAGCGCGCCCACGGGGCCATCGCCTTCGGGTTCACCAGCCCCCGCCGCTCGGCCCACTCGCGCCAGGCGGGCGCGCAGAAGTGGTGGTGGACGTCGATCACGGCCCGGCTGCCGTCGTCCTCACCGCCCGCCGGGTCCGCCGCGTCCGGCCGTGCCGTTCCGCCGGCGGTGATACCGATCGCTCCGTATTCCGGCATGCGCGCATTCCCTTTCATCGGGCGCGAAAATGGGGATCACCGCACACCCTAGGGCGGGCTCCGGCCGCTTTCCGCCGGACATTCCCCGGAGGGAGCTTTAGGCTCCGAACGGGTCAACGCGGTTTCGTCCACGACGCGCCCGGGGAAAGGAGCCGACTGTCCGTTCCGGGAAAAGCGAAAGGTTTCTGCGCGTGACGACTGAACCGACTGCGGCGGTGAACGACGGCCTCGCGCTGGGCGAAGCGGTGAAGGCGGCGACCCTGAGTACGCCGGAGTACCGGCAGTGCCCCCATCCGGTCTACAAGGTCCTGCGCGAACAGGCCCCCGTCGCCCGGCTCACCCCCCGCCACGGGGTGGACACCTACCTCATCACCCGCTACGAGGACGCCCACGCGGCCCTCGCCGATCCCCGCATCGGCAAGGACATGCACGAGGCCATCGACCTCTACCACGCGCTCTTCGGGGACGCCTGCGAGACGCTCGACGACAACCTCCTCTTCGCGGACCCGCCCCGGCACACCCGGCTGCGCCACATCGCGAAGACCGCGTTCACGCCGCGCCACGTCAAGGACCTGCGCCCGCACATCGAGGAACTCGCGAACGAGCTCCTGGACCGGTGCCCGACGGACGAGCCCGTCGACCTCATGAAGGCCTTCGCGCTGCCGCTGCCCGTCATGGTCATCTGCGAACTGCTCGGCATCGTCGGGGTCGAGCGCACCGAGGTCCTGAAGTGGTTCTCGGTCGTGACGCGCTCCCGGTTCAGCAAGGACATGAAGGAAGACCTCGTAGAGGCCGAACACTGGCTGCGGGACTACTTCACCGAACACATCCGGTGCACCCGCGCGAATCCCACGGACGACTTCCTGACCGTCCTGGTGCAGACGCGGCACGAGGAAGAACCGCTGACCGACGACGAACTCGTCTCGATGATCTGGGTGCTGCTCTTCGCCGGGCACAAGACGACCACCCTGCAGATCGGCAATTCCGTCTTCAATCTGCTCACCCATCCCGAACAGCTGAGGGCGCTGCAGGAGAACCGCGAACTCCTGCCGCAGGCCATCGAAGAACTCCTCCGCTTCGAAGGCTCCGTGGAAACCTCCACCTTCCGGTACGCATTGGAGGACGTGGAAATCGGCGGAACGCTCATTCCGCAGGGCGCGATCGTGCAGATCGCCCTGACGGCCGCCAACCGCGACCCGGAGAAGTTCCCCGCGCCGGACACCCTGGACATCACCCGCGAACACCTCCAGCGCGAACACCTCGGCTTCGGCTTCGGCCCCCACTTCTGCCTGGGCGCCCCGCTGGCCCGGCTGGAGCTGGAGATCTGCCTCACCGCACTGCTCGACCGCTTCCCCGACATGGTCCTGGCGCTGCCGGACTCCGAGGCCGGGGACTGGCTCAAGGGGCCGTTCCCGGCCTTCCGGGGGCTGGAGAAGCTGCCCGTGGCGCTGGACCCCTCGCGGACGGTCGACGACTGGACCGCCCCGGCTCCCGGGCGGGGCGCCTGACACCGGGGCCCCCGCCCCGTAGGGGAAGGCCCTCCGCCTCAGCCGCCGGCGGAGTGCCTTCCCCTACGCGCGCCACGGCAGGCCGTGCGCCACGGTCCGCGCTGCGGACCCGGGCCACGGACCCGGGCCACGGACCCGGGCCACGGACCCGGGCCACGGACCCGGGCCACGGACCCGGGCCACGGACCCGGGCCACGGACCCGGGCCACGGACCCGGGCCACGGACCCGGGCCACGGTCCGCGCTACGGGCCCGCGAGGGACGGGTCCACCACCGTTTCGCCCGTGGCCGCGCGGCGCATGCACTCCGCCAGCTCCGCGACCGGCCCGTCCCGCAGGACCAGCCCCGCGGCGCCCGCCGCCAGGGCCGCCTCCCGCAGCCCGGGGTGCGCCGAGCCCGTGGCGACCAGGACCCGGCACTCCGGATCGTCCTCCAGCAGGGCCGTCACCGAGGCGAGGTCCTCCACCAGCGCCACCGCCGGCCGGGCCGTCGCGGAGGTGACCACCTCGATATCCGGCTGGAGGCCGAGATGGACCGCGAGGGCCGGGTCCGGCGGGTCGAGCAGGACGCGCAGGGAGCGGGCGGGCCGGTGCGTCACGGGCATTTCGTCCACCGGCGCAGCGTAACGCCCCCCACCTGGGGCAGGCGGCAACACGCCACCCCGCCGCCCGATCTGACGTGAAGTCAGGAGTCTTCCCAAGTGATCGGGCGTGCGTTATACATTCCTTCAACCGGCGCTAGAACGCGTTCTAGAACGGTTCCGCGTACGACCTCGGTGCGGCTGACGGTGCGGACGGCCGCGCCGAGGTCTTCCAAGGCAGCGGTGCTCGCGCGAGATCGCGGCGCCCCGACCCAGGGAGCAGCATCCCCATGCCGATCGATGCCGCCAAGGCCCTCGCCGCCGAACCCCGCCAGGGGGACATCGGCTGGGACCACAAGGACATCCAGCTCTACCACCTCGGCCTCGGTGCCGGGCTCCCGGCCACCGACCCCGACGAGCTGCGCTACACCCTGGAGTCCAAGCTCCACGTGCTGCCCAGCTTCGCGACCGTCGCCGGCGCCGGCATGGCCATGCTGGGCGGCCTCGCGGCCCCCGGCATCGACGTGAACCTCGCCGCCGTCCTGCACGGCGGGCACTCCATCGAGCTGCACCGCCCGATCCCCGTCAAGGGGCGGGCCACCTCCACCTCCAAGGTCGCCGCCGTCTACGACAAGGGCAAGGCGGCCGTGATCGTCCTGCGCTCCGAGGTCGCGGACGCCGACGGGCCGCTGTGGACCAGCGACGCGCAGCTCTTCGTCCGGGGAGAAGGCGGCTTCGGCGGCGAGCGCGGGCCCTCCGTCAGGGCCGGACAGCCCGAGCGGGCCCCCGACCGCACCGAGGAGCGCACCATCCGCGAGGAGCAGGCCCTGCTCTACCGGCTCTCCGGTGACTGGAACCCCCTGCACGCCGACCCGGAGTTCGCCAAGCTGGCCGGCTTCGACCGGCCGATCCTGCACGGGCTCTGCTCGTACGGGATGGCCCTCAAGGCCGTCGTCGACACCGTCCTCGGCGGCGACGTCTCCCGGGTCCGCGCCTACCGCACGCGCTTCGCCGGGATCGTCTTCCCCGGCGAGACGCTGCGCATCCGGATGTGGCAGGAGACCGGCCGGGTCCTGGTCTCGGTGACCGCCGTCGACCGGGACGACGCCCCGGTCCTCGCCGACACCGTCGTCGAACACGCGTAAGACCGTCCGACCTGCGACCACAGAAGGAGCCGCACCGTGCGCGCAGCACTGCAGAGCGAGATAGGCCAGGACAAGCTGGAGGTCGTCGACGACATCGAGGCCGTGGGCCTGGGCCCCGGCAAGGTGAAGATCCGCATCAGGGCCACCGGCCTGTGCCACTCCGACCTCTCCGCGATGAGTGGCGTACTGCCGCAGCCGGCCCCCTTCGTCCCCGGCCACGAGGGCTCCGGGGTGATCGCCGACGTGGGTGACGGGGTCACCCACCTCAAGCAGGGCGACCGGGTCCTGGTCTGCTGGCTGCCGCCGTGCGGGCACTGCGCGGCCTGCAAGCGCGGGCAGGGCCACCTCTGCCTGGAGAGCCTCGTCAACGCGGGCACCCCCAACTTCCGGCGCGCGGGCGGGGACGTCTTCGGCTTCGCCGCCACCGGCACCTTCGCCGAGGAGCTCGTCGTCGACGCCAAGTGCGCCGTCCCGATCCCCGACGACGTGCCCTTCGACATCGCCGCCCTCATCGGCTGCGGCGTCACCACCGGGCTGGGCGCCGCCATCAACACCGCCAAGGTGGAGGCCGGTTCCTCGGTCGCCGTCATCGGCTGCGGAGGCGTCGGCATCTCCGTCATCCAGGGCGCCAAGCTGCAGGGCGCCGCGCAGATCGTCGCCGTCGACCCCGTCGCCTCCCGGCGCGAGGCGGCCCTGCGCTTCGGCGCGACGGAGGCCGTGGCCCCCGATGCCCTGGACGACGCCAAGAACCGGATCACCTCCGGGGAGGGCTTCGACTACGTCTTCGAGGTCGTCGGCAAGTCCGCCACCGCGCAGACCGCCTACAAGACGACCCGCCGCGGCGGCAGCGTCGTCATCGTCGGCGCCGGCGCCCTCGACGACACCTTCCAGGTCGACATGTTCTCGCTGTTCTTCGACGAGAAGAAGATCCTCCCGTCGATGTACGGGGGCGGGGACGTGCTCCGCTCCTACGAGCGCACCATCGCCCTGTGGCGGGCCGGCCGGGTCGACCTGGAGAGCCTGATCACCCACCGGGTCCGGCTCGCCGAGATCAACGACGCCCTCGACCAGATGCGCACCGGCGTCGCGCTGCGCACCTGCATCGAACTCTGACCCGCTCTGAGAGGAATCCGGTAGATGTCACTGCCACTTGAGGGGCTCAGCGCCGTCGTCACCGGCGCCGGCCGCGGTCTCGGCCGGGCCGAGGCGATCGAACTGGCCCGCCTCGGCGCGAGCGTGGTCGTCAACGACTTCGGCCAGAGCGGCCGGGACGGTTCGGGGGAGGCGTCCGCCGCCCCGGCCGAGGAGGTGGCCGCCGAGATCCGTGCGGCGGGCGGACGGGCGGTGGCGCACCTCGGTGACGTGGCCGACTTCGAGCAGGCCCGGGACCTGGTGGAACTGGCCGTCTCCCGGTTCGGCAGGCTGGACGTCCTCGTCAACAACGCGGGCATCCTGCGGGACCGGATGATCTTCTCCATGTCGGAGGAGGAGTGGGACTCGGTGATCCGGGTCCACCTCAAGGGTCACTTCAACACCACCCACTTCGCCGCCGCGCACTGGCGGGAACGCTCCAAGGCGGCGGGCGGCCCGGTCTACGGCCGGATCGTCAACACCTCCTCCGAGGCCTTCCTCGGCGGCTCGGCGGGCCAGCCCAACTACGCGGCCGCCAAGGGCGGCATCGTGGGCCTGACCACCTCGACCGCCCTGGCCCTGGCCAAGTACGGGGTGACGGCCAACGCCATCTGCCCGCGCGCCCGCACCCGGATGACCGAGGACGTCTTCGCGGGCTTCCAGGAGCCGGAGGAGGGCAAACTCGACGCCCTCGCCCCCGAGCACGTCGCCCCGCTGGTCGGCTACCTGGCCTCGCCGGCCTCGGCGAAGGCCAACGGGCAGCTGTTCGTCGTGCACGGCGGGATCGTGGTCGTGATGGAACGCCCCAGGGTGGCGGCCAAGTTCGACACCGCCAAGGAGTCCTTCTCCTACGAGGAGCTCGACGGGCTCCTCACCCCGCACTACGACTCCCGCCCGCCGAACGAGACCTTCGCGGCCGCCGAGGTCCTGGGCCTCAAGCACGGCTAGACGGCCGGGGCCGACGGGGGCGCTTCGTCCCCGTCGGTGAGGAAACACACCCGGCGCAGATCGGCGGGCGCCAGGGGGCCGAGACCGAGGAGGTCCGGGTCGTCCCGGACCTCCTCCCAGAACTGCGCCTCGGTCGGCGCGGTCCCCAGGACCATCCACGGCGCGCCGTACCCGGTGCGCGCCACCCACACCCCGAGCCGGCGGCGGCCGGAGCCGTACAGCTCCTCCCCGACGGGCGCCTCCTGCATCTCGGCGACCAGGCTCGGCGTGTGCCGGTGGGGGCATCCGGACCGCAGGTGCTCCCGCTCCCACCGGGCGGTGAGCCGCCGCGTCGCCGCGTCGGCCGCGGCGTCGGCGGCGTCCAGCGCCCCTTGGTCGGCGTTCGCGGCGGCGGGCCGGACCACGCGCACCAGCAGGTCCTGCCCGCAAGGCCGGTAGCTGAAGAGTCTGAAGACGTCGGTCTGGCTGCTCACGCGGCCATTGTGCCCGTACGGCGCCCCCGGGCTCAGCCCAGAGGCGCCTGCTGGAGGGGGACCGGGCGCAGGGGCGGGGCCGGGGCGGGGTCCAGACGGACCGGTGGGGGCGGGGACGCGGGCTGGCTGAGGCCGACGATCCCGCAGGGGACCTCCGGGGTGGCGTACGGGAGGTGCAGCCGGCCCTGCGGGGTCCACAGGCCGGTGCCGAGCCAGCCCACCGGGGCGCCGAGCCGGAAGACGCCGCGGTCGGCCGGCCGCCACAGCGCGAGCTCCGACCCTCCGATCCGCAGCGCGACCCCGCAGGTCTCCGGCATCAGGGCCTGGCCCGGCTGCACGGCGAAGGGGTGCGCGTCCGCGATGCGCAGGCACTCCGGGAAGCGGACCGGGCGGGCACTGCCCAGCACTCCCCAGCCGAGCCGGGGTTCGCCCGGGGCGTCGGAGCGGATCAGCAGAAGCCCGCTGTCGGGCGCCGCGAGCAGGAGCCGGTCGTCGCTGTCCTCGGCGATCTGGAGCAGCGGGCTGACCTCGCCGCCCCGCTCCAGGTCCACGGCGACGGCCTTGGTCCGGCCGTCCAGCTCGCGGTCCAGGGCCAGCAGGCGGCCGACCCGGTCCAGCCACACCCCGCCGGAGCAGCGCCCCGGCAGGACGGCGGCCCGGCGCGGCCCGCCGGGGGCTCCGGCGACCTGCCAGACGGTGCTCCGCGCGGGCCCCACCGCCAGGGCGTAGGCCCCGTGTCCGTCGGGGGAGGGCGGCAGCAGGCGGACCCGTACGCCCTCCTCGGCGGGCACCGCGCCGAGCTGGAGCTCCCCCGTGCGCGGCCCGGTCGCGGCGCCCGACGGGTAGAGCAGCGCGAACGCGTGCCGGTCGGCGACACGACGGTGGATCAGCACCCGCCCGTCGGTCAGTGCCAGCACCTCGCTGTCGGCCTCCTCCGGCTGCGCGAGCGGCAACGGCACCGCGTACGGCTCGGGTCCCCCCAGCGTCCACCGCTCCGGGTAGCGCGCCTGCCCCTCCCCGGCCAGCCGCGCGGCATACGCCCCGTCGGCGGCGATCGTGAACGGGGCGGTCGTCGTGATCTCGATGGCGCAGACAGTCATCCGGGCCGTCACCTCCGGATCAGGAAGCTAGTTTTCGAGGCTCCCGGGGTCGCGCACGACTCGGCGGGCTTCACACGTACGGGTGGCCGCGAGCCGATTCGCCGGTGGCGGGGGGTGTGGCTGTGCTGTTCCATATCGGGGCGTTTGGGGTCAGAGAGCGCCCGGCCCCGCCCGACGCCCCCGCGCACCGCCACCGCCCTCCCCCGTCCCGCAGCCCCCGCCGGGGGAGGAAGCCCGAAAAGATGGAGACGGTAACCTTGGCCTGTGCCTCGTCTCTCTGAAGTCATCGCCGCGCTGGACGCTCTCTGGCCCCCCTCGCGGGCCGAGCAGTGGGACGCCGTCGGCACCGTCTGCGGCGACCCCGATGCCGAGGTCACCCGGGTGCTCTTCGCCGTCGACCCCCTGCAGGACATCGTCGACGAGGCGGTGGAGCTGGGCGCCGACCTGCTCGTCACCCACCACCCCCTCTACCTGCGCGGCACCACCACCGTCGAGGCCGGCACCTTCAAGGGCCGCGTCGTGCACACGCTGATCAAGAACGACATCGCGCTGCACGTCGCCCACACCAACGCCGACACCGCCGACCCCGGTGTCTCCGACGCCCTCGCCGGCGCCCTCGACCTGCGCGTCACCGGCCCGCTCGTGCCCGACCCCACCGACCCGGACGGCCGCCGCGGCCTCGGCCGGATCTGCGAGCTGGACCACCCCGAGACCCTCCGCGAGTTCGCGGCCCGCGCCGCGTCCCGGCTGCCGTCGACCACGCAGGGCATCCGCGCCGCGGGCGACCCGGACGCGCTCATCCGTACCGTCGCCGTCAGCGGCGGCTCCGGCGACAGCCTCTTCGAGCAGGTCCGCGCCGCCGGCGTGGACGCCTTCCTCACCGCCGACCTGCGCCACCACCCGGCGTCCGAGGCCCGCGAGCAGAGCCCGCTCGCCCTCGTCGACGCCGCCCACTGGGCCACCGAGTGGCCCTGGTGCGAGCAGGCCGCCGCGCAGCTCGACGCGATCTCCGAGCGCCACGGCTGGGGTCTGCGGACCCACGTCTCGCGCACGGTCACCGACCCGTGGACGGCGCACGCGCCGTCCGTCACCTCCCCCTCTATCTCTGGAGCCCCCAACTGAACGCCGAGCCCGCCGACCAGATCCGACTTCTCGACGTCCAGGCCCTGGACGTCCGGCTGTCTCAGCTCGCCCACAAGCGCAAGTCGCTCCCGGAGCACACCGAGGTCGACTCCCTGACCAAGGACCTCAGCCAGCAGCGCGACCTGCTCGTCGCCGCGCAGACCCAGGCCAGCGACGCCGCCCGCGAGCAGACCAAGGCGGAGCAGGACGTCGACCAGGTCCGCCAGCGCGCGGTCCGCGACCAGCAGCGGCTGGACTCCGGCGTCGGCATCTCGGCCCGGGACCTGGCGAACCTCCAGAGCGAGGTCGTCTCCCTCGCCAAGCGGCAGGGCGACCTGGAGGACGTGGTCCTGGAGGTCATGGAGCGCCTGGAGGCCGCGCAGGAGCGCGTCACCGAGCTGAAGGAGCGGGTCGCCGCCCTGGAGGCCAAGCTCGTCGACGCCACCGCGCGCCGCGACGCCGCCACCGGCGAGATCGACACCGAGGTCGCGAAGATCGGCAAGGACCGCGAGGTCATCGTCGGCTCGATGCCCGCCGACCTGATGGCCCTGTACGAGAAGATCCGCGTCAAGCAGGGCGGCGTCGGTGCGGCCCGCCTGTACCAGCGCCGCTGCGAGGGCTGCCGCCTGGAGCTGGACATGGCCGAGGTCAACGAGATCAAGGCCGCGGCCCGCGACCAGGTCGTCCGGCACGAGAACTGCGGCCGCATCCTCGTCCGTGCGGCGGACTCGGGCATCTGATGCCGCGTTTCGTCGTGGAGGCGGACGGCGGTTCCCGGGGCAACCCGGGTCCCGCCGGCTACGGCGCGGTCGTCCTCGACCCGGCGACGGGGGAGACCCTGGCCGAACGCGCCGAGTTCATCGGCGTCGCGACGAACAACGTCGCCGAGTACAAGGGCCTGATCGCCGGACTGAGGGCGGCGCGTGAGCTGGCGCCGGACGCGACGGTCCTGGTCCGGATGGACTCCAAGCTCGTCGTCGAGCAGATGTCGGGCCGCTGGAAGATCAAGCACCCCGACATGAAGCCGCTCGCGGCGGAGGCCGCGAAGGTCCTTCCGCGCGCGCAGGTCACCTACGAGTGGATCCCGCGCGAGCGCAACAAGCACGCCGACCGGCTCGCCAACGAGGCGATGGACGCGGGCAAGCGCGGCGCGCAGTGGGAACCGTCCCGCTCCACGGCCTTCGCCGCCGCCCCGCCGTCCGGTCCCCCCGGCGACGCGACGAAGGGCGCGGCGGCCGTCCGCGCCGCGATGGCCTCCGGCGGTGCGCAGGGATCCCGCGCGGTGGCCGGGGCAGCCGGGGCGGACACCCTGTTCGGCGACCTCACCGAGCACGAACCCCGGCCCGACGCCGCCGCAGCAGCCGCGCAGGCCCGCGCGGCGGAGGCGGAAGCCGCCGCCGTCCGCGCCGCCGCCGTGGTGGCGCGCGACACCGACACGCTGTTCGGCGGGGCCGGGTCCGGGGCGGGGGCTGGGGCTCGCGTGCCCGCCGGCGCGCCGGCCACCGCCGGCACCGGCCCGCGCCCCGCGGCGGGGTCCGACGCCGAGCCGCCGCAGACCGCCGCAGGCACCGGCACCGGATGGGGCCCCGACATGGGCGCGCCCGCCACCTTCGTGCTGCTGCGGCACGGCGAGACCGCCCTCACCCCGCAGAAGCGCTTCTCCGGCAGCGGCGGCACCGACCCGGAGCTGTCCCCGGCCGGCCGCCGCCAGGCCGCGGCCGTCGCCGAGGCGCTGGCCGCGCGGGGCACCGTACAGGCCGTCGTCAGCTCCCCGCTGCGCCGCTGCCGGGAGACCGCCCAGGCCGTCGCCGACCGCCTCGGGCTGCCGGTCACGGTCGAGGAGGGCCTGCGCGAGACGGACTTCGGGGCCTGGGAGGGCCTGACCTTCGCCGAGGTGCGCGAGCGCTTCCCGGACGACCTCCAGGCCTGGCTGGACTCCCCGAAGGCGGCCCCGACCGGCGGCGGCGAGAGCTTCACGGCCGTCACCCGCCGCGTCTCGGCGGCCCGCGACCGGCTGCTGTCCGCCCACGCGGGCCGCATCGTGCTGCTGGTGACCCACGTGACCCCGGTCAAGACGCTCGTCCGCCTCGCGCTGGGCGCGCCGCCGGAGTCCCTGTTCAAGATGGAGCTGTCCGCGGCCTCCCTGTCGGCGGTCGCCTACTACGCCGACGGCAACGCCTCGGTCCGCCTCCTGAACGACACCTCGCACCTGCGGTAGCGGAGCGTCACGCGAGGCCCCCGCCCCACCGGGCGGGGGCCTCGCGCCGTGTCCGGCCGCAGCCGCCGCGACGGTCGTCAGTCCGCGCATGCTCCGGAGGAGCCCCAGAGCAGGAACTCGTCGCCGGCGGTGGCGTCCTCGACGAGGACCGCGTACCTGGCGTAGGGCCAGTCCGCCGTTTCCGCGGACGCGGCGGCCAGGTCCCCGCAGGACTGCCGCGCCGCCGTCCGCGCCCAGTCGTCGCGGGTGGCACCGTCCCACGCGGGCTTGGCCGCCCACACGTACATCACCCGGTTCCCGGGGTCGAACCCGACGCTCAGGTTGTCGTGGCCGAGCCGGTGGTAGCCGTCGTCGGGGTTGCCGGCGTTCCACGCCCGGATGACCGACGTGGCGATCCGGTCGGCGATGCGGACCTCGTCCGGGTCGCGGGAGGGCACCTGCGCGGCGGCGAGGCCTCCCGCGTCGGGGTACCAGCCGGTTGCCCGCCCCGCCCCGGGGGCGGTGGTGCGGTCGGTCATGGAGGTCGAGCAGGCGGTGTTGGTGCGGAAGTCGTCGGACCAGACGACGGCGGGACCTCCCCGGCGCCCGGTGTCGACGATCACGTAGGTGCGGTACGGGAGGTCCGGGTAGGCGGTACGGAGGTCCCGCAGCCCCAGGCAGGCGGTCCTGGCGACCTCGTGGATCGAACCGAAATCGAGTTCCCGGCCGCCGGAGGTGATGTACACCTCCCCCCGGGGCTGGTGGAAGGTGAGGGAAAAGTCCTGGTCGGGGTGGGTGGTGGCGTCGAGCCAGGCACCGGTGCCCATGGATCCCCGGGCGTCGTTCTCGGCCGGTGTCTGCGCGGCGCGGGCCTGTCGCCAGGTCGCGAGGGTCGGCGCGGTGTCCGTCGCGCCGGCGCCCGCGCCCGCGGCCGACGGGCTGCCGCTGCCGCCGCCGGCGGGGACGGGGGCGGCCGGGGTGCCGGTCGTGCGCGCCGCTCCGGCGGGGGCGGCGGTGGCGTCGGCCGGGGGACGGGCCGCCTGCTCGGCACGGGTGGCGGGCAGGGCGAGGAGTCCTCCGACGAGCCCGCCCACCGCGGCCGCACCGACGGCGACGCCGAGCAACAGACGCCCGCGGCGCCGGGCCGGCGCGCCGGGCCAGGCGGGGTCGTGGAGGGCGGGCACCTGCCATGCGGCGCGGACGGGATCGGCGGCCAGGGTCGGGGCGGTGCCGGGCACGAGGACCTGTGTCGCATGGGCGCAGAGCAGGTCCGTGCACCGTTCGGCGGCCCGCGCGGCCGTCGGCCGGTCGTCCGGGTCCTTCGCGAGGGCCTCCTCCAGGACCTCCCGCAGGGCTGCGGGCACGCCGCCGAGGTCGGCCTCGCCGGACAGGATGCGGAAGGCGACCACGTCGGGCGCGCCGGAGCCGAAGGGGAGCCGGCCGGTCGCCGCGTGGGCGACGAGGGCCCCCCAGGCGAACACGTCACCGGCCGGGCCCGCGGTGCCCGTGCGGTAGTGCTCCGGGCTGATCCAGCCCGGCGTACCGGTCATCACACCGGTCCGGGTGACGGAGGTGCCGTCGGCGGCGTGGGCGATGCCGAAGTCCAGGACCCTCGGCCCCGCCGGACTGAGGATGACGTTCTGCGGTTTCACGTCCCGGTGGACCACGTCCGCGCGGTGGATCGCGGCGAGGGCCTGCGCGGTGCCGGCCGCGAAGGCGTGCAGCGTGCCGCCCGCGAGCGGCCCGTACGCGTGCAGGTACTGGGCGAGGGTCGGTCCGGGCACGTACGCGGTCGCCAGCCACGGGGACCCCGTCTCCGTGTCGGCGGCCAGCAGGGGGACCAGGCAGGGCCCCTGGACGCGCGAGGACAGGGCGACCTCACGGCGGAACCGGGCCCGGAACTCCGGGTCCTGGGCCTGCGCCCGGTGCACGGCCTTGACCGCGACCCGTACGCCCCGGGGATCCAGACCGGCGTGGACGGTGCCCATGCCGCCCGTGCCGAGACGGCCGATGATCCGGTAGGGGCCGATCGTCGCCGGATCACCGGGGTGGGCGGGGTCGACCCGCCCGCCGGGGCCATGGGTGCTCACGGGTGCTTCCTTCTGTCCGCGCGGGCTCGCAGGCGGAGCGTCTCATTTCCGGGAGTTCCGATGGCGCGCTTTGGCGTTTTGTCCAGGCTGATCACCACCGAGCTCGGGGCCGCCGGGGATCGGATCGACGCGGTCACGCTCGCCAGGGGCGAGAAGGTCACCGGGGCCGTCACCGTCAAGGGGAAGATCACCGCGAAGACGGTCCGCTTCACGAACGGGCTGCTCGGGAGGAGCCGCAGCACCTCGGTGAAGCAGCCGCGGGCCCTGTTCCGGAAGCCGGGGAGGGATACGGCAGACGAGCCGGCCTGTACGCCGGGTTCTGTCGCCCGGAGACCTCGCGGTCGCCGGGGAGACGGCCATCCATCTAGGACCGGCGTTGCCGCCGGCCTCGTGCGGTCTACCCGCGAACATCGGGCGGGCAGCCCTCAAGCGTTCGCGCAGACCCGTCCGGGGACGGATCCTCTTGACCTTGCTCCAGGTGGGGTTTACCTAGCCGCCTGAGTCACCTCAGGCGCTGGTGGTCTCTTACACCACCGTTTCACCCTTACCGGGGACCGAAGTCCCCGGCGGTCTGTTTTCTGTGGCACTGTCCCGCGGGTCACCCCGGGTGGGCGTTACCCACCACCCTGCCCTGTGGAGCCCGGACGTTCCTCGGCGGGATCCTGGGACCCCGACGCGGCCGCCCGGCCGACTCGTCTGTCGTGTCGACCATGCTACCGGCTGTCCACGGCGGCTTGACCTTGACGCAGCGGCAGGGTTTCTACTGGGCGCCATGCGGATCGGAGAGATCGCCGCGCTCGTCGGGCTCACCACCCGCGCGATCCGGCACTACCACCATGTCGGGCTGCTCCCGGAACCGGAGCGGCGCCCCAACGGATACCGGACCTACACCGTGCGCGACGCCGTCCTGCTCGCACGGGTGCGCCGGCTCACCGAGCTCGGCCTCGGCCTCGACGAGGTGCGCGACGTGCTCGCCGACGACGCGGGGCGCGAGCCGGCCGAGGTACTCGCCGAACTCGACGCCGACCTCGCCCGCCAGGAGGCCGAACTGGGCTCGCGCCGCCGCAGGCTCGCGGAGCTGCTCGCGGCCGGGCCCGGGGAGGGGGATCCCGTCTCGCCCGCCCTCGACGCGCTGCTCGCACGGGCCCCGGCCACCACCTCCCCGTCCGCCGCCAAGGACCGCGAGCACCTCACCCTGCTCGACGTCACCGGAGCGGCCGGCGAGGAGATGTACGCCGCGCTCGCCCCGCTGGCCGCCGACCCGGGCGTCCTCGCCCTCTACGAGCGGCTCGACGAGCTGGCCGGGGCCCCCGTCGACGACCCCCGCGTCGGCCCCCTCGCCGACGCGCTCGTCGCGGCCGTCCCCGCCGGGCTGCTGGACGCGGTCCCGGCCGACGGACCGGTCGTGCCCGGCCTCCGGGAGGCGCTGCTCGCCGAGTACGCGCCTGCCCAGGCGGAGGTCGTCCGTCGCGTGATGGCGGCGTTCGTGGAACGGGGCCGGACGTGAGCGCCCTGCGTGCGGCGCGGATCGCGGCCGCCGCCGTGCTCCCGGGCGAGCTGCTCCTCGCCGCCTGCCTCGCCGCCGGGCTGCGGCCCCCCGGCTGGCTCCCGCCGGCCGCCGAGCTGCTGGTGTGCGCCGTACTGCTGCTGGAGGCGTGGGTGCTGCGGTCGCTGTACGCGGCGGCCCGCGCGCGGGGCCGGACCCCGCGCGAAGCCCGCCGGGACGCGGTCCGCGCCGCGGTCCCCGAGTCCGTGCGCCGCCTGCTGCTGCACGAGCTGCGGGCCATCGCCTCCCTCGGCCGCTGGGTGGTGCGCCGCACCCACGGGGTGCGTCCCGGGGACCTCGCCGCCGCGTACACCGGACCGCAGACGGCGATGATGTACGGACTGCTCTTCGTGTCGGTGATCGAGACCGTCGGGCTGGCCGTGCTGATCCCCTGGCCCGCGGTCCACCGGGTGGTGCTCGTCCTCGACGTGTACGGGGTGCTGCTGGTGCTCGCCCTGCACGCCGCCTGCGTGACCCGGCCGCACGTGGTGCGGCCCGACGGGTCGCTGCGGATCCGCTACGGAGCCCTGTTCGACCTGGCCGTCCCGCCGGACGCGGTGGCCTCCGTACGGGTGGAGCGGCGCTACCCGGAGGGCCGGCTCGTCACCCTCTCCGGGGACGGGGTGCTCGACCTGATCGTGGGCAGCCAGACCACGGTGACCCTGGAGCTGAACCGGCCGCTGGAGTTCCGCAGGCCGCTCGGCGCCCGCGCGTCGGCCCGTACGATCCGCTTCCACGCGGACGACCCGCGGGCCGTGGTCGGCGCGGTACGGCAGCCCGCACCCCCGTGACGGGCCCGTCACGGCCTCGGTCGCGGCTTACTGCGCCGTGGCGAAGAGGATCTTCGCGGTGCCCGGGTCGGCCTGGGTGAGGCGGACCCGGATGCGGTCGCCGAGGGGCAGCGGTGCCGACGGGGACTCGACGCGGCCCACCACCGCCGGGTCCTCCAGGTGGACGGTGCCCACCCGCGGCTCCTGCTCCCTGATGTCGATCACCGTCGCCTCGAAGGTCTCCCCGACCCGGTCCTTGAGCAGGGCCGCCTCCACCAGGTCCACGGACTCCCGCTCCACGGAGTTCGCCAGCCGGCTGCCCTCCGCCATCTCGTGCGGCAGCGCCTCCAGCGCCTCGATGGCCCAACCCGGGAGCCCGGTCCCGGCCGAGGCGGCCAGGCACAGCTCGCCGGTGTACCGGTCGACCAGGCGGCGCAGCGGGGCGGTGCAGTGCGCGTACGGGGCCGCGACCGCGGCGTGCAGGGCCGGGTCAGGGGTCCGCCCGCCGGTGAACACCGTGTACCCGGCGCCGCGCAGCAGGGCCGTGCACTCCTGGAGGAAGGCGGCGTGCGCGGGCAGGCGCGGGTCGAGGGAGCGCACGAGCGCCGCGTACGGGACGTGGTGCGGCCAGTCGATGCGCAGGGCCTTCGCGGCCCGCCGCAGCCGGCCGACCGCGCCGTCGGGGGCGGCGGGGAGGGTGCGCAGGATGCCGGTGCCGGTGGCGATCATGAGGTCGGCCGCGGCCATGCCGGTCATCAGGGAGATCTGGGCGTTCCAGCCGTCGGCGGGCAGCGGGGCGCGGTAGGTCAGGGAGTACGAGCCGTCGGGCCCTTCGACGACCTCCTGCTCCGGGACGTTCAGGGAGATCCCGCCGCGCTCGGTCTCCAGGGCCTCCCGCAGCGTTCCGACGACCTTCAGCAGGGCCAGGGCGGGCTCCGCGGTGCCGGAGTCGATGGCCTTCTGGACGCCGTCGTAGTCGAGCCGGGCCCGGCTTCGGACCAGGGCCCGGCGCACCTCGGTGGTCTCGACGCGGCCGTCGGCGTCCAGGTCGAGGCGCCAGAGCAGGGCCGGGCGGGTCCGGCCGGGCAGCAGGCTGGCCGCGTCCTCCGAGAGGACGGCCGGGTGCAGCGGGATCCGCTCGTCGGGGAAGTAGAGGGTGTTGACCCGGCGGTGTGCCTCGGCGTCGAGGGCGCCGCCCGGGGTGACGAAGGCGGCGACGTCGGCGATGGCGTAGTGCACGCGGTAGCCGCCGGCCGGCCGCAGTGCCAGGTGCATGGCCTGGTCGAGGTCGACCGAGCCCGGGGGGTCGATGGTGAACACCGGCAGGTCGGTGGCGTCCTCGGCCGGCAGCCGCGGGGCGGCGGCGGCCCCTTCGGCCTCGGCGAGCACCTCGGCCGGGAAGGCGGCGGGCACCTCCAGCCGCGTGCGCAGGTCGCGCAGCGCGGCCCGCAGGGCAGCCCCCTCTGCGCCGGTCATGTGCAGGTGACGGCGTGGCATGGGTCGAGCGTAGGGCCGACGGGCCGGGGCGGCGCGGCGAGCGGTCTACCCTGGCTCGGGGGCCGCACCCCCTCGCGCCGCGTCTTGTCGAAGGAGAACCACCGTGCTCGTGCTGCTGCCGCCCTCCGAGGGAAAGGCCGCCGGCGGCTCCGGCGCACCGCTGGAGCCCGGTTCCCTGTCGCTGCCGGGGCTCGCGGGGGCGCGGGCGGCCGTCCTGGAGGAACTCGTCGGACTGTGCTCCGGGGACGAGCTGAAGGCGCGCGAGGTCCTGGGGCTGAGCGAGGGGCTGCGCGGCGAGGTCGCGAAGAACGCCGGGCTGCTCGACGCGCCGGCCCGGCCGGCCGGGGAGATCTACACCGGGGTGCTCTACGACGCGCTCGGCCTGGCCGGTCTGCCCGCCCCGGCGCGGGAGCTCGCGGAGCGGTCGCTGCTGGTGTTCTCCGGGCTGTGGGGCGCCGTGCGGGTGACCGACCGGATCCCGTCCTACCGCTGCTCGATGGGGGTCAAGCTGCCCGCGCTGGGCGCGCTGGGCGCGTACTGGCGCACCCCGATGGCCTCGGTGATGCCGGAGGCGGCGGGCGACGGGCTGGTGCTCGACCTGCGGTCCGCGGCGTACGGGGCGGCGTGGAAGCCGAAGGGGGAGACGGCGGGGCGGACGGCCACGGTACGGGTGCTGCACGCGCAGGTCGTGGACGGCGTGGAGAAGCGGTCGGTGGTGAGCCACTTCAACAAGGCCACCAAGGGGCGGCTGGTACGGGACCTGCTGCTGGCCGGGTCCGTCCCCGGGTCTCCGGCGGAACTCGTCACCGCTCTGCGGGACCTGGGGTACGCGGTCGAGGCGGAGGCGCCGGCGAAGCCGCTGAAGCCGTGGTCCCTCGACGTGGTCGTGAGCCAGATCCACTGAGGCCGGGGCCCCGGCCCGGCCGTGGACCCGCAGGCCGGAGCCCGGCCCCGTCGGCGGGCCGGGCGTGCGGTCGGGGGCGGCGGCCCCGGGGTCAGCGCCCCAGGGGCCAGGCGACGGTGGCGGGGGTCTGGTCGGCGGTGCCCGCGTACTGGGCGCAGGCGTCCGTGAGGGTTTCCAGGAGGGTCAGCGGGTCCGGGAGCGGGTGCCCCATGTCGCGCAGCCAGCCGACCGAGAAGTCCCCGGGGAGGGTGGCCGGGGGGAGGAGGACGTAGCTGCCGCGGCAGTGCCAGCGCAGGCCGGGGTGTTCGTCCATGGTCTCGGGGTGGCAGTCCAGTTCGCAGGGCCACCATTCGTCCTCGTCCTCCGGCGTCCCGCGGGTCGCCGTGAAGAAGAGCATCCGGGCCTGGTCCCCCGTGCCGCCCGATTCGGCGACCGGTCCGACCTCGATGCCGGCGGCCAGCAGGCGTTCCAGGGCGCTGCGTCCGGCTTCCAGCGGGACGTCGAGGACGTCGTGGACCATGCCGGTGGCGGTGATGAAGTTGGCCTGCGGCTGGTTGCGGGCCCAGCGTTCGATCTGCGCGCGGTCGGTGGTCGACTGGGTCTGCCAGGCGAAGGAGACCGGGTGCCGCGCGGGAGTGGGACAGCCGATGCGGTCGCAGGAACATCGGTAGCCGGCGGGATGCGCGGCCGGGGCGACCGGCAGTCCGGCGTCGGCGACGGCCAGGAGGAGGGCCTCGCGGGCACCCGCGGGGTCTTCGGTCGGGGCGGGTTTGCGGCGCCGGCGCAGCCACTGGGACATCCTGCTCTGCTCGCCGCGTTTGACGCGGCCGGACTCGGACCCCATCTATCCCCTCACCTCAACGTTGCCCCGGAAGACCATCCCATCGTCCCACCATCCTGAGTCCCGGGTGACCGCACCCCCCGATCGAGGTCCTCCCATAACCGCAGAATTCGGCCATATGTTCTCCGCCGCCGGGTCAGGCCCCGGCGGCGGCCGGGCGGGTGGTGACGTATCCCACCCCGCGCAGCGCCGCGTCCACCAGCGCGTCCGTGTGCGCGTGCGTGAGCGGCGCGGTCCTCAGCAGCCACCGGTACGTCAGCGGTCCCACCAGCATCTCCACCAACAGGCGCAGGTCGGTGTCCGCAGGAAGCAGTCCGCCGTCCACGGCCGTGCGCAACCGGGCTTCGTACAGTGCGAGCTGGGGTTCGAGGAGCTGCCCGGTGAAGCGGGCTCCCAGCTCGGGGTCGGTCGCACCGGCGGCGGTGAGGGCGCGGGTGGGTGCCTCGTACCGCTCGTCGAGGAACTGGTCCACCGTGGCCCGCAGGACCGTCTTGAGGTCGGCCGCCAGGTCTCCGGTGTCCGGGAAGCCGGCCCACTCGCTCTCCTCCGCCGCCTCCCCGGACAGCGCCAGCGAGGCGTCCAGCAGGACGGCGGCCTTCGAGGGCCACCAGCGGTAGATGGTCTGCTTGCCGACGCCGGCCCGGGCGGCGATGGCCTCGATGGTCAGCTTGTTGTAGCCGGTCTCGCCCACCAGTGCGAGTGCGGCGTCGAGGATGGCGCGCCGCGAGCGTTCGCTGCGGCGGGAGGCGTCGGGGGACTTGCTCATGGCGCCCAACGTATCAATGCGAGACGTCTCGTCTTTCATCCATTCCGTAAACCACCCAATCAGTTCACTGCGCGGCCCCCGTTGAGGAGAGACGATTCTTTCCACAGACGCACGCACGTGAGTCCGCAGTCGTGAGGAGCCTTCTTTGCGCAGAGACGCCACACCCCGGCGCTACCTGATGTGCCCACCCGCACACTTCAAGGTCACGTACTCCATCAACCCGTGGATGGATCCCACGAAACCGGTGGACCTGCCCCTCGCACACGCCCAGTGGGAAGACCTGAGGGACCGCTACCGCTCCCTCGGCCACACCGTCGAGATCCTCGAACCGCAGCCCGGCCTGCCGGACATGGTCTACGCCGCGAACGGCGCCCTCGTCGTCGACGGCCGGGTGCTCGGCGCCCGGTTCGCCTACCCCGAGCGCGCCGCCGAGGCGGAGATCCACCTCGACTGGTTCCGGGCGAACGGCTTCACCGAGGTCCACGAGCCGTCCCACGTCAACGAGGGCGAGGGCGACTTCGCCGTCACCGCCACCTACATCCTGGCGGGCCGCGGCTTCCGCAGCAGTCCGCTCTCGCACGACGAGGCGCAGGAGTTCTTCGGCCGCCCCGTCATCGGACTCGACCTGGTGGACCCGCGCTACTACCACCTGGACACGGCGCTGTGCGTCCTCGACGGCGACGAGATCATGTACCACCCGCCGGCGTTCTCGCCGGGCAGCCGGGCCGTACTGCGGCGGCTCTTCCCGGACGCCCTGATCGTGGACTCCGAGGACGCGGCGGCCTTCGGCCTGAACTCGGTCTCCGACGGGCGCCACGTGCTGCTCCCGCAGGCCGCGGCCGGGCTGCTCGCACCGCTGCGCGAGCGCGGCTTCGAGCCGGTGCCGATGGACCTGGGCGAGCTGCTCAAGGGCGGCGGCAGCGTGAAGTGCTGCACCCAGGAACTGAGGCCCCGGGAGCAGTGACCCCGCCGGACTACGGGGCCTCGGTGGGCGGCGGCCACTCCTGACCCCAGTCGGCGTCGCGCGCCGCCTTGTAGAGGTCGCCGTGGCGCTTGGTGACGGTGGCCCGGGTCAGGCCGGCCGCCTCGCCGCTCTCCGGACCGCACAGGTCCAGCAGGACGAGCCCCTTCCGGATCTGCGGCCTCCGCGTGATCCGGAAGGGGACCGGGGTGACCGGGAAGCGGGTCGCGGCGACGTAGCTGAACTTCTCGTCCTCGTACGGGAGGGAGCCGCCCTTGATCTGCCGGTGCAGGGAGGAGCGGCTGACCCGCGCCGAGAAGTGGCACCAGTCCCGGCCCACCTCGATGGGGCAGGCGCCGTCGTGGGGGCAGGGCGCGGCGACCCTCATCCCGGCCTCGATCAGCTGCTCGCGCGCCTCGCGGACGCGCAGGTAGCCCTCGGGGGTGCCCGGCTCGATCAGTACCACGGCCTGCCCCGCGCGGGCCGCCTCGGTGACGACCGCCCGGCGGGCCTCGGGGGTGAGTTCGCCGAGCACGTACGACACCGTCACCAGGTCCGCGTCGGGGAGGCCGATGCCGCTGCCGATGACGGCCCGGCGCCAGTCGGCCCCGCGCAGCGCCTCGGAGGAGGAGCGCCCGGCCAGTTCCCTGCCGAGGGCGAGCGCGGGCTCCGCCCAGTCCAGCACCGAGGTGGTGCGGGGGCCGTCCCAGGTGGCGTCCACCGCCCAGGTCGCGGCGCCCGTACCGCCGCCGACGTCCACGTGCGAGCCCGGGACCCACTGGGGTGCGGCCTCCGCCAGCCCGTCCAGGGCGGCTCGTACGGCCTCGAAGGTGGCCGGCATCCGGTAGGCCGCGTACGCCGCCACGTCGGAGCGGTCGCGCAGGACGGGGGCGTCGGTGGGGGTGGTGCCCCGGTAGTTGGCGATCAGCCGCTCGACGGCGGCCGCGGCCTGCTTCGGCGGGAGCCCGTCGAGCAGCCCGGCGAGGGCGCTGCGGAGGGTCTCGGCGGTGGTGGGGGCGGAGGCGTTCACCAGCGAAGTTTACGGCGCCGGGCCCCGCGTCCGCTCACGCGGTCAGCGGCTCCCGCGGCTGCCAGGGGCGGCACATGCCGAGGAAGCAGCCCACCGAGAGCAGCGAGCAGCTCAGCTGGACCAATGCCATGGGCACCGCCGTGTGCTCGCCCGCGATCCCGACCAGCGGGGAGGCGGCCGCGCCGACGAGGAAGGAGGAGGTGCCCAGCAGGGCGGACGCCGAGCCGGCGGCGTGCGGGGTGCGCATCAGCGCCTGCGCGTTGGTGTTCGGCAGCACCAGGCCCATCGCCGACATCAGCACGAACAGGGCGGCGGCGACGGGCACCAGCCCGACCTCCCCGAACACCCCGGTGGACATCAGCAGCAGCGCCACCGAGGCCACCGTGATGGTCGCGATCCCGGCACTCAGGGCCTTGTCCAGGCTGACCCGGCCGACCAGCAGCTTGCCGTTGATCTGGCCGACCACGATCAGCCCGACGGAGTTGAGGCCGAACAGCAGGCTGAAGGCCTGCGGGGAGGCCCCGTAGATCTCCTGGATCACGAAGGGCGAGGCGGATATGTAGGAGAAGAGGACGGCGAAGGCGAAGCCGCCCGCCAGGGTGTACCCGGCGAAGACCCGGTCGCCGAGCAGCCCGCGCATGGTCCGCAGCGCCGAACCCACGCCGCCGGTCTGGCGCCGCTCGGGCGGCAGGGTCTCCTCCAGAATGCGCCAGACCACCACGGTCAGGGCCAGGCCGACGACCGTGAGCACGACGAAGACCCCGCGCCAGTCGGCGAAGCGCAGCACCTGGCCGCCGATGAGCGGTGCGACGATCGGGGCGGCCCCGGATATGAGCATCAGGGTGGAGAAGAACCGGGCCATCTCGACCCCGTCGTACAGGTCGCGCACGACGGCGCGGGCGATGACGACTCCGGCGGCGCCGGCCAGGCCCTGGACCAGGCGGAAGCCGATCAGCAGCTCGGTGGTCGGGGCGAGGGCGCAGACCGCGGTGGCGAGGACGTAGAGGACCATGCCCGCGAGCAGGGGCCTGCGGCGGCCCCACTTGTCGCTCATCGGGCCGATGACCAGCTGGCCCAGCGCCATGCCGGCGAGGCAGGCCGTGAGGGTGAGCTGGACGGTCGAGGCCGGGCTGCCGAGCGCGTCGGTGACCTCCGGAAGCGCCGGCAGGTACATGTCCATGGACAGCGGGGGGAGCGCGGTGAGCCCGCCCAGGACGAAGGTGACCAGCAGACCGGTGCGGCGCGCGGCCGTCAGGGGGACGGCCGCTGCGGGCGAGGGGGGCGGGGATCCGGGGGCGGCGCCCTGCGTGGGGGCCGCCGAGGGGCCTCTCTCCGACATGCCGAACTCCAGTCTTCTCATCCGATGTACGCACCCCTGACCGACCCATGCTCTCAGCTGTCGGAACGTCCCGAGCCGGACGTGCGGTGTGACGTACCCTGCGGCCCCATGAACGCACCGCTGAAGAAGACCGCCGTCGTGACGGGTGCCGGCTCCGGGATCGGCCGCTCCGTCGCCCTCGCCCTGGCCGGGGCGGGCTGGTCGGTGGCCGCGGCCGGGCGCCGGACCGGGCCCCTGGAGGACACGGCCGCCGCCGCCGGGCCGGGCGCGGACGTCCTGCCCGTACGGGCGGACGTGAGCGACCCGGCCGACGTGGCCGCGCTCTTCGCCGCGGTCCGCGACCACTACGGGCGCCTCGACCTGCTCTTCAACAACGCGGGCACCTTCGGCCCGTCCGGGGTCGCGCTGGAGGACATCTCCTACGAGGCCTGGCGCCAGGTCGTCGACGTCAACCTCACCGGCTCCTTCCTCTGCGCCCAGGCCGCCTTCCGGGCGATGAAGGAGCAGGACCCGCAGGGCGGCCGGATCATCAACAACGGATCCATCTCCGCCCACGTGCCCCGCCCGAACTCCGTCGCCTACACCGCGACCAAGCACGCCATGACGGGCCTGACCAAGTCCCTGTCCCTGGACGGGCGCCCGTACCGGATCGCCTGCGGTCAGATCGACATCGGCAACGCGGCCACCGAGATGACCGAGCGCATGCAGACCGGCATCCTCCAGGCGGACGGCCGACTGGCCGTGGAACCGGTGATGGACGCCGCCGACGTGGCCCGTACGGTCCTGCACATGGCGGAGCTGCCGCTGGAGGCCAACGTCCAGTTCGCGACGGTGATGGCGACGGCGATGCCGTACATCGGCCGCGGCTGACGGCCTGACGGCCTGACGGCCCGGCTGCACGGCCGTACGGCTGTACGGGAACGGCGGCGGGGCCGCAGCCGGCAGGGGCTGCGGCCCCGCGGCACCGCTCCCGGGGTCAGACGGGGTCGACCTGCCAGATGAAGCAGTCGGCCACCCTCTGCGGCTCCTTGCCGAGCAACGAGGTGAGGGTGCCGCGCAGTTCGGGGGTGCGCTCCTGCTCGACGGGGAGGACGATCAGACCGGCCTTCCAGTGGGCGAGGTCCCCGCGGGCCTCGTCGCGCATCTGCGGGGTGACCTCCGGCGGCGGGACGGCGCCCCAGCGCATGTCGCGCAGCAGGGTGGACAGCATCCGGGGCCTGGCACCGTAGATCCCGACGCGGTCGGGCCCGTCGGGCCCGTTGAAGTAGCCGCCGGCCAGCTTGAACCCGAAGCCGGTGCCGCTCTGCCAGCGCAGGGAGGCCGCGTAGCGGGGGTCGGGCAGCGGCACCGGGACCAGGGACCGGCCGTCCTTGAGGTAGTCCTCGTACAGGCCCCGGGCGATGAAGGCCGGTACGGGGTCGCGCTCCTCGGTGACCAGCGGCAGCGGCAGGACCGGCACCAGCGCGGCGGCCACGGCCAGGTACCCGACCACGCGGTGCTCGCGGGCGCGGAAGCCCACGATCCGGTCGAGGGCGAGGGCCAGCAGGATGCCGAAGACGGGCGCGCACACCATGGCGACCCGGCTCTCGATGACCGATTCGAGCAGCGGCAGGTGCCGCAGGACCCGCCAGGGCGCGGGAACGGTGAGGCCGAACTTGTCGATCTCCACCCGGGGACCCAGGGAGAGCACGGCGGTGGCCAGGGCGGTGATGCCGAGGGCGCGCACCACGGGCAGCCGCCACAGCCAGAGGGTGATCCCGGTGGCCAGGGCGAGCAGGGGCCAGCCGTAGAAGGCGTTCTGCTCGGTGGTGTTCAGCGAGAGCCTGCCCGCGGTCTCGGCGTTGCCGAACAGCGAGCGGGCCGAGTACTCGGTCAGGGCGCGCAGCGGGTTGCCGGCCCCGCCCTCGCCGTGCAGCACCGAGTGGTAGCTCTGCGGGCCGAAGAACTGCCAGTACAGGGGGAAGGCGACGAGCGGTACGGAGACGGCCGCCGTGATCGCCAGCCCCTTGGCCAGCGGCCGCAGCGCCGCGCGGGCGGTCGCGCGGTCGAAGTACGCGTGGACGAGGGCGAAGATCAGCATGCCCATCGCGGCCAGCAGGAACGGCTCCTCGCCGAGGAAGATCTGGTAGGCGGAGAACAGCCCGAGCAGCACGCCGTCGCGGACGACGTTCTTGCCCTCGCACAGCCGCAGCGCCCGGTCGATGATGACCGGGATCATGAAGAGCACGACGAAGTTCGGGTGGGCGTTGGCGTGCGAGACCATCGGCGGCGCGAAGGCGGCCAGGGCCCCGCCGATGGCGGCCGCCCAGCGGCTCTCCGTGAGGCGGCGGTGGATCAGCCAGTACCAGGACCAGGCGGTCACGGCGATGCCGAGGGTGAACACCAGGGCCAGCGTGACGGTCGGGCCGAAGAGCAGCGTGACCGGGGTGAACGGGACCGAAAGTCCGAGCATCACCGTGTTCCCCATCAGATTCACGCCGTCCGGCATGTTCTGGAAGTCGGTGAACAGGGGGTTCCGCAGGTGCGCGACATTGTCGGCGGTGACCCCGAAGAACCATTCCCACTGATTCTGGTCCTGGAGGGAATGGGCGAGGATCGACCCGTCCAGATCCCCCCACCACCCCTTGTAGAGGTAGAGGGAGGCCAGCAGGTACAGCGCGGCCACGACGATGCCGCCGGCATTCAGGCGCATCAGTTCGCCGAGCGTGCGCAGGTAGTCCAGGAGCTGGACCTTGGAACCGTCCTGGTGCGCCCAGCGGACCGGGACCTCGGCGACCGGCCACCCCTTGCGGCGGAAGTACTGGAGGATCTCCACGTCGATGGCCCAGCCGTCGAGCTTGGCGGCCCCGAAGGCCGCGCGGGCCTGGTCCCCGTCGAACAGCTTGAAACCGCACTGGGTGTCGCGGATCCCGCGGACGGCGACCAGCCGGATGACCCGGTTGCCGACCCAGCCGAGCACTTCGCGCAGCGCGCTCTGCTGGCGTTCCACGGCCGAGTCGCGGTGGGCGCGCGAGCCGATGGCGGCGTCGAGCTTCGGGTCGTCGGCCAGGGCCTTCTCCAGCCGGGCGAGCTCCTCCATGGGAGTCGCCAGGTCCGCGTCCATGATCAGCACGCGCCGCCCCAGCGAGGCCGCGACGCCGAGCCGCAGCGCGCTGCCCTTGCCCCGGTTCTGCTCCGACTGCACGAGCCGGATGCGGTGTTCGTCCACACCGGCCTTCAGGGCGACGGTGGCGGTCCGGTCGGGGGAGCCGTCGTCGACGACGATGACCTCCCAGTCCTCCGTACCGGTGCCGACGTGGGAGTCCAGGTAGGCCCGGACGACGTCCAGGGTGGGCCCCAGACGGTCTTCCTCCCGGTAGGCGGGGATGACCACGGACAGGCCGACGGACCCCGGTCCCTGGTCGGCGGGTTCGCCCGTGGCGGTGGCACCGTGGGCCCTGAGTATGCCGTTCTGCACGTACAAGCCATTCGTCGAGTTGTCCGGTCCGGGCCTGGAGACGCACCGCGAGGAAACAGCCGGCCGGGCCCCGTCACCAGCGCGGACACGTCGGCGGTGGAGGGGTGGAGGCGGCGGGGAATGACTCGCGAGACCCGGTCCGGGAACACGTCGTACGACGGCAGTCACGGACAGGCCCATCGAATTCGGCCATGTTCATCGCGGGGATATCGGTTCTACCCCGTGCGACCACGCATCGTTACCCCCCTCGGCGCGCGGTTCCAACTGCCCTTTTTTGTGGTCGAAAGGACAGACGGCCCGGACCAATATAGATCAACCTTGAACGGACGGTCCGTCGATCGGCCCGGAACGACGGGCCGCCGCAGGCTTCCCGGTGGTCCGGCGCCGGTTTTCGGTAACGGTGTCCGTGAATAAAGGCCGGGCAAAGCGGGGGGCGGATGGCGGTGCGTGAAATGTGTAGGGCCGCATTCCGGTTGGACCCGTCATGACGACTGGAGACACGGGCGCACATCGCGCCGGGCCGCCGCCTTCCGCACTGCGGCTGCTCGCGTACCCGGAGGCGGAGCTGCCCGGGGGGCTGGCCCGTCAGGTGGCGGGGATCGAGGGGCGGGTGTGGCCCGGGAGCCGGTTCGGGCACGATCCCGCGCTGCGGCCGAGGACGCTGCTGCTCGTGGACGGGGACGGCACGGTCGGGGCCTGCCTGACGTTGCTGTACAAGGAGGTCCCGTGCGGCGGGCGGGTCCGCCGGGCCGCCGGGCTGAGCGGTGTGGTGACCCGGCCCGAGTGGTGCGGGCGGGGGCTCGGGAGCCGGCTGGTGGCCGGGGCGCGGGCGGAGCTGGCCGCCGATCCGGCGGTGGACGTGGCCCTGTTCAGCTGCGACCGGCCGCTGGTGCCGTTCTACGAGCGGGCCGGCTTCGAGCGGCTGCCCGGCAGCGTGCTCGTCGGCGGCACCCCGGCCGAACCGCTGCCCACCGACGGGCCGGGCTTCGACAAGGAGGTGCTGGCCGCCTTCTTCGCCCCGGGGGCGGAGGGGGAAGCGGACCGGGCCGCCTGGACCGGGACCAGGATCCCGCTCCATCCGGGCACCGTCGACCGGCTCTGGTAGCGGAGAACGCGAGACGCCCGGCCGGTGGCCGGGCGTCGGGCGGGACGGCGGACGGGCGTCAGCCGCGGGCCGGGGTCGGTTCCTTCGGAGCCGGGGCCGCCTTGGCGCGGGCCGGCAGGAGGAACAGGCCCAGGACGACGACCAGGTACAGGGACCACACCACCAGCTGGTGGACCGTCGGGTCCGGCTGGAAGTTGAAGACGCCCTTGAGCAGGACCCCGTACCAGCTGTCCGGCGGGATCGCCGAGCTGATGTCGAAGGCCTTGTCGTGCAGGCCGTTCAGGAAGCCGGCCTCCTGGAGGTCGTGGACGCCGTACGCGAGCACGCCCGCGGCCACGATCACCAGCATGCCGCCGGTCCACTTGAAGAACTTCGCCAGGTTGATCTTCAGCGCGCCCCGGTAGAACAGCCAGCCCAGGAGGATCGCCGTCGCGATGCCCAGCAGCACCCCGATCAGCGGGGCCGAGGAGCCCTCGCCGCTGGCGCGGACCGAGGCCCACACGAACAGCGCCGTCTCCAGGCCCTCGCGGCCCACCGCCAGGAAGGCGGTGGCCACCAGCGCGCCGGTGCCCATCGCGAGGGCGGCGTCCAGCTTGCCCTCCAGCTCGCCCTTCAGGTGCCGTGCGGTCTTCTTCATCCAGAAGACCATCCACGTCACCAGGCCCACCGAGATGATCGAGAGGCTGCCGCCCAGGAGCTCCTGGGCCTCGAAGGTGAGTTCCTGGGTGCCGAAGGTCAGCAGTGCGCCGAACGCCAGCGAGATCGTGCAGGCGATGCCGATGCCGAGCCACACCGGACGCAGCGCGGCCCGGTTCTCCGTCTTCACCAGGTAGGCGACGAGGATGCAGACGACCAGGCTGGCCTCAAGGCCTTCGCGCAGGCCGATCAGATAGTTGCCGAACACGGCGTTTCCTCTCCGGCGGGGACTACGCGAACAGCGTCCGGCCCCACCAGTCGTCCTTGTCGCGGACGCCCGGCGGGACGGCGAAGACGGCCGAACCCACGTGCTGGATGTATTCGTTGAGCGCGTCGTTCTTCGCCAGCTGCCGCTGGATCGGGATGAAGCCCTTGCGGACGTCGCGCTGGTAGGCGAGGAAGAACAGGCCCGCGTCGAGGCGGCCCAGTCCGTCCGTGCCGTCGGTGAAGGAGTAGCCGCGGCGCAGGATCGTCGCCCCGTCGTTGGAGTCCGGGTGCGCCAGGCGCACGTGGGCCTCCGGCTTCATCGCCTTCAGGAACGGCTCGTCGCGCTCCTTGGACTTGCCGACCGGCGCGCCCTCGCCCTTGTCGCGGCCGAAGACGTCCTCCTGCTCCTGAAGGGAGGTCCGGTCCCAGGTCTCGATGTGCATCCGGATGCGGCGGGCGACCAGGTACGAACCGCCGGTCAGCCAGGCGCTGCCGTCGTTCGCGCCGACCCACACGTGCTTGTCGAGGGCGGCGGTGTCGGTGCCCGAGACGTTACGGGTGCCGTCCTTGAAGCCCATCATGTTGCGCGGGGTCTGCGCGTCCGGGGTGGTCGAGGAGGTCTTGCCGAAGCCGAGCTGCGACCAGCGTACGGCGACCTTGCCGAAGCCGATGCGGGCGAGCTGGCGGATGGCGTGCACCGCGACCTGCGGGTCGTCGGCGCAGGCCTGGACGCACAGGTCGCCGCCGGAGCGGGCCTGGTCCAGGTTGTCGCCGGGGAAGGCCTCCAGGTCCACCAGGGCCTCGGGGCGCTTGCCCTCCAGGCCGAAGCGGTCCTTGGCGAACAGGCCCGGCCCGAAGCCGATGGTCAGGGTGAGGCGGGAGGGCTTGAGGCCCAGGGCCTCGCCGGTGTCGGTCGGCGGGGCCTCGGGCAGGCCCTCGTAGGCGTCGCCGACCGGCAGGCCGGCCGTCATCAGACGGGCCGCGGCGGTCCACTCCTTGAGGAGCTGGACCAGCTCGTCGCGGCTCTTGGTCTTCACGTCGAAGGCCGCGAAGTGCAGCCGGTCCTGGACGGCGCTGGCGATGCCGGACTGGTGCTCGCCGTGGAACGGCACCGCCGCCCCCGCGGAGGCCGCCGGGGCCATGTCCGAGCCGCCGCCCAGCGCGGCGACCGTGCCGCCGGCCGCGGCGGCGCCGATCGCGAGACCGGCTCCGCCCCAGCCCAGCACGGAGCGCCGCGAGGGGGTACCCGCGCCGGTGGAGGACTCTTGCGACACCTGGTCGGTCATGCTGTTTCTCCCGCCTCTGCCTGGATCCCGGTACTACTTGGCGACCGCTGCGGCGAGCTTGGAGAGCGGCTCGGCGAGGGAGTTGACCCCGTCCGAGAGCTCCTTGCGCTCCGCGTCACCGACCTTGTCGTAGGAGGTGAACTCGTAGCCGTTCTTGTCGGCGCGGTACTTGTCCAGCAGGGTGCTCAGCGACGCGAACTGGGTGTCGAGCTGCTTGACGAGCTCGGCGTCGTTCTTCTGGGCGGTCGGCTTGAGGAGCTCGTATGCCTTCTGGGCGCCTTCGAGGTTGGCCTTGAAGTCGACCAGGTCGGTGTGGGAGTAGCGCTCCTCCTCACCCGTCACCTTGCCGGTGGCGACCTCGTCGAGCAGCTCCTTGGCGCCGTTGGCCATCGAGGTCGGGGTGATCTCGGCCTGGCCGACCTTCTTCTGCCACTCGGTGAGGTCGGTGATCAGGGTGTCGGCGAGCTTCTTGTCCTCGTCGCCGATCTTGCCGTCCTGGAAGAGGGACTTCTCCAGACGGTGCCAGCCCGTCCAGTCCTTGGCCGGGTCCTGGCCCGCCTCCAGGCCGTCCTCGCGGACGTCGACCTTCGGGTCGATGTCACCGAAGGACTCGGCGACCGGCTCGGTGCGCTCCCAGCCCAGACGGGAGAGGGCGTAGGCCTTCTTCGCGGCGTCCAGGTCGCCGGCCTTGACGGCGTCGGCGAAGACCTTGGCCTTCGGCAGCGTCTCGTCGGCCTGCTCCTGCACGTACTTGCGGTACGAGGCGACCGCGGCGTCCAGCTCGGGGCTGCGCTTGTCGCCGCCGCCCTGGCCGGTGGCCTTGACCTTGGTGCGGATGCCGTCGCCCTTCATGCCGGGCTTGCAGGCGAACTCGTAGTCGCCCGCCTTGATCTCGGCGGTGATGGTGGCCTTGGTGCCGGGGCCGATGTTCTCGCGCTCGGCGACGATGCGGTCGTCCGGGAAGAGGACGTAGAGCTCGGTGACCTTGGAGCCCTTGTTCTCGACCTCGATGGAGACCTTGCCGGCCGGGAACTCGGTCTTGGAGACCTCGCAGGCGCTGTCCGTCGCGTTGACCTTGATGGCGCCGGAGCCGCTGTCGTCGCTCTTGTCCGCGCAGCCGGTGACGGCGGTGAGTGCGACGACGACGGCGGCCGCGGAGAGGACGGTGAGACGGGCGGGGCGCATGGGGGCTCCTGGCGGGGGTGGAGGCTGGTTGAGCCTCGGCGAGGCTCGGTGAGGCGGACCTAACTTAACCGAGGCTTACCTGACCGATACCCGCTCGTCCAGTGATTCAGCTCTCACCTTCCGGTCCCGGACACGAGCCCGTCACGGCCCCTCCATGACCGTCTCAAGCGAAGGTCAAGCGCGGGTCAAGTCGCCGTCGGCGTTCAGCGGGCCGGAAAGGTTACCGGCCGGTTCTCCCTTGGCCTCCTCCCGTACGGGGACCACCAGCGGGGTCCCGGTGCGGGGGTGCGGGAAGACCTCCACCGGCTGCCGGTAGACCCGGCTCAGCAGTCCGTCCCCGAAGACCTCCGAGGGGGGCCCGGCCGCCGCGATCCGGCCGTCGTGCAGCACGGCGGCCCGGTCCGCGTACGCCGCCGCCAGCCCGAGGTCGTGCAGGACGACGACCACCGCGTCCCCGGCCGCGGCCCGCTCCCGGCAGACCCGCAGCACCAGCTCCTGGTGGCGCAGGTCCAGGGCGGCCGTGGGTTCGTCGAGCAGCATCAGCGGAGCCCGTTGGGCCAGTACGCGGGCCAGCGCGACCCGGGCCCGTTCGCCGCCGGAGAGCGCGGAGAAGGGGCGTGCGGCGAAACCGGTCACCTCGGCGGCGGCCATGGCGTCGGCCACCGCCTCCTCGTCGGCGCCGGCCAGGTCGGTGCCCGCCCAGGGGGCGCGGCCCATTCGGACCACCTCCGCGACCGGGAACGGGAAGGACAGCGCGGCCGACTGGGGCAGCACCGAGCGGCGCAGGGCCAGTTCGGGGGCCGTCCACTCGGACACCGGGCGCCCGTCGACGCGTACGGTCCCCGAGTGCGCGGGCAGATCGGCGGCCAGCGCCCCCAGCAGGGTGGACTTCCCCGCGCCGTTGGGGCCGACCAGGGCCAGCACCTCGCCCGCGTACGCGCTCAGCCCGATCCCGGCGAGCACCTCGCGCTCCCCGAGCCGCACGTGCAGGTCCTCGGCCCGGGCCAGGACCTCGCCGGCGGCGGGCCGGGCGGGCACGGTGCGCGGGCGGCGGCCGAAGAGGGCGGCCCGGCCGCGGCGGAGGGCGCTCATGCCCAGCCTCCCTGCCCGCGCCGGGTGCGGCGCAGCAGCCAGAAGAAGAACGGACTGCCGATCAGGGCGGTGAGCACGCCCAGCGGCAGCTCGGCGGGCGCGGCGACCGTACGGGCGGCCAGGTCGCCGCCGGTCAGGACCACGGCACCGGCGAGCGCGCTGCCGGGTACCAGGAAGCGGTGTCCGGGGCCGTTCGCCATCCGCAGCAGGTGCGGGACGAGCAGGCCCACGAAGGTGATGACCCCGGCCACGGCCACGGCGGCCGCCGTCAGCAGGGCGACGACCAGGATCAGGGCCAGGCGCAGCCGTTCGACGTCGATCCCGAGGTGCCGGGCCGGGCGTTCGCCGAGGGCGAGGAGGTCGAGGCGGCGCGCGTACAAGGGCGCGGCGAGCAGTCCGGCGAGCGCGCAGGGCAGGACGGCGAGCACCTTGGGCCAGGTGGCCTGGGCGAGGGAGCCGAGTTGCCAGAAGGTGATCTGGTTGACCTGGCCGCTGTCGGCGAAGAAGACGAACAGGCCGATCAGGGCGCCCGCGAAGGCGTTGACGGCGATGCCGGTCAGGATCAGGGTGACGACCTCGGTGCGGCCGCCGTTGCGGGACAGCAGGTAGACGGCGCCGACCGTGACCAGCCCCGCGACGAAGGCGCATGCGGTGACGGTCCAGTTCCCGAGGAAGCCGAGGCCCAGTCCGATCGCGGCGACCGCGCCCACGGCGGAGCCCGCCGAGATGCCGATCACGCCGGGTTCGGCGAGCGGGTTGCCGAACACCCCCTGCATCAGGGCGCCCGCGCAGCCGAGGGCGGCGCCCACGAGCACCGCGAGCGCGACGCGGGGGAGGCGTACGTTCCACAGCACGCTCTCCCCGACACGGTCGAGGGGCGCGCCGCCGAGGCCCAGGTGGTGCTGGACGGAGGCGAGTACGTCGGTGGTGGGGATGCGGTACGCGCCCACGCCGGCGGAGACGAGGGCGAGGAGCAGCAGGACGAGCGCCAGCGCGCCGGTCAGCACCGGCGTCCTGCGCGAACGCGGCCGGTCCGGCTCCCCGGGGGCGGAGCCGGGGGCCGGGCCGGCCCCGGCGGTGCGCGGGGGATCGCAGGAGAGGGCCACCTCAGGCGCCCTTGCCGTAGAGCTGGGCGACCAGGGAGGAGAGCACCTGGTCGGTGCGGGGGCCGTAGTTGAGGAGGACGCCGTCGTCGACGGTGACCACGCGGCGGTCCGTCCCGGCCGGGGTCTGGGCCACGCCCGGGATCCTGACCAGGCCGTCGACGCCGCCTACGGATTCGAGGCCCTTGGTCATGACGAGGATCGCGTCGGGTGCGGCGGCGGCCAGCGCCTCGCTGGTGATCGGGGTGAAGTCCTTGCCGAGTCCGGACTCCTTGCCGGTGTCCACCGCGCCCGCCGCCTCCAGCAGCGGGGCCGCGCCGGAGTCGGAGCCGCCGAGGAGGTAGACGGACGCGGTGCCGCGCAGGTAGAGGAAGGCGACCCGGGGCTTCTTCGCCGATCCGGCGGGAACGCCCTTGCGGGCGGCGGCGATCCGGTCGGCGGTGCGTCCGTTCAGCCGCGTGCCCGCGTCGCCCACGCCGAGCGCGGCGGCCACCGCGTCGATCCGCTTCGGTACGTCCTCCAGCGATGTGGCGGGAGCGAGCACCAGGACGGGGACGCCGGCGTCACGGATCTGCCGGACGGCTTCCGCGGGGCCGGTGGTGGTCTCGGCGAGCACCAGTGTGGGACGCAGCGACAGGACGCTCTCGGCGGAGACGTCGTGGCCACGCGTCACCACGGGCAGGGCTGCGGCCTGTTCGAAGGTGGCGGTGATGTCCCGGGCGACGACCTGCCCGCCGAGGCCGAGGGTCTGGACGATCTCGTTGAGGCCGCCGGTCAGCGGGATGATCCGGTCCGCGGAGGTGACGGTGACCTGCGTCCCGTCGGCGGAGGGGACCGTCACCGGCAGCGCGGGCCGCGGAGTGCCGGCCAGCGGTTCCACCCGGTCCGGGAGGGCGGCGGCGGGACGGGCCGGGGAGTCCGCGGGGGCGGCCGTCCCCGCGCAGCCGGTCACGGCCAGTGCCAGGGCGGCCACGGCGCCGGCGAGGCGGGGGAAGCGGAGTGGCGTGGCGGGCGTGGGCACGGAGGCACCGTCCTGATCGTCCGGCTGGGGCGGGGAGGGAAGTGAGGTCGCGTCGACGACGGGGTTCCCCGCTCGACCGAGATAGCTTAGGTTAGCCTAACCTTACTTTCCGGGCCCTGGAAGGGGACGTCCATGTCCGCACGACCCACCCGCGCGTTCACCGTGGCCCTGCTGGCGGCCCTGCTCGGGGCGCTGCTCCCGGCCTCCGCCGCCCACGCGGCGAGCCGTACGGTGCAGGGGGGCCGGCTCGACTGGGGCATCAAATCCTCGTTCCAGAGTTACGTCACGGGGCCGGTGGCGAAAGGCGGTTTCCAGCTGAAGAGCGGAGCCGCCACCGTGGGCGGCAGCCTGTTCCGCTTCCATTCGGCGGCCGGCTCCTACGACCCCGACTCCGGCGAGTTCAACGCCGCCTTCTCCGGCGGCGTGAGCTTCCAGGGCCACCGGAAGCCCGACGGCGCGTACGAGCTCGACATGACCGTCAGCCGTCCGTCCGTACGGATATCCGGCGGCACCGGCACCCTCTACCTCGACGTGGCCGGCAAGGCCAAGGACACCGGCGCGGTCACCGAGGAGTCCCAGGTGCCCTTCGCCACGCTTTCCCTCGGCGGCATCGACATGTTGGGGGGCGGCACCCCGATCGCCCTGACCAACGTGCCCACGACCCTCACGGCCCAGGGCGCCAAGGCCTTCGCCGGCTACTACCCGGCCGGCGCTCCGCTCGACCCCGTCTCGCTCTCCGCCGACGTCGTCACCGCCGCGCAGGGCGCCCCGTCCGGCCCGCCCCAGGCGCCCGCGCAGACCCCCGGCGCTCCGTCCGGATCCCCGCGGGGGCAGGGCGCGTTCGCCGACGCCGCCGTGGACTGGGGAGTGCGCCGCACCTTCCGCGAGTACGTCACCGGTTCGACGGGCCAGGGCGGGTGGACGCTCGCCGAGGGTGCCCAGGACGGCGGCGCGCTGTTCCGCTTCCCGCAGGGCACGGGGACGTACGACGGCCAAAAGGGAGCGCTCGACGCGGCGTTCGCCGGTACGGTCCACTTCACGGGGGCCCATCTCGACCTCATGCTCGGCAAGGTGAACGTCAAGGTCGAGAACGGCAAGGGGGTCCTGACCGCCGACGTGACCACCGGCGGCGAAACGAAGAGTGCCGTGGCGCTCGTCGAGTTCGACGCCAAGGGCCTGAAGACCGAGGGGAAGCTCGCCACCTTGACCGAAGCCCCGGCCACCCTCACCGAGGGCGGCGCCCAGGCCTTCAACTCCATGTACCGGCCCGGCACCGAGATGGACCCCGTCTCGCTGGCCGTCGCCCTCGACGGCGGCGCCACCCTGCCCGCCCTGCCCGACCTGGGCTCCACGGCCGCCCCGTCGCCCGCGCCGCAGACCGCCTCGGCCCCCGCCCCCGCCTCCCCGGCCCCGGGCGCCGCGCGCGACCGGTCCTCCCCGGCCGGGCCGTACCTCGGCCTCGCCGCCGCGGTCCTGGTCCTGGCCGGCGCCGGCGGGTTCCTGGTGCTGCGCAAGCGCCGGGCGGCGGCGGCCGACCCGGCGCCCGCCGATGCTCCGTAACGCCCCCGTCCCGCTTCGCGCCACCCGGCCCGACCCCGCCCGATCCTCCATCCCGCTCCGCCCGCCCCTCCATCCGCCCCGTGCACCCAGGGAGTTCCCGCCCATGTCGTCCCACCGCCGCCCGGCCGTCCTCGCGGCCGCCGTCCTCACCGCCGCGACCCTCGGCACCGCCGCCTTCGTCATACCCGCCACGGCGGCGGACGGCGCGCCGGCCGCCGGGGCGCCGGCCGCCGCCGCGCCGGTCCCGGTGACGGGCGGCACCCTCGACTGGGGCGTGCTGGGCAGCCTGCGCGCCTACGTCAAGGGCATCGGCTCGATCACCACGCACGACGGGGCCTCCGAGGTGCCGGGCGGCTTCCGCTTCGGCCAGGCGACCGGGCAGTACGACGAGACCGGAGGCCGCGTCGTGACCGCGGCCTTCAAGGGACGGGTCGTCTTCGACGGAACCGCCCACGGCTTCGTCGTCGCGATGGAGAACTTCCGCATCGACACCGGTACGAAGAAGCTGACGGCGGACGTCACCAGGAACAACGTCCTGACCCGCGACGTTCCGCTGGCGGACGTGGCCTTCACCGGAATGAACATGACCGGGCTCACCACCACCCTCACCCGCGAGTTCGCCGCGCAGTTCGACCGCCCGGCCTACGCGGGACAGGAGGCCGACAAACTGTCGGTGGCACTGGAGTTCCCGAAGCCCCCAGCCCCGAGTGACCCCCCGGGCACCTCGCCGTCACCGTCGGCCGGCAGCACCGCGCCGACGACGCCGAGCACCACCGTCAAGCCTTCCACGAAGGCCCCGACGAAGGCCCCGACGACGGCTCCGGCCGACGGTCCGCAGAAGATCCTGCGCGGCAAGCTGACCTGGGGGCTGAAGCAGTCCCTCCACGACTACGTCGGCGACCAGGGCGTCACGGCGTCCGGTGGCGCCACCAAGAACGGCAAGACCTTCGACTTCTCCTTCGGCAAGGGCGAGCTCGACGTCAAGAACCAGAAGCTGAACGCCTCCTTCGAGGGGGCCGTGCGCTTCGAGCTCCCCGCCCACCACCTCGACCTCGCCTTCGGCAACGTCCGGATCGCCACCACGGGCAAGACGGGCACCCTGCTCCTCGACGCGAAGACGGCGCAGGGCACCGACAAGGACATCCCGTTCGCCACCCTCGACCTGTCGAAGGGCGACTACAAGACCAAGGGCGGCCTGCTGACGCTGGAAGGGGTCCCCGCGGTCTTCACCGAGAAGGGCTCCGCCGTCTTCGCGTACAACGGCGCCGTCGACGAGAAGTACAAGCCGGGCAAGCCGATGGACTCCCTCACCCTCTCGGTGGCGGTGGACAAGGACGTCGTCCTCCCGTCGACCGGGGGCGGCACCGGAGGCACCGGCAACACCGGGGGCTCGGGCACCACGGGCACCACCGGCGGCACCACCACCGGAGGGACGGTCGGCGGCTCCTCCGGCTCCTCCGGCGGCTCCGTGGGCGGGAACCTCGCCTCCACCGGCGCCGAGATCCCGGCCGGCGCCCTCCTCGGCACCTCCGCCGCGGTCATCGCCGCAGGCGCCGGCGCCGTGTACCTCGCGCGCCGCCGACGTACGGCCGGGAACTGACCCGTGCTTGAATGCCCGCGTGAACGATCTGGATGTGATCAAGGTCTTCTGCGCGGGTGACGGCCGGTTCGGCAACCTGCTCGGAGTCGTCCGCGACGGCCGGACCTGCCCCGAGGACGCGGACCGGCAGGCCCTCGCGGCCGAACTGGGCTACAGCGAGACGGTGTTCGTCGACGACCCCGAGCGCGGGGTCGTCGACATCCGTACGCCCGGCACCCGCATGTCCTTCGCGGGCCACCCGCTGGTCGGCGTCGCGTGGCTGCTGGACATCGAGGAACTCCAGCCGCCCGCCGGGTCCGTATGGGCCCGTGACGACGGGGAGTTCACCTGGATCACGGCCCGCCCCGAGTGGGTCACGGGCAAGCGCACCGAGCAGTACGCGAACCCCGCCGAGGTCGACGCGCTGCCCGCACCGCCGCCCGGCGAGGGCTGGCTGTACGCATGGGCCTGGGAGGACGAGACCGCCGGGCGGATCCGCGCCCGCGGCTTCCCGCGCCGCCCCGACGGGGCCATCACCGAGGACGAGGCCACCGGCTCGGCGGCGATCCTGCTGACGGCCCAGCTGAACCGCGCCCTGAACATCACCCAGGGGGCCGGCTCCCAGATCCTCACCGCCCCGGGCCCCGACGGCACCGTCGAGATCGGCGGCCGCGTCCGCTTCGCGGAGCCCCGCCGGCCCTAGGGCCTCCGTCGAGTCCCGATCACCCCATCGTGGGCTTCGCCGTCTTCGCCGCCCTCCACCGCGGGACCCTGACGCCACTGCTCGAACACGGGTTCCGCTGGTGTCACTTCGAGGGGTGAGGCGTCAGCCCTCCGGCCGGGCCGGAGGGCTGATTCCCCGGGGGGCGCGGATCAGGCGCTCAGCCGGAACTGCTCGCCCAGCTCCCGGAAGACCGCGCCGTTGAAGTCGAAGGCGCGCTTGCACTCGTCGATGATCCGCTGCTTCTCCAGGTCGTCCGCGGCGATCGCGTCCAGCAGCTCGCGGTAGGTCCGCTTGAAGGCGGCCGGGTTCGCGATGTCCGCGAAGACGTAGAACCGCACGCCGTCGCCCTTGCGCTCGAAGCCCCAGGTGCGCTCCGCCTTGTCCCGGATGATCTGGCCGCCCGAGAGGTCGCCCAGGTAGCGGGTGTAGTGGTGGGCGACGTACCCGCCCGGCCAGGAGGCCGCGCACTCGGCCACGCGTGCCGCGTAGGCCGCGGTCGCGGGCAGCGCCACGACCGACTCGCGCCAGCCGGGGCCCAGCAGGTGGGCCAGGTCGCGCTCGATCTCGGCGACGCGCATCAGCTCGGGACGGATGAAGGGCCCGGCCACCGGGTCCTCCCGGAGCGCTCCGGCCGCGTCCTCCAGCGCCCGGTACACGAACCAGAGCTGCTCGGTGTAGCGGGCGTACGCGTCCACGCCGAGGCGGCCGCCGAGCAGGTCGCTCATGAACGTCGAGGTCTCGGCTTCGGTGTGCTGCTCGTGCGAGGCGACACGGATGACCGTGGAGAAGGCGTCCAAGGCGGACCTCCGGAAAGAGGAATCGGGCGCGGCGGCACGGTGCCGCCACGCCCGATCTTCCTGCTTAGGCTTGCCTAAGTCAATGTGTTCCCGACGTCCTGTCGGTAAAAAACGGCCCGGCCGCGGACCGTCTCCCGCGCTAGGGAAGGGTCAGGATCTCGGTCCCCGAGTCGGTCACCACGAGCGTGTGCTCGAACTGCGCGGTGCGCTTGCGGTCCTTCGTGACGACCGTCCAGCCGTCCTCCCACATGTCGTACTCGTGGGTCCCCAGCGTCAGCATCGGCTCGATCGTGAAGGTCATGCCGGGCTCGATGACGGTGGTCGCGTGCGGGCTGTCGTAGTGCGGGACGATCAGGCCGGAGTGGAACGAGGAGTTGATCCCGTGCCCGGTGAAGTCGCGGACCACGCCGTACCCGAAGCGCTTCGCGTACGACTCGATGACCCGGCCGATGACGTTGATCTGGCGGCCCGGCTTGACCGCCTTGATCGCCCGGTTCAGGGCCTCGCGGGTGCGCTCCACCAGCAGCCGGGACTCCTCGTCCACCTCGCCGCACAGGTAGGTGGCGTTGTTGTCGCCGTGCACCCCGCCGATGTACGCGGTCACGTCGAGGTTCACGATGTCGCCGTCCTTCAGGACGGTCGAGTCGGGGATCCCGTGGCAGATGACCTCGTTGAGCGAGGAACACAGGGACTTCGGGAAGCCCCGGTACCCCAGCGTCGACGGGTAGGCGCCGTGGTCGCACATGAACTCGTGCGCGACCCGGTCCAGCTCATCGGTGGTCACCCCCGGGGCGATGTGCTTGGCGGCCTCCTCCATCGCCCTGGCGGCGATCCGGCCGGCGATGCGCATCGCCTCGATGGTCTCGGCCGACTGCACCTCCGGTCCGGTGTACGGGGTGGGCATCGGCTTGCCCACGTACTCGGGCCGGCGGATGTTACCGGGAACGGAACGGACGGGAGAGAGCTCGCCTGGTACGAGCAGCGACTGGCCAGACATGCAAGCGAGTGTATCCAGCGGGTATGGGGCAGCATGGCGGACAGAGGAAGGAGCCGACGATGGCCCTGTTCAAGAAGCGCCAGGTGGGAAAGCCCGGCGAGTGGTTCTACTGCCTGGTGCACAAGAAGGTCGAAGAGGGCCCGGAATGTCCGGCCAAGGACCGCTTCGGCCCGTACGCCACGCCCGAGGAGGCGAGGCACGCCATGGAGACGGCGCAGGAGCGCAACCTCGAATGGCAGAACGATCCCAAGTGGAACGACAAGACCCGCGAAGACGAAGAGGGCACGACTCCCTGACCGGCTCCCTGATCCCCTGACCCCCTGCGGCCCCCCGCCCCCCTGCCCCTCACCAGCGGCTGGGGGGCGGCGCGGTCAGCTGGTCGGCCAGCCGCGCCAGCCGCTCCCGCAGCCGCCGCGGTCCGCGCCGCACCGGCAGGCCGTTCTCCCCGGCCGCGGCGCTGACCAGGTGCTGCACCGTGTCCAGGTCCAGTTCCGCGGTGGCGGCGGGCACCGACAGCGCGTCGTGCGCCAGCGTGCCCAGATCCGGGTCCCCGCCGTCCAGGGACAGTACGGTCGCCCCCGCCCGGCGGGCGTCGTGGACCCGCTCCAGCAGCCCGGCGCCGGGCCGCTCCGGCGCCACCACCAGCAGCGTGTGCCCGCGCCGGGCCCCCTCCAGCCGGCCCAGCCCCGCCGAGAGGTGCGGCGGCGCGTCCGGCCGCACGTGGTGGCGCACCAGCGTCGGCGCCAGCTCCGGCAGCCCCGACCAGGCGGCCTCGTCCACCAGGTGGGCCGCCAGGTGCCAGGGCTCGTACTGCTCGGTGCCCACCAGGAGCAACGGCCCCCCCGACGGCACCACGGACCGCCGCAGCGAACCGGCGAACCGCCGCGCCTCGCCGGGCCAGTGCGTCCCGGCGAGCACTTCGCGCAGCAGCGCGACCCTCACGGCATCCATGGCGGCATCCTGCACCACACGGGCGGACACGGGGGGCGTACCGGCACTTCCCACCCCTTCGGACCTGGCGTACTCGGCAGTACCCTCGCCCCCATGACTTCCTCAGACAGCACGCAGAAGCCGCCGGCCAAGGACCCCTGGGACCTGCCGGACGTCTCGGGCCTGACCGTCGGCGTCCTCGGCGGCACCGGCGACCAGGGCCGCGGCCTCGCCTACCGCCTGGCGCGGGCCGGCCAGAAGGTGATCATCGGCTCCCGCGCCGCCGACCGCGCACGCGCCGCCGCCGACGAACTCGGCCTCGGCGTGGAGGGCGCCGACAACGCCGAGTGCGCCCGCCGCAGCGACATCGTGATCATCGCGGTGCCGTGGGAGGGCCACGCCAAGACCCTCGAAGCCCTCCGCGAGGACCTCGCGGGCAAGCTCGTCGTCGACTGCGTCAACCCGCTCGGCTTCGACAAGCAGGGCGCCTACGCCCTCCGCGTCGAGGAGGGCAGCGCCGCCCAGCAGGCCGCCGCCCTGCTGCCGGACTCCCGCGTCACCGCCGCCTTCCACCACCTCTCCGCCGTCCTCCTCCAGGACGCCTCGGTGGAGGAGATCGACACCGACGTCATGGTCCTCGGCGAGTCCCGCGCCGACACCGACCTCGTCCAGGCCCTCGCGGCCCGCATCCCGGGCATGCGCGGCGTCTTCGCGGGCCGACTGCGCAACGCCCACCAGGTCGAGGCCATGGTCGCCAACCTGATCTCCACCAACCGCCGCTACAAGGCCCACGCCGGCCTCCGCCTCACCGACGTCTGACCCCCCCCCTCCCGGGGCCGCGCGTCCGCAGCGGGGCCCCGGGCGGCGGTTCAGGTTCAGCCCCTGCGCCCGGGACGCGCCTCCAGGGTCCCCAGATGGGCCAGCACACCGTGGTGGAACCGCTCCACGGCGTCGTCGACGCTGCGGATGAACCCGGACTCCGCGTTGCCCCTGGTGGTGCCCGTTCCCTTGACGAGGGTCAGCCGGAATCCGGTGAGCTGCGCGCCGTCCTTGGGCAGCAGGTCCGCCGGCTCGGGCCGCAGCCTTTCCAGGGTGCCGCGCGGCCCGTTCGTCCCCTCCACGAGGCTCTCCACGTGCAGATCGGCCGGGGCATCGGCCAGCAGCCGCAGCAGGCGCTTCGTCGTGGACAGCGGATAGGAGCCGGCCGGTGCCGGAACGTCCACGGAGGTACGGACCTTCGCCGTCCGCAGGTCCGCCGTCACCGCGATGACCCGTTCCGTCCCCTCGATCCGAAGTTCAGCCGTCAGCCGGCCCTCGGAGCAGAGCCTCTCCGCCGCCGCCACCCGCCTGGCCAGCGGATCGCTGCCGCGCCGTGCCCGCTGAACCGGCAGCGCCTTCTGCCCCAGCTCTCCGCCGAGGCGCAGACAGACCTGGCGGATCAGCCGCTCCCAGCTCTCGACGACCTCCACCGCACGCGGATCGCCGATGGTGAGGGTCTCGTCGTCGATCCCCCTGCGCACGGGAACCCACGAGGGCCCCATGTTCTGGAAGCCGTGGCAGCCGGAGTTCTCGTGCTGGAGGTACTCCAGAAGTTCCTGCAGCAGCCAGGCGTGGGCGGCGTTGGCCACCCCCTCGTGCCGGATCAGCATCTGCGTCTGGTGGGTCACCTCCGCCCACGACAGGTGCCACAGGCTCACCTTGTGCTTGCGCCGGCGGTCGATCTTGACGTCCACCACGGGGGCCCCGTCGAGCGCCACGTCGTTGGAGAGCGTGATCACGGCCTCGTAGCCGCGGCGCGCGGCGATGTCCACGTACTCCTGCACCTGCTCGGCCTTGAGCGGATTCCCGTTGGTCTTGGTCTCGACGAGCGCCGTCCACAGCTTGCCCGCGCGCTCGACCCGGATCACGCCGTCCGGGCGCCGGGGCGTCTCGCCGTGCGGCAGGGACACCTCGGTGAAGGTCTGCATCCGCCCGGCGGGCGCACCGAACCCAGCGGTCAGCCGACGGCCCAGCTCCGGCACCTGCGCCATGACGGCCAGCAGCACCGAGGTCGCACGCACCTCGCGTTCCCGGTCGCTCTTGAGGGCCGGGACGGGGAAGAGCCGCGCGGGCCGCCAGGAGTCGTTCTCGGCGAGGGTCTTTCCGGCCGCCTTGGGGAGCGTGACCTTCTTCCTGGTCGTACGGGCGCTCCTGCCGCGGGTCTGCGCCGGAAGGACGGGCACCGCGGGTTCCCCGGGCACGTCGAGGGTGCCTACCGGGTCGGCCACGGGGTCCGCGGCGTTCTCGACGGTTTCCCTGACGAGGTCCTCGTCAGTTGCCCCGGGGGCCTTCTCCATGGCGTCCGGGGCACCCGTCGAGGAGTCCGCGGCGCCGTCGGCCTCCTCGACCACGACGCCGAAGTCCGTGGCGAGTCCGGCCAGCCCAGTCTCGTATCCCTGTCCCACGGCGCGGAACTTCCACTCCTCGCCGCGCCGGTACAGCTCCCCGAAGATGAAGGCCGTCTCCACGCTCGCGTCGTTGATGGAGAATCCCACCAACGGCTCACCGGACCGGTCGGTGACCGTCATCCGCAGATCGTCGAGGTCGCCGAAGCGGGCGCCGCCGTACTGGCTGGCCGCCACCACGATCCGGGCCACATCCTTGGGTACCGCCGTCAGATCGACACCGATGCGGTCCTCGTCGCCGCTGTCGGTGGGGGTCTTCCCCAGGAGCTGCACGCTCCCGTCCGGGGCGGCGGGATTGTTGTAGAAGTAGAAGTCGTTCTCGCTGCGGATCTTGCCGCTCTCGTCCACGAGCAGCACGGAGACATCCGCGTCCCCGGCACCCGACGCGCTGGTCCAGCTCAGACTCACGACGACCGAGCCGACGTCCTCGCTGAGGGCGTTCAGACCAACGTTCGCACCCTTCTGGATCTCCTGCATGGTGTTCCCCCCACCCGCCCGGATCCGCCGGTCCGTGCGAACCGGGACGCGGGCGCTTGCTCTTCGCTCGCACGATCTGTTCGGCGCGCCGGGCGAACCGTAACCGGGAGCAGTGCGGAAGATCAGGCAAAGCGGGAAATCAGCCCCTCGACGATGGGGGACACTGGAAGGGTTCGACCCCCTTCCAGTGTCGCCGAGGAGCTGTTCCGGATGCCCCGCCTTGCCGTGTTCGCCGTTGTCGTCTGCCTCCTGGCCGTGGCCGCCGCCGTGGTCGCCTTCGTGGAGGGCAGCTTCCTCGGAATCGTCTGGGTGCTGCTGGCCGGGCTGACGTCCAACATGGCCTGGTTCTACGTGCGCAAGGCCAAGGCCGACGAGCAGCGCCGGGCGCAGCAGACCGCCTAGGACCCGCCCGCCGGGCTTGACCCTCACGTGGCGTGATGCCGCATCGTCGGGGGCGTGGAAGAGCACCTGACCGTGGGACGCGTCGCCGAGCTGGCCGGCGTGAGCGTCCGCACGCTTCATCAGTACGACGAGATCGGCCTCGTGCCGTCGTCCGCGCGGACCGCGACGTCACCGCGGTGGAACCGTCGGCCGTCATGCGGGCGCAGCGGCCCCCGGGCGCGGCGCCGTGCGTGGCCGCCGGTGCGGAGAACCTCCCGTTCGAGGACGGGTCCTTCGACGCCGCGATGGCGGTCAGCACCGTCCACCACTGGCCGGACCCGATCGCCGGGCTGCGCGAGATGAAGCGGGTGGCCCGCCGCGTGGTGGTGTTCGCACTCCGCGACGACCTCGCCTCGGGCCGCTGGGCCGACCGCAACCGCGACCTCGTCGCCCTCGACGCGGCGGAGCTGGGCCTGCGCCTGCTCGTGGCCTGACCCCGGCCGGCGGGGCGGGGGCCATCTGGGGCCCGTCGGCAGAGTGGCGCCCGGTCCCGCCGCTTTGCCGAAAGGACCTCAGCCGCCGGAGACCGTGCAGAGGCCGTCCGGGTCCTGCCAGAAGCGGTACAGGTTGTGGCCGCAGTAGGTCTCCAGCTCCGAGACGCCCAGACCGCGCAGGATGCCGTCCACCGCGCCGAAGAAGAACGCGTTCACCTCCGGGATCCACAGCAGCGCGAAGACCCCGATCAGCGCGAAGGGCGCCAGCGGCGCCAGTTCGCGGCGGGCCCGGTGCGAGAGCCAGGGCTCGATCACGCCGTAGCCGTCCAGCCCCGGGACCGGAAGGAAGTTCAGGATCGCCGCCGAGACCTGGAGCAGCGCCAGGAACGCCAGCGCGAAGCGGAACGTGAACGGGACGCCGTCCAGGGCGTCCAGCCAGAACGGCGCGGTGCAGACGGCCGCGAACAGCACGTTCGTCAGCGGGCCCGCGGCGGAGACCAGGCTGTGCTTCCAGCGGCCCCGGATCCGGTCCCGCTCGATGTACACCGCTCCGCCGGGCAGGCCCAGCCCGCCCAGGATCACGAACACGACCGGCAGCACGATGCTGAGCAGCGCGTGCGTGTACTTCAGCGGGTTCAGCGTCAGGTAGCCCTTCGCGCCGACCGTTATGTCACCGCCGTGCAGGGCGGTGCGGGCGTGCGCGTACTCGTGCAGGCACAGCGAGACGACCCACGCGGACGTCACGAACAGGAACACCGCCAGCCCCGGGCTGGCGGCGTACCCGGTCCACACCGCCCAGCCGGTGACCGCCATGACGGCGACGATGCCGAGGAATACGGAACTGATCTGCCGCTCGCCGCGGCTGCCCTGGTGACCCATGCGGCGAAACCTATCCCGGTGACCGGGCGGGCCCGGCTCCGGGTCCGGGGACAATGGGCCGGTGCGCTACGCGATCCTCGGTACCACCCAGGCCACCCACGACGACGGGACCACCGTCGCCGTGGGCGGCGCGCGCCTGCGGGCGCTCCTGACCGCGCTCGCCCTGCGTCCGGGGCGGGCGGTACCGGCCGCGCTGCTCGTCGGCGAGGTCTGGGACGCCGACCCGCCGGCCGAGGCCGTGCCCGCGCTCCAGGCGCTGGTGGGGCGGCTGCGACGGGCGCTGGGGCACGCCGCCGTGCGCTCGGGCCCGGGCGGCTACCTGCTGGACGCGGAGCGCGAGGACGTCGACGCCTTCCGCTTCGAACGGCTCGTACGGGCCGCCGCCGACGTGCCGGACCCGGCCGGGGCGGCGGCCCTGTACGACGAGGCCCTCGCGCTGTGGCGGGGCCCGGCGCTGGCCTCGCTGCCCGAGGCGACGGCGGAGGCCGCGCGCTGGGAAGCCGTACGGATGGACGCGCGGCGGGGCCGGCTCGGTGTGGCCCTGGCGCTGGGCGAGGCGGAGGCGGCCCTGCCGGAACTGGCCGAGCTGTGCGCCCGGCAGCCCCTGGACGAGTCCCTGCAGGTGCTGCGGATCAGGGCCCTGCGGGCGGCGGGCCGGCCGGCGCAGGCACTGGCCGCCTACGAGGCCGTCCGCCGTGACCTGTCGGCCCGCCTCGGCACGGACCCGGGCCCCCAGCTCCGCGCCCTCCACGCCGAACTCCTGGACCCGGCCGCGGCGCCGGGCACCCCGGCCCGTCACGATCCCGCCCCGGGACCCGTCCGGGGGGCCGAGGCGTCCGCCCCGACCGGGGCCACCCCGGCCCCGGCCCCCGACCGGGCACCCCAGCCCCAGCCCCCGCACCCGGCCGCCCCGCACCCGGTAGCCCAGGCGACGGCCGCCCCGCACCCGGTCACCCCGCACCCGGCCGCCCCGGCGACGGCCTTCGCGGCCTGGGGCAAGCCGTCCCGGGGCCCTGTCCACGGGACCGGGGAGTCCGTCCCGGCCCCGCCGGCCGAGGTCGCTGCCGACCCCGCGGCGGCCCGGCCCCCGGGCGGAGCCACCCCGCCGGCCGCCCCGGCGACGGGCACCGGCCGCGCGCACCGGGACCAGCCCCAGCCCCAGCCCCCGGCCCCCGCCGCACCCGCACCGCAGGCCCCCGCCGGGAACCTGCGGGCGCGGCTCACCTCCTTCGTCGGGCGGGAGGGGGACATCCGCGTGCTCGGGGAGGACCTCGGGCGGGCCCGGCTCGTCACGCTCCTCGGGCCCGGCGGGGCCGGCAAGACGCGGCTGTCCCAGGAGGCCGCCGAGTGGCACGCCCCCCGCTCCGGGGCCTGGCCCGACGGGGTGTGGCTCGTCG